>NZ_JARFVE010000009.1:0-120115 GCF_029194105.1 Rhizobium mulingense | reverse complement strand
TTCTCTTCCGAAAGCCATGCAGTTTCCAGGGGTCAGGCATGCAGCTTGAATCAGCTTCTGCGGATTTGTCGCGACATCGTTGCATCTGCTTGATAATGTCCGCGCGCGACGCGTCGAATTGCCTCTGTAAAAGTCTTGCGCCGGGGCTTCGGCTGCGCTAACCACGGCTTGTTGCAACGCACGTTCGCTTGCCGGGCAATTGCCCAAATGCGCCGCCTGGCGCCTCCGGCAAGCAAGGATGAACATGATGACTGAACTGCTCAGTTCCTATATTCCGATCGCTATCTTCATCGCTATCGCGCTTGTCATCGGCCTGGCGCTGCTCATTGCGCCGTTCGCCGTGGCTTTCAAAGCGCCCGATTCGGAGAAGCTCTCGGCTTACGAATGCGGCTTCAACGCTTTCGATGATGCCCGCATGAAGTTCGACATCCGCTTCTATCTCGTGTCGATCCTCTTCATAATCTTCGACCTCGAAGTCGCGTTCCTCTTCCCCTGGGCCGTTTCTTTCGGCGCCATCGGCTGGTTCGGCTTCTGGTCCATGATGGTCTTCCTCCTCGTGCTGACCATCGGCTTTATCTATGAATGGAAAAAGGGAGCCCTGGAATGGGAGTGACCCCTGTGAGCAATCAGCCGCTCGTTGCCCAGCAGCCGAAGGGGATCATCGATCCCTCGACCGGCAAGCCGATCGGCAGCAATGACGCCTTCTTCGGCGAGATCAACAACGAGCTCGCCGACAAGGGTTTCCTCGTCACCTCGACTGACGAGCTGATCAACTGGGCCCGCACCGGCTCGCTGATGTGGATGACCTTCGGCCTTGCCTGCTGCGCTGTCGAAATGATGCAGTTGTCGATGCCGCGCTATGACGTCGAGCGCTTCGGTTTTGCGCCGCGCGCCTCGCCGCGCCAGTCCGACGTCATGATAGTCGCCGGCACGCTGACCAACAAGATGGCGCCCGCTCTGCGCAAAGTCTACGACCAGATGCCCGAGCCGCGCTATGTCATCTCGATGGGCTCCTGCGCCAATGGCGGCGGCTACTACCACTATTCCTATTCCGTTGTGCGCGGCTGCGACCGTGTCGTGCCGATCGATATCTACGTGCCGGGCTGTCCCCCCACGGCAGAAGCGCTGCTCTACGGCGTGCTTCTGCTGCAGAAGAAGATCCGGCGCACCGGCACGATCGAACGCTAAGGGTTAAGGACAAGGCATATGAGTGAAGCCCTGACTGAGCTTGCGTCCTACCTTGGCGAAGCGCGCGGCAACCTGATCGCCGCGTCGCAGCTGAAGTATGGCGAGCTGACGCTGACGACGACGGGTGAAAACCTGATCGCGCTTTTGACCTTCCTGCGTGACGACGCCAAATGCGGTTTCGTCAACCTGATCGATATTTGCGGTGTCGACTGGCCGCAGCGCGAGCTGCGCTTCGATGTCGTCTATCACCTGCTGTCGCCGAAGAAAAATGTGCGCATCCGCATCAAGGTCGCGACCGATGAAGATACGCCGGTTCCCTCCGCCTGCGCCGTCTATCCGGGCGCCGATTGGTTCGAACGCGAGACCTGGGACATGTACGGTGTCCTGTTCACCGGCCATCCGGACCTGCGCCGCATCCTGACCGACTACGGTTTCGAGGGTCACCCGCTACGCAAGGACTTCCCGACCACCGGATTCGTCGAGGTCCGCTATGACGACGCTGCAAAGCGCGTCGTCTACGAGCCGGTAGAACTGAAGCAGGAATTCCGCAACTTCGACTTCATGTCGCCCTGGGAAGGCACCGAATACGTGCTGCCGGGGGACGAGAAGGCGAAGCAGTAGTCTTAGGCATTAGGCAGAAGCCAGCAGGCAGTAGTGATAAGGGAGAATGGCAACGGCGATTAATTCCTATCAGGATCTTACGGTGTGGCAGCGCTCAATGGATCTTGCGGTTGAATGTTACGGCCTGACCAAAGAATTTCCGAAAGAGGAAATTTATGGCCTCACCTCCCAGGTAAGACGTTCAGCGGCGTCCATCGCGGCAAACATAGCGGAAGGTTACGGACGCGAGGCAACGGGTGCGTATGTGCACCATTTGAAAATTGCCCAAGGGTCCCTGAAGGAGTTGGAAACGCATCTGATACTTTCGCCGCGAGTAGGAATGACCACGGTGTCGCAGACCCAGTTGGCGCATTCCTTGATCACCGAGGTAGCAAAGATGCTGCGGTCGCTCATTCGCCGCCTGCAGGATGGACAGAACGAACGTGAGAACTGAAAACGACACTATTGCCTATTGCCCACTGGCTAATGCCTGCAATAGCGGAGCGCTTGCAAATGACCGAACATAACGTCCGCAACTTCAACATCAATTTCGGACCGCAGCATCCGGCGGCGCATGGCGTTCTTCGTCTTGTCCTGGAGCTTGACGGCGAAATTGTGGAGCGGGTCGATCCACATATCGGCCTCTTGCACCGCGGCACTGAGAAGCTGATCGAGACCAAGACCTATCTTCAGGCCGTGCCCTATTTCGATCGTCTCGATTACGTCGCGCCGATGAACCAGGAGCATGCCTATGCGCTGGCCGTCGAAAGGCTGCTTGGCATCGAGATCCCGATCCGCGGCCAGCTAATCCGCGTGCTCTATTCGGAAATCGGCCGCATCCTGTCGCATCTCCTGAACGTCACGACGCAGGCCATGGACGTCGGCGCGCTGACGCCGCCGCTCTGGGGCTTCGAAGAGCGTGAAAAGCTGATGGTGTTCTACGAGCGCGCCTCGGGTTCGCGCATGCACGCCGCCTATTTCCGTCCGGGTGGCGTCCATCAGGATCTACCGGAAAAGCTGGTGCAGGATATCGGCGACTGGTGCGATCCCTTCCTGAAGGCGCTCGACGACATCGACAACCTGTTGACCGGCAACCGCATCTTCAAGCAGCGCAACGTCGATATCGGTGTCGTCTCGCTGGAAGATTGCTGGGCCTGGGGCTTCTCCGGCGTCATGGTGCGCGGTTCGGGTGCGGCCTGGGATCTGCGTCGCGCCCAGCCTTACGAATGTTATTCCGATCTCGAATTCGACATCCCGATCGGCAAGAACGGCGACAATTATGACCGTTACCTGATCCGCATGATCGAGATGCGCGAATCTGTCCGCATCATGAAGCAGTGCGTCAACCGCCTGCTGTCGGATGCCAAGACCGGTCCTTTCTCGTCGATCGATGGCAAGGTCGTGCCGCCGAAGCGCGGGGAGATGAAGCGCTCGATGGAAGCGCTGATCCACCACTTCAAGCTTTATACCGAAGGCTATCACGTGCCGGCCGGAGAAGTGTATGCCGCCGTCGAAGCGCCGAAGGGCGAGTTCGGCGTCTATCTCGTCTCCGACGGCTCCAACAAGCCCTATCGCTGCAAAATCCGCGCGCCGGGCTATGCGCATCTGCAGGCGATGGACTTCATGTGCCGCGGCCACCAGCTTGCCGACATCGCAGCGGTGCTCGGTTCGCTCGACATCGTCTTCGGCGAGGTGGACCGCTGATGCAGCGTCTGCCGCTTGCCGTCGCTCTCCTTCTTGCGGCATCCGGGGCTTCGGCTCAGGAGGCCGACACCCTCGGGACGCCGTTGGGCCATAAGGAAGTGACACCGCCGGCGGCGCAAGCCTCCATGGGCGAGCTTTTGTCCAAGGGCTATCAGATCAAGGCTGCCATCCCGAATGGCAGCAAATTCGTCGTATTTATGCAGAAAGACCAGTCGGCCTATGCCTGCGAAATGCAGTCTTTGACCGCTTCGCGGTGTGGAACCCTAAACTGATAAGGCGTGAGGAAGAATGTCCGTTCGTCGATTAGCCGAAGATCAATTTCAGCCTGCCGCATTCGCTTTCAGCGATGAAAATGCGGTCTGGGCGGACAAGACGATCCAGAAATACCCCGCCGGCCGCCAGCAGTCGGCGGTCATTCCGCTGTTGATGCGGGCGCAGGAGCAGGACGGCTGGGTCACGCGCGCGGCGATCGAAAAGATCGCCGACATGCTCGACATGGCCTATATCAGAGTGCTCGAAGTCGCGACCTTCTATACGCAGTTCCAACTGCATCCCGTCGGCACGCGCGCCCATGTCCAGGTCTGCGGCACCACGCCCTGCATGCTGCGCGGCTCGGAAGCGCTGATGTCGGTCTGCAAAAGCAAGATCCATGCCCATCCCTTCGAGCGCAATGCCGAAGGCACGCTGTCGTGGGAAGAGGTCGAATGTCTTGGCGCCTGCGTCAACGCCCCGATGGTGATGATCGGCAAGGACACCTATGAGGATCTGACGCCCGCCCGGCTCGAAGAGATCATCGATACCTTTGCCGCCGGCAATGGCGCGAGCATCAAGCCGGGTACCCAGATCGACCGCATATTCTCCGCACCAGAAGGCGGCCTGACCTCGCTGACGACGGAAGAGCCGAAGGCAAGGACACGCGCCAAGAAGGCCGATGCCGAAAGCGTATCGGCTCCGGTCGACGCCGCTCCGGTCCCGCCGTCGGAAGCCGCCCGCCCGAAGAGCACCGATGCCGAGACCAATGCGGCGCTGAAGACGCCGGCAACGGCGCCGAAGGCGGCGGCCAAGAACGCCAAGGCAGCCGAAGAACAGCCGGTTTCCGGCACGGCGGCTGCCGAGCCGGCCCCGGCCGTCAAGGCCGAAGCCCCGGCGGCAAAGCCCAGCCTGACCGACAAGAACCGTCCCGCCGGCGTCGAAAAGCCCGCCGCCCCGGATGATCTGAAGATGATCTCCGGCGTCGGCCCGAAGATCGAGGCGACGCTGAACGAAATCGGCATCTTCACCTTCGCGCAGGTCGCGAGCTGGAAGAAGGCCGAACGCGAATGGGTCGACGGCTACCTGAACTTCCGCGGCCGCATCGAGCGCGACGACTGGGTCAAGCAGGCCAAGGCGCTCGCCAAGGGCGGCGAAGCGGAATATATCAAGGTCTTCGGCAAGAAGCCGCGGTAAGAGGTGAAGCATGTTACAAGATAAAGACCGCATCTTTACCAACATCTACGGCCTCAAGGACAAGTCCCTGAAGGGCGCGATGAGCCGCGGCCACTGGGATAGCACCAAGCAGATCCTCGAAAAGGGCCGTGACTGGATCATCAACGAGATGAAGGCATCCGGTCTTCGCGGCCGCGGCGGCGCCGGCTTCCCGACAGGCCTGAAATGGTCCTTCATGCCGAAGGAAAGCGACGGCCGCCCGCATTACCTCGTCGTCAACGCCGACGAATCCGAGCCTGGCACCTGCAAGGACCGCGATATCATGCGCCACGATCCGCATACGCTGATCGAAGGCTGCGTCGTCGCGAGCTTCGCCATGGGCGCCAATGCGGCCTACATCTATGTGCGCGGCGAATATATCCGCGAGCGCGAAGCGCTGCAGGCGGCAATCGACGAATGCTATGACTATGGCCTGCTCGGCAAGAACAACAAGCTCGGCTGGGACATGGACATCTTCGTCCACCACGGGGCCGGCGCCTATATCTGCGGCGAGGAAACCGCGCTGCTCGAAAGCCTCGAAGGCAAGAAGGGCCAGCCGCGCCTGAAGCCGCCATTCCCGGCCAATATGGGCCTCTATGGTTGCCCGACGACGGTTAATAACGTCGAATCGATCGCCGTTGCTCCGACGATCCTGCGCCGCGGTGCCGGTTGGTTCTCTTCCATCGGCCGTCCGAACAATGTCGGCACCAAGCTGTTCATGCTCTCCGGCCACGTCAACAAGCCGTGCACGGTCGAAGAGGAAATGGGCATCACCTTCCGCGAACTGGTCGACCGCCACGCCGGCGGCATCCGCGGCGGCTGGGATAATCTGCTCGCCGTCATTCCCGGCGGCGCATCCTGCCCGATCGTGCCTGCCAAGGACATCATCGACTGCCCGATGGATTTCGACGGCCTTCGTGCCGTCGGTTCCTCCTTCGGCACGGCCGCCGCGATCGTCATGGACAAGTCCACCGACGTCATCAAGGCGATCGCCCGCATCTCCGCCTTCTTCAAGCACGAGAGCTGCGGCCAGTGCACGCCCTGCCGCGAAGGCACGGGCTGGATGTGGCGGGTGATGGAACGCATGGCCAAGGGCAATGCCCAGAAGCGCGAAATCGACATGCTGTTCCAGGTGACCAAGCAGATCGAAGGCCATACCATTTGCGCGCTCGGCGACGCCGCCGCATGGCCTGTGCAGGGTCTGATCCGTAACTTCCGCCCCGAGATTGAAAAGCGCATCGACCAGTATACGGCAAGCGCGCTTGACCACGGCGCGGTTCTGGAGGCGGCTGAATAATCATGACGGACAAGGCATCGAAAAGTGGGAAGAAGGAAGAGACTGCCGATATCGCGGCCGGCTTCGGCCGTCTTGCCGCCGAGATGCTGGAAAACGCACAGGCGATGCCTGTGCATCCACTGATGGCGCATCCGGCCGCTGCCTTTGCCGCCGCAACGGCGATCGGCTTCGGTTTCTCGACGCAAATGGCGAGCGCCTTTTTCGGGGCCTTCCAGAGCGCGCTGGAAACGACCGGCAAGCTTGCCGCCGCCCTCGACGACACGCCGCCGGACGAGCCGATGCCCGATGTCGACATCCGGCCGGAAAATATCCGTCCGGCCGTCAAGGTGTTCACCAAGTCCTTTGCGGAGAAGCCTGCGGCCGAGAAAAAGGCCGGGCCGAGACTGACGGTGGTCAAGCCCGCAAGCGCGCCGATCCAGGCAAGCGAGCCGGCGCCGACAAGCCAGCCAAAGCCGGTCGTGAAGGCAAAACCGGTCGCGCGGGCTGCAAAAGCCGACGATCTCAAGCTGATCGCCGGCATCGGCCCGAAGCTGGAGCAGGTGCTGAATGCCAGGGGCATTCGCAGCTTTGCCGAGATTGCCGCCTGGACCGACGAGGACATCGCCCGGCTCGACGCTGAGCTTGGCTTCGACGGCCGCATCGCCCGCGACGACTGGATCGGCCAGGCGAAGGTTCTCGCCGGGCGGAGCCGCAGAAGGAAATAAACTGTCCGGCCGTCAAAAACCGGCCGGAAACATGGGCAGATCGGCGGACGGCGCGGGCCTCACGCTGCAGATGCCGGTGCGGGTTCCGGGTCTGGAACGCGCGACAGAAAATTTGGGCGACATCAGCTGCCGGCAGGACGAAAGATCCGGCTCGGCAATGAAAATGTTGCAAAAACGGGTTTGTTTGCCGTCATCCGGCAAACGGGAAACAGGACTGAGCGACGATGGCAAAACTGAAGATTGACGGCAACGAGATCGAAGTTCCGGATCATTTCACGCTATTGCAGGCGTGCGAGGATGCCGGTGCCGAGGTTCCGCGCTTCTGCTTCCATGAGCGCCTGTCGGTTGCCGGCAATTGCCGCATGTGCCTTGTCGAGGTGAAGGGCGGCCCGCCGAAGCCGCAGGCTTCCTGCGCCATGAGCGTTCGCGACATTCGCGGCGGCCCGAACGGTGAACTGCCCGAGGTCTTCACCAACACGCCGATGGTCAAAAAGGCCCGCGAAGGCGTGATGGAATTTCTGCTGATCAACCATCCGCTCGATTGCCCGATCTGCGACCAGGGCGGCGAATGCGACCTGCAGGACCAGGCGATGGCCTTCGGCATCGATACCTCGCGCTACCAGGAAGACAAGCGGGCCGTCGAAGACAAATATATCGGCCCGCTGGTCAAGACAGTGATGAACCGCTGCATCCATTGCACACGCTGCGTCCGCTTCACCACCGAGGTTGCCGGCATTTCCGAACTCGGCCTGATCGGCCGCGGCGAGGATGCCGAGATCACCACCTATCTCGAACAGGCGATGACCTCGGAACTGCAGGGCAATGTCGTCGACCTTTGCCCGGTCGGCGCGCTCACCTCCAAGCCCTTCGCCTTTACCGCGCGCCCCTGGGAACTGAACAAGACCGAATCGATCGACGTCATGGATGCTGTCGGCTCGGCGATCCGCGTCGATGCCCGCGGCCGCGAAGTTATGCGCATCCTGCCGCGCGTCAACGAGGCGATCAATGAGGAGTGGATCTCCGACAAGAGCCGCTTCATCTGGGACGGCCTGAAGACCCAGCGCCTCGACCGGCCCTATGTCCGCCGCGACGGCCGCCTGCAGCCGGCCAGCTGGGCCGAGGCTTTCGGCGCCATCAAGGCTGCCGTCGGCGCCACCTCGGGCGACAAGATAGGCGCGATCGCCGGCGATCTCGCTTCCGTCGAGGAAATGTATGCGCTTTCCGAACTGGTGAAGTCGCTCGGCTCCGCCAATCTCGACTGTCGCCAGGATGGGGCGGCACTCGATCCGGCGCTCGGCCGCGCCAGCTACCTCTTCAACCCGACCATCGCAGGCATCGACCAGGCCGATGCGCTGCTGATCATCGGCGCCAATCCGCGCTTCGAGGCGGCCATCCTCAACGCCCGCATCCGCAAGCGCTGGCGCCGCGGCAAGTTCCCGATCGGCGTCATCGGCGAGCCGGGCGAGCTGCGCTACAGCTATGACTATCTCGGCGCCGGTCCCGACACGCTGAAGGATCTGGTCGATGGCGGCCATGCCTTTGCCGACGTCCTGAAGAACGCTGCCAAGGCGATGATCATCATTGGCCAAGGCGCGCTGTCGCGCAGCGACGGCGCCGGCGTTCTCGCCAGTGCCGCCAAGCTCGCCGGTTCGGTCGGCGCGGTTGTCGAAGGCTGGAACGGCTTTGCCGTCCTTCATACCGCCGCCTCGCGCGTCGGCGGCCTCGACCTCGGCTTCGTGCCGGGTGCCAAGGGCGTCAATGCCGCCGAAATGCTGACGTCGATGGACGTGCTCTTCCTGCTCGGCGCCGACGAACTTGACTTCACCGCCAAGAAGGCGGGGCTGACTGTCTATATCGGCTCGCATGGCGATAACGGCGCGCATCATGCCGACGTCATCCTGCCGGCCGCAGCCTACACTGAAAAATCCGGCACCTGGGTCAACACCGAAGGCCGCGTCCAGATGGGCAGCCGCGCAGGCTTTGCACCGGGCGATGCCCGCGAGGACTGGGCAATTATCCGTGCCCTTTCCGACGTGCTCGGCAAGAAGCTTCCCTTCGATTCGCTGAGTGAACTGCGTGGCCGGCTCTATGCCGCTTTCCCGCATTTCGCCGCCATCGACGAGATCGCCGAAACCGATAGCGCCCAAATTGCCGCAGTTGCGAAAAAAGCCGGCAAGATGAACAAGTCAGGGTTTGCGTCGCCGGTCAAAGACTTCTATTTGACGAACCCGATTGCGCGTGCCTCGGCTGTCATGGCCGAGTGCTCGGCATTGGCCCGCAACAACTTCAAAGTCGCGGCAGAGTAAGGGCAGGGGACCATGGATTCTTTCTTTTCGACCTATGTCTTGCCGGCGATCATCATGATCGGGCAATCGCTGCTGCTTCTGGTCTGCCTGCTCGTCTTCATTGCTTACGTGCTGCTTGCCGACCGTAAGATCTGGGCGGCCGTGCAGCTGCGCCGCGGCCCGAACGTCGTCGGTCCCTTCGGCCTGTTCCAGTCCTTCGCCGACCTTCTGAAATTCGTCTTCAAGGAGCCGATCATTCCAGCCGGTGCCAACAAGGCGGTCTTCCTGCTTGCCCCGCTAGTGACGGTTCTTCTGGCGCTGTCCACCTGGGCGGTGGTGCCGCTCGCCGACGGATGGGTAATCGCCAACATCAATGTCGGCATCCTCTATATCTTCGCGATCTCTTCGCTCGAGGTTTACGGCATCATCATGGGCGGCTGGGCTTCGAACTCGAAGTATCCGTTCCTCGGTGCGCTGCGCTCGGCGGCGCAGATGGTGTCCTACGAAGTCTCGATCGGCTTCGTCATCGTCACCGTGCTGCTCTGCGTCGGTTCGCTGAACCTGACCGACATCGTCAATGCACAGCATACCGGCCTCGGCACCATGCTCGGTCTGCCTGCCTCGTTCCTCGACTGGCATTGGCTGTCGCTGTTCCCGATGTTCATCGTCTTCTTCATTTCGGCGCTCGCCGAGACCAACCGTCCGCCCTTCGACCTTCCGGAAGCCGAATCGGAACTGGTTGCCGGCTTCATGGTCGAATACGGCTCTTCGCCATACATGATGTTCATGCTCGGCGAATATGCGGCCGTCTGCCTGATGTGCGCGTTGACCACGATCCTCTTCCTCGGTGGCTGGCTGCCTCCGGTCGATATCTGGATCCTCAACTGGGTTCCCGGCATCATCTGGTTCACCCTCAAGGCATGCCTGGTGTTCTTCATGTTCGCGATGGTCAAGGCCTTCGTTCCGCGCTACCGCTACGACCAGCTCATGCGCCTCGGCTGGAAAGTTTTCCTGCCGCTGTCGCTCGCCATGGTCATCATCGTTGCATTCGTGCTGAAGCTGATGGGATGGGCTTGATGACGCCCGCTCTCGTTTCCGGCAAAATTGGAGGTTGAAGATGGGAAGCTTGTCCAGCTCCATCAACTCGCTGTTCCTCAAGGAATTCTTCGGCGCGTTCTTTCTGTCGATGCGCTATTTCTTCCGCCAGAAGGCGACGATCAACTATCCCTTCGAAAAGGGTCCGGTCTCCCCGCGTTTCCGCGGCGAACATGCGCTGCGCCGTTATCCGAACGGCGAAGAGCGCTGCATCGCCTGCAAGCTCTGCGAGGCGATCTGTCCTGCCCAGGCCATCACCATCGAGGCGGGTCCGCGCCGCAACGACGGCACGCGCCGCACCGTGCGCTACGACATCGACATGGTGAAGTGCATCTATTGCGGCTTCTGCCAGGAAGCCTGCCCTGTTGACGCGATCGTCGAGGGTCCGAATTTCGAATTTGCGACGGAAACCCGCGAAGAGCTCTATTTCGACAAGGCGCGCCTTCTCGATAACGGAGACCGGTGGGAGCGCGAAATCGCCCGCAATATCGCGATCGATTCGCCGTACCGCTGATTGGGTTTTGAAATGCCGCGATGGAGCTCTGCTGCTCCTCTAGCGGTCAATATGCACAGGAGCTTTGCCGGTCAGCCGCAATGCTCTATCGGGCAGAAAAACTCCCGGCTGCCCGGGGGAAGATGAAAAAGGCACCAACATGGGTCTGCAGGCTCTATTTTTCTATCTTTTCGCCTTTGTCGCGGTGGCGTCGGCGTTCATGGTCATCTGGGCGAAGAACCCGGTTCACTCGGTTCTGTTCCTGATCCTGGTGTTCTTCAACGCGGCCGGCCTCTTCCTGCTGCTCGGCGCCGAATTCCTGGCGATGATCCTGCTTGTCGTCTATGTCGGCGCCGTCGCCGTGCTCTTCCTCTTCGTGGTGATGATGCTCGATATCGACTTCACCGAGCTCAGGGCAGGGGTTCTCGAATATGCGCCGATCGGCGGGCTGATCGGGATCATTCTCGCAGCCGAGCTGATCGTCGTCATCGGCGGCAGCGTCATCTCGCCTGAGATCGCCAAGACTGTCGCCATGCCGATCCCGGCGCTGACGGAGCGCACTAATACGGCCGCCCTCGGCGACGTGCTCTACACCAATTATGTCTACTTCTTCCAGATCGCCGGCCTGGTGCTGCTGGTCGCCATGATCGGCGCCATCGTGCTGACGCTCCGGCACCGCACCAACATCAAGCGGCAGAATATCCCCAGGCAGGTTGCCCGCACGCCCGCCACCGCCGTCGAGGTGGTTTCGGTCAAGCCCGGGCAGGGCGTCTAAAGGCAGGTCAAGGAACAAAGAACATGGTCATCGGTCTTTCCCACTACCTGACGGTCAGCGCCATCCTCTTCACGCTCGGCGTCTTCGGCATCTTCCTGAACCGGAAGAACGTCATCGTCATCCTGATGTCGGTCGAACTGATCCTGCTTTCCGTCAACATCAACATGGTCGCCTTTTCCCACTTCCTGAACGACATCGTCGGACAGGTCTTTGCGCTGTTCATCCTGACGGTGGCGGCTGCCGAGGCGGCGATCGGTCTTGCAATTCTCGTTGTCTTCTACCGCAACCGCGGCTCGATCGCGGTCGAAGACGTCAATATGATGAAGGGCTGAGTGGCTCATGTTCCTCTATAAGGCTATCGTCTTTCTTCCCTTGATCGGTGCGATCGTCGCCGGCCTGTTCGGCCGCGCCATCGGCGCCAAGGCTTCGGAATATGTCACCAGCGGCCTGATGATCATCGCCGCCATCCTCTCCTGGTACGTCTTCTTCACCGTTGGCATGGGCCACGCCGAAGGCGGCCCGATCAAGGTCGAGGTGCTGCGCTGGATTCAGTCCGGCGGCATCGATGCCTCCTGGTCGCTGCGGGTGGATACGCTGACCTCGGTCATGCTGATCGTCGTCAACACGGTCTCGATGCTGGTGCACGTCTATTCGATCGGTTACATGCATACCGATCCGCATCGCCCGCGTTTCTTCGCCTATCTCTCGCTCTTCACCTTCGCCATGCTGATGCTGGTGACGGCCGACAACCTGGCGCAGATGTTCTTCGGCTGGGAAGGCGTCGGTCTTGCCTCCTATCTGCTGATCGGCTTCTGGTTCAAGAAGCCGTCGGCGACGGCCGCGGCGATGAAGGCCTTCATCGTCAACCGCGTCGGCGACTTCGGCTTCGTGCTCGGCATTGCCGGTGTCTTCGTGCTGTTCGGCGCGATCAATCTCGACACGATCTTCGCCAATGCCTCGAATTTCGCCCCGCATGAAGGCGGCGGCGAGGCGAGCGAAGTCATCCTCAACCTCTTCGGCATGCAGCTCGACAAGGCGCATGCGCTGACCGGCATCTGCCTGCTGCTCTTCATGGGCGCCATGGGCAAGTCGGCGCAGTTCCTGCTGCACACCTGGCTACCGGACGCCATGGAAGGCCCGACCCCGGTCTCGGCCCTCATCCACGCCGCCACCATGGTCACCGCCGGCGTCTTCCTTGTCGCCCGCATGTCGCCGCTTTTCGAACTGTCGCCGGATGCACTGACCGTCGTCACCGTGATCGGCGCGATCACCGCCTTCTTCGCGGCGACTGTCGGCCTCGTGCAGAACGACATCAAGCGCGTCATCGCCTATTCCACCTGCTCGCAGCTCGGCTACATGTTCGTGGCGCTCGGGGTAGGGGCCTATGGCGCGGCGATCTTCCATCTGTTCACGCATGCCTTCTTCAAGGCACTGCTCTTCCTCTGCGCCGGCTCGGTCATCCACGCCGTCGATGGCGAGCAGGACATGCGCTACATGGGCGGCCTGCGGCCGCACATCAAGGTGACCTTCTGGCTGATGATCATCGGCACCCTGGCGATCACCGGCGTCGGCATTCCCTTCACGCCGATCGGCTTTGCCGGCTTCTTCTCCAAGGATGTGATCATCGAGGCGACCTATGCTTCGCACTCGCCGGTCGCAGGCTTTGCCTTCTCGCTGCTGGTCATCGCCGCGCTCTTCACCAGCTTCTATTCCTGGCGCCTGATCTTCATGACCTTCTTCGGCAAGCCGCGCGCTTCGCACGAGGTCATGCACCACGTTCACGAATCGCCGCAGGTCATGCTGGTGCCGCTGTATCTGCTGGCGATCGGCGCGGTGCTGGCGGGTGTGCTCTTCGAAGGCCGGTTCTACGGCGAGGAGTATGCCGAGTTCTGGAAGGGTGCGCTTTTCACCGGCGCCGAGAACGAACTCGTCGAAGAGTTCCACCACGTGCCGGCGCTCGTGGCTCTGAGCCCCTTCATCGCCATGGTGCTCGGCTTTGTCACCGCCTGGTACATGTATATCCGCTCGCCGGAGACGCCGCGCGTCCTCGCCAAGCAGCACCGGGTTCTCTACCAGTTCCTCTTGAACAAGTGGTACTTCGACGAGCTCTACGATTTCCTCTTCGTCCGCACCGCCAGAGCGCTTGGCCGCTTCCTGTGGAAGAAGGGTGACGTTGGCGTCATCGACACCTACGGCCCGAACGGCGTGGCCGCCCGCGTCGTCGCCGTCACCGACCGCGTCGTCCGCCTGCAGACCGGTTACCTCTATCACTACGCCTTCGCCATGCTGATCGGCATTGCGGCGCTCGTTACCTGGATGATGCTCGGGAGTTCCTTCTGATGACCGATTGGCCTATTCTTTCAACGGTCACCTTCCTGCCGCTCGTCGGCGTGGTGCTCCTGCTGCTGATGAACGGCGAGAGCGAGAGCGGCCGCAAGAACGTGCTGTGGATCTCGCTGATCACCACCGTCTTCACCTTCCTCGTTTCCCTCGTCATCTGGGTCGGCTTCGACAACGCCAATCCGGGCTTCCAGATGCTCGAAAAGCACGACTGGCTCGGCACCGGCATCGGTTACCATGTCGGCGTCGACGGCATCTCGATGCTGTTCGTCATCCTGTCGACCTTCCTCATGCCCTTCTGCGTGCTGGCGAGCTGGCTCTCGATCGAGAAGCGCCTGAAGGAATACATGATCGCCTTCCTCATCCTGGAAACGATGATGGTCGGCGTCTTCGTCTCGCTCGATATCGTGCTGTTCTACGTCTTCTTCGAGGCGGGCCTCATTCCGATGTTCCTGATCATCGGCGTCTGGGGCGGCAAGGATCGCGTCTATGCGAGCTACAAGTTCTTCCTCTATACGTTGCTGGGCTCGGTGCTGATGCTGCTCGCCATCATGGCGATGTACTGGCAGGCCGGAACGACGGATATCACCGCGCTGCTCGCCTACAAGTTCCCGCCGGCGCTGCAGACCTGGCTATGGCTTGCCTTCTTCGCCTCCTTCGCGGTGAAGATGCCGATGTGGCCGGTCCATACCTGGCTTCCGGATGCCCACGTTCAGGCGCCGACGGCAGGCTCGGTGATCCTGGCCGGCGTCCTGCTGAAGCTCGGCGGCTACGGTCTCATCCGCTTCTCGCTCGGCATGTTCCCGGTGGCGTCCGATTATTTCGCGCCGCTTGTCTTCGCCATGTCCGTCATCGCCATCATCTACACCTCGCTGGTGGCGATGATGCAGGACGACATCAAGAAGCTGATCGCCTATTCCTCGGTGGCGCACATGGGCTACGTGACCATGGGCATCTTCGCCGCCAACACGCAGGGCGTTCAGGGTTCGATCTTCCAGATGCTGTCGCACGGGATCGTCTCGGGCGCGCTCTTCCTCTGCGTCGGCGTCGTCTACGACCGCACCCATACGCGCGAGATCAATGCCTATGGCGGTCTCGTCAACAACATGCCGAAATATGCCGTCGCCATGATGGTCTTCACCATGGCCAATGTCGGGCTTCCCGGCACCTCGGGCTTTGTCGGTGAGTTCCTGACGCTGATCGGCGTCTTCCGGGTCAATACCTGGGTCGCGCTCTTTGCCGCCACCGGCGTCATTCTCTCTGCCGCCTATGCGCTTTGGCTCTATCGCCGCGTGATCTTCGGCGCGCTGGAGAAGGAAAAGCTGAAGGCGCTGCTCGACCTTTCGCCCCGCGAACAGCTGATCCTCTACCCGCTGGTCGCACTGACCATCTTCTTCGGCGTTTACCCGGCTCCGGTCTTCGATGCCACGGCCGCCTCGGTGGATCTGCTGGTCAATAACTACACGGCCGCCGTGCACGCAGCGCAGAATGTTGCGCTGTCTATGAATTGATGACGGGACTTATCGGACATGACCGCTGAAACAATCCTCCTCAGTCTGCATCTTTCCGCGCCGGAACTGATCCTAGCGGTCGGCGCCCTGTTCCTGTTGATGGTCGGCGTCTTCTCAGGCGAACGGTCGGGCCTCGTCGTCACCGGCCTCGCCATCGTGCTGCTGCTGGCTTCCGGCGTCTGGCTGCTCTTCGTGCCGGCCGAAGGCCTTGCCTATGGCGGCGTCTACATGGCCGACGGCTTCTCCCGCTTCATGAAACTGGTGGCGCTCATCGGCTCGCTGGTCGCCCTGTTCATGACGATGGGCCACGCTAGGGAAAATCAGCTCGACAAGTTTGAGTTCCCGGTTCTGCTGGTGCTCGCGACCCTCGGCATCCTGCTGATGATCTCGGCCAACGACCTGATTTCGCTCTATCTGGCGCTGGAGCTGCAGTCGCTGGCGCTCTATGTCGTCGCCGCGATCAACCGCGACAGCCTGAAGTCGACGGAAGCCGGCCTGAAATATTTCGTCCTCGGCGCGCTTTCCTCCGGCATGCTGCTCTACGGCATGTCGCTGGTCTATGGCTTCACCGGCCACACCCACTTCTCCGAGATCGCCCAGGCCCTGTCCGTGGAGGGCGCGCGGTCGCTCGGCCTAGTCTTTGGCCTGGTCTTCATCCTCGCCGGCATCGCCTTCAAGATCTCGGCCGTTCCCTTCCATATGTGGACGCCGGATGTTTATGAGGGCGCGCCGACGCCGGTCACCGCCTTCCTGGCCGCGGCCCCGAAGGTTGCCGCGATGGCGATGATGACCCGCATCGTCATCACCGCCTTCCAGCCGGTTCTGGCGGACTGGCAGCAGGTCGTCGTGTTCATCTCGATCGCTTCGATGCTGCTCGGCTCGTTTGCGGCGATCGGCCAGAAGAACATCAAGCGGCTGATGGCCTATTCCTCGATCGGCCATATGGGCTATGCGCTGGTCGGCCTTGCCGCCGGCAACCAGACCGGCGTTTCCGGCGTCATGCTTTACATGGTCATCTACATGGTCATGACCCTCGGCAGCTTTGCAATCATCATGTCGATGCGCCGCAAGGACGGCACCGTCGTCGAAGACGTCAATGATCTCGCCGGCCTTTCCGCGACCAACCCGTTCATGGCCGTGGTGCTGACAGCGCTGATGTTCTCGCTCGCCGGCATTCCGCCGCTCGCCGGTTTCTTCGCCAAGTACTTCGTCTTCGTTGCGGCGATCGAAGCCAAGCTTTATGCGCTTGCCATCATCGGCGTTCTCGCCTCGGTCGTCGGCGCCTATTATTATTTGCGCGTCATCAAGCTGATGTGGTTCGATGAGGCGACCGGCGAATTCGCCCGGGTCTCCGGCGCCCTGCGTCTGGTCTTCGGTCTTTCCGGTCTCTTCGTCACCGCCTATGTGCTCATCGGCGGGCCGATCGGCGGTGCGGCAGAGCTTGCCGCCGCGACACTCTTCTAATGGTTTCCGACAGACGGCGCCGGATATCGCTCGGCGATTTCAGGCACGAGGCGCTGTCGGAAACATCGTCCACCAATAGCGAATGCCTCGCCCGGGCGCGGGCGGGCGATCCCGGAAATCTCTGGGTGACGGCCGAGAGGCAGACCGGCGGCCGCGGCCGCCGCGGCCGCCTCTGGGTGTCCGAACGCGGCAATCTTTACGCTTCCCTTCTATTGATCGACCCGGCGCCGATGGAGCGCCTCGGCTCGCTGCCGCTGGCGGTTGCCGTCGCCGTGCACCAGGCGATCCGCCAGGTGCTGCCGCCGGGCGCCGAACCGCTCGAGGTCAAATGGCCGAACGATATCCTCATCGGCCGGAAAAAGACCTGCGGCATCCTCGTCGAGGGCGAGCAGTTGCCGGACGGCCGCTACGCGCTGATCGTCGGCATCGGCATCAATGTCTCGGTCATGCCTGATAATCCGCTCTATCCCGTCACCTGTCTGCGTCAGCATGCAAGCGCGGCTTCGCCGGAGGAGCTCTTCGCCCATCTCTTCGCGGCGATGGCGGATGTGCTCGATCAATGGGACCAGGGTTGCGGCATTGCCGAGATCACGGCGCGCTGGCGCACCATCGCCTGTGGCATCGGCGAAAAGATCACGGTGAATTTACCGGACCGATCGATTTCCGGCCAATTCGCCGGAATTGATGATAATGGCTTGTTGATGCTCGATACCGGCGCTGGCAGGATTATGCCCATTGCCGCCGGTGATGTGTTTTTTGGATAGCGGAAAAAACGAAAATTATGGCGAAACAGGACGAGTTGGTATTCCTGCCTCTGGGCGGCGTTGGCGAGATCGGCATGAATCTCGCTCTCTATGGCTACGGCCCGCCCGAGCATCGCCAGTGGATCATGGTCGATTGCGGCGTCACCTTTCCCGGCCCGGATCTGCCGGGCGTCGACCTGGTCCTGCCCGACATCCGCTTCCTCGCCAGCGAACGCAAAAACCTCAAGGCGATCATCATCACCCATGCCCATGAAGATCATTATGGCGCGCTCGCCGATCTCTGGCCCGGGCTCAACGTGCCGGTCTATGCCTCGGGCTTTACCGCGGGTCTGCTCGAAGCCAAACGCAATTTCGAGAAGGCGAGGATCGGCGAGGTGCCGGTGACGCCGTTCAAGGCGGGCGACACGATCAATGTCGGCCCGTTCAGCATCGAAGGTGTGGCCGTCAATCACTCGATCCCCGAGCCGATGTCGCTGATGATCCGCACGCCCGCCGGCAATGTCATCCACACCGGCGACTGGAAGATCGACCACGAGCCCTCGCTCGGGCCGCTGACCGATGAGACGCGCTTTCGCCAGTTGGGCGACGAGGGCGTGCTGGCGCTGATGTGCGATTCCACCAATGCTTTGCGTGACGGTGTTTCGCCGTCCGAGAAGGATGTGTCCGAAAGCCTGCGCAAGATCATCGAGGATGCCGAAGGCCGGGTGGCGATCACCACCTTCTCATCGAATGTCGGGCGCATTCGCACCGTTGCCGAAGCTGCCGAGGCGGCGGGCCGCGAAGTGCTGTTGCTCGGCAGCTCGCTGAAGCGGGTCGTCGACGTCGCCCAGGATATCGGCCTGATGGAAGGCGTGAAGCCCTTCATCTCCGAGGAAGAATACGGCTACACCCCCCGCGACAAGGTCGTCGTCATCCTGACCGGCAGCCAGGGCGAGGCGCGGGCAGCGCTTGCCAAGCTTTCCCGCGACGAAATGCGCAATGTGGCCTTTGCGGCAGGCGATATCGTCGTCTTTTCCTCTCGCGCCATTCCCGGTAACGAGAAGGCGATCCAGGACATCAAGAACGGCCTCGTCGAGCAGGGCGTGCACATCATCACCGATACTGAAGCCCTGGTCCACGTGTCCGGCCATCCGCGCCGCAACGAGCTGCAGCGGATGTACGAGTGGACTCGGCCGAAGGTCGTTGTGCCGGTGCATGGCGAGGCGACGCATCTGACGGCGCACAAGGAGCTTGCCGAGCAATCCGGCATCGCGATCGTCCCGCGGGTGCGCAACGGCGATATCTTGCGGCTGGCGCCAGGTCCGGTCGAGGTGATCGGCGAAGCGCCGCACGGCCGCATCTACAAGGACGGCATGCTGATCGGCGATTTCGACGAGATGGGGATCGGCGAGCGCAAGAAGCTCTCCTATGTCGGCCATGTCGCGGTCAGCGTCGTGCTCGACGCCCGTTATGATATTGTCGGCGATCCCGATCTCGTCTCGATCGGCTTGCCGGTCTATGACGACGAGGGCGATGAGATGGAGGACACGCTCTTCGACGCGGCGATCAGCGCCATCGAAAGCATTCCGCGCGCCCGCCGCAAGGATATCGACATGCTGCAAGAGGCCGTGCGCCGCGCCATCCGCGCCGCTGCGAACCAGAGCTGGGGCAAGAAACCCGTCGTTACCGCCTTCGTCACCAAGGTTTGATCATGCTCGGCCGGGTGAACCATATTGCCATCGCCGTCCCCGACCTGAAGGCGGCGGCGGCTGCGTATCGCGACACGCTGGGCGCTGCCGTGTCGCAGCCGCAGGCGCTGCCGGAACACGGCGTCACCGTCGTCTTCGTCGAATTGCCGAACACCAAGGTCGAATTGCTTGAGCCGCTGGGGGAAGTCTCACCGGTTGCAGCCTTCCTCGACAAGAACCCGTCCGGCGGTATGCACCACATCTGTTATGAAGTGGACGATATCATCCTCGCCCGCGACCGGCTGGTCGAGGCGGGGGCGCGGGTGCTGGGCGACGGCCAGCCGAAGACCGGCGCGCACGGCAAGCCGGTGCTCTTTCTGCACCCCAAGGATTTCTTCGGCACGCTGATCGAGCTTGAACAGGCCTGAACCGAATTCATGTGAAGCGCTTGCGCTGCGGCAGAGTGACCCGAAGCGGCAAAATGTTTCGTTCGCTTTGAATTGACCGCCATTCCGCCCTATAAAGGCGCGCAATTGAAAGTGAGAGGACGCCTTCGCCACATGGCGGCGCGACATCACCGGGAACCATAATGCTTCAGATCTTCCTTCAGGGATTTGCCGTCTACTTCATCGTATGGTGGATGACGCTTTTCGCCGTCCTGCCGATCGGCCTGCGCACCCAGGCAGAAGACGATGATATCGTGCTCGGCACCGTTCCCAGCGCGCCCACCCGCTTTCGCGCCGGCTTCGTCTTTTCGCTGACGACGCTGATCTCGGCTCTGATCTACGGCCTCTGGTATGTCTGCGACACCTATTTCGGCTGGGGCTTCGACGCCCTTCCACAACTAGGGCCTAGCTTCTATTGAAGTAGCTTTTGCTCAAAGTTTGAGCAGATGTAAAATTCACAAAAAATCGATTTCGTCATATCGGCGACATGCTGTTGCGGCAAAGAGCTCGCCTAACGGAATGAGGGCGCATTTCCTTACGGAAGGCGATCTCGTTTCTGGTTGGGATGGGAGGCAAAAGCCAAAAAAAAACAAGGCTGAAAGCCTTGTTTTAAGTATCGCGTGATCTGTAACCGTTGCCGGGGCTGCGACGAGCGCGCCTAAGATCTGATCCTCCCAAGACTTGACCGCGAATTCGGCAAGAATTTAGCTTCCTGCCTGTTTTGTGAGCTAAAGCTAGCTCAAACATTGGGCTTTGTCATTAGCTTTTTTTGCATTTTTGCTACACTCTAGCAAAATATTTCTGTTGACAAGATTTTCGTTCAAGTCCTTATAAACACGCGCTTTTTCACACCCTTTCATTTTGCCGGCGTGAACATGCGTATCCGGGAGGCGGCCGACGGCAGTTGCGGGTTTCCTTCCCGCCGCGAAGCGGCTATGAACGCTCCCACATTACCAATGCACCGTCGATTCCGTTTCTCCGCGGGATCTCAACTGCTCCGGAATCCGCCATGCGTCTGTCCCGCTATTTCATGCCCATCCTTAAGGAAAACCCCAAGGAGGCGGAAATCGTCTCCCACCGGTTGATGCTGCGCGCCGGCATGATCCGCCAGCAGTCGCAGGGCATCTATTCCTGGCTGCCGCTCGGCAAGCGCGTGCTCGACAAGGTTAACGCCATTATTCGCGAGGAGCAGAACCGTGCCGGCGCCATCGAGCTTTCGATGCCGACCCTGCAGTCGGCCGAACTCTGGCAGGAAAGCGGCCGTTACGACGCCTACGGCAAGGAGATGCTGCGCATCAAGGACCGTCAGGATCGGCCGATGCTCTACGGTCCGACCAACGAGGAGATGGTGACGGATATCTTCCGTTCTTCCGTCAAATCCTACAAGGACCTGCCGCTCAATCTCTATCACATCCAGCTGAAGTTCCGCGACGAGATCCG
This sequence comes from Rhizobium mulingense, assembly GCF_029194105.1. Lineage (NCBI taxonomy): Bacteria > Pseudomonadati > Pseudomonadota > Alphaproteobacteria > Hyphomicrobiales > Rhizobiaceae > Rhizobium > Rhizobium mulingense. The sequence continues at coordinate 98,878 of NZ_JARFVE010000009.1, read as the reverse complement.
TCCGCGCTTCGGCACCATGCGCTCGCGCGAGTTCATGATGAAGGATGCCTATTCCTTCGATCTGACGCGCGAGGGGGCGGAGCATTCCTATAACAAGATGTTCGCCGCCTATCTCAGAACCTTCGATCGGCTCGGCCTGCGCGCCATTCCGATGCGTGCCGACACCGGCCCGATCGGCGGCAATCTCAGCCATGAATTCATCATCCTCGCCGATACCGGTGAATCCGAGGTCTTCTGCCACAAGGACTTCGTCGGCTTCGATATTCCTGGTGAGAGCACCGATTTCGACAGCGTCGAGGGTTTGAAGGCGATCTTCAACAAGTGGACCTCGCTCTATGCGGCGACCTCGGAAATGCACGACGAGACGGCTTTCAACGCCGTTCCGGAAGGCGAGCGTCTTTCGGCGCGCGGCATCGAGGTCGGTCACATCTTCTATTTCGGCACGAAATATTCCGAACCGATGGGCGCGAAAGTGCAGGGGCCTGATGGCAAGGAACACTTCGTTCACATGGGTTCCTACGGTATCGGCCCGACACGCCTTGTTCCCGCCATCATCGAAGCATCGCATGACGACAACGGAATCATCTGGCCGGCTTCGGTCGCGCCCTTCGATATCGTGGTGATCAACATGAAGGCGGGCGATCAGGCCTGCGACGATACTTGCGAGCTGATCTATGCCGCGCTCACCAAGGCCGGCAAGGATGTGCTCTACGACGACACCGACGACCGGGCCGGCACGAAATTCGCAACCGCCGACCTGATCGGCGTGCCCGTCCAGATCATCGCCGGCCCGCGCGCGGTCGCGAACGGCGAGGTCGAAGTGAAGGACCGCAAGACCGGCGCCCGCGAAACGATGACCATCGAAGCGGCGATCAACAGGTTCGTGGCTTAAGGAAACGGAGGCGAAATGGCAGAGGCAGCAGTGGACCGGAGTTCAACATCCGGCTTGGGTCCGGCTGGCAAGCCATTTTCCACCTTCGAACGCCTCGTGGCCTGGCGCTATCTGCGCGCCCGACGCAAGGAAGCGTTTATCTCGGTCATCGCCGGCTTCTCCTTCGTCGGCATCATGCTCGGCGTCGCGACGCTGATCATCGTCATGGCCGTCATGAACGGCTTCCGCACCGAGCTCGTCTCGCGCATCCTCGGCATCAACGGCCACATGATCGTCCAGCCGGTCGATGGCCCCTTCACCGATTATCCCGACCTTGCTAGCAGGCTTGCCGCCGTGCCCGGCGTCAAGATGGCGCTGCCTTTGGTGGAAGGTCAGGTGCTGGCTTCCGCCCAGGCCGGCGGAAGCACCGGCGCCCTGGTGCGCGGCGCCCGCGCCGAAGACCTGACCAAGCTCAAGACGATCTCCGACAACATCAAATCCGGCGACATGGTGGGCTATGCTTCCGGCGAGGGCGTGCTGATCGGCACCCGCATGGCCGACCAACTGGGTCTGCGCGTCGGCGACCTCATCACGCTGACCTCGCCGGAAGGTGACGTCACGCCGATGGGCGTCAACCCGCGCGTCAAATCCTACAAGATCTCCGGGCTGTTCGAGATCGGCATGTCGGAATATGATTCCTCGATCATCTTCATGCCGCTCGAGGAAGCGCAGCTCTATTTCAATGCGGCGGGGCTGGTGCAGTCGATCGAGCTCTTCGTCGATCATCCCGACGATATCGACGCTCTGCGGCCGAAGGTGGAAGAGGCGGCCGGCCGCCAGATCAACCTTACCGACTGGCGCCAGCGCAACCAGACCTTCTTCTCGGCGCTGCAGGTCGAGCGCAACGTCATGTTCATGATCCTGACGCTGATCGTGCTTGTCGCGGCGCTGAACATTATCTCCGGCCTCATCATGCTGGTGAAGGACAAGGGCAGCGATATCGCCATTCTGCGCACGATGGGCGCCAGCGCCGGCGCCATCATGCGCATCTTCTTCATGACCGGGGCGGCGATCGGTATCGTCGGAACCATCGCCGGCGTGCTGCTCGGCGTCCTCGTCTGCGTCAACATCGAATCCATTCGCCAGTTCTTCTCCTGGATATCAGGCACCGTGATCTTCAACCCGCAGGTCTATTTCCTCAGCCAGCTGCCGGCCGAGATGGATCTCAGCGAAACGATTTCGGTCGTGGTCATGGCGCTCAGCCTCTCCTTCATCGCCACCATCTTCCCGGCATGGCGCGCCTCCAGGCTTGATCCGGTGCAGGCCCTGCGCTACGAATAAGGAATGCCGCATTCATGAATCGCAACGTCGTCCTCAAGCTTACCGGCGTCGAGCGCCATTACGGGCAGGGCGATACGCTGCTCTCGATCCTGAAGGGAGCGGATTTCTCGCTGTCGAAAGGCGAGATCGTCGCCCTTGTTGCGCCCTCCGGCACGGGCAAGTCGACGCTGCTGCATGTCGCCGGTCTGCTCGAGCATCCCGACGGCGGCGAAGTCACCATCAACGGACATGCCTGCGACGGGCTGAGCGACGAGAAGCGCACGGCGATCCGGCGCCGCGAGATCGGCTTCGTCTATCAGTTCCATCACCTGCTGCCGGAATTTTCCGCGCTCGAAAACATCATGATGCCGCAGCTGATCGCCGGCCTGTCCTGGAAGGAAGCCGGAGAGCGGGCCGGCCAGCTACTCGACTATATGCGCATTGGCCATCGCGGCTCGCACCGCCCGGCCGAACTATCGGGTGGCGAGCAGCAGCGCGTTGCGATCGCCCGCGCCGTCGCCAATGCACCGACCCTGCTTCTCGCCGACGAGCCGACCGGTAATCTCGACCCGGAAACAGCAAGCTACGTCTTCGACGCGCTGGAGGCCCTGGTGCGCCAGTCCGGCCTCGCCGCCCTTATCGCCACGCACAACCACGAACTCGCCCGCCGCATGGATCGGCGCGTGACGATCTCCGACGGCAAGGTCGTCGATTTCTGATCGATGTCGCCCGGACGTGCGCAGCGGTTCCGGGATAAATACGAAGAGATGACGCGTCTGGCGGCAGATTCGAATCGACCGCCTCCGGCTCCGTCATGGGATGATCAGCCCGCCGCGATAGTCGAGCGCGTAAGCCTTCCGTCCGTCGACCATGATGCATTCATGACCGCTGAATCGTTCACAGCCGCCTTCGCTGCGATCGACATATCGGCCGAACGGATGGTCGAATTCCATTCCGCCGAGAAAGCGGCCCTGCCGGTACAGGGCAGACAGCGCCGCCTTGATCACTGTTCCCGCTGCGCTGGCATCGATGAGATCGGGAGCAATGACCCAGCCGAAATAATTCATCGCCCAGATCGGCTCGTCGGCAAACCACACCACCTCCTGTCCGGCGAAGTCGGTGCCGCCGAAGTAGCTGTCGAGATAGCGCCAGTCGCCGCGCTCGTAGCCGATATCGTGAGACCCCGGACGGCAGGGCGGGCGCGGCACGCCGCCGCCGACATAGCTGGCAGCTTTGGCTTCGACGACGAATTCGTTCAGCATCGCAGTCTCGGGCATAGGGTACTCCTCCTGACTCGTCAGTTGGGATATAGCAGGATGCGCAGAACATAAATAGAACAAATGCGCGGGAGCTTTTGTCATCGGCGGGGTGTGTCCACGTCCTTTGCGGCACGGCGGGCTTGCGAGGCCGCGGCTCGGCATCTCAAGCTCGTCGCCGAATCGTTGCGTCGCCGGGCGTTTTTCAAACGCAAGCAAGAAGGAAAAGATTCCTATTGACATCGGAACATAGATCGAACAAATTGAAAACATAACGAGTAAAGGAGAGCCAAATGACTGACATGATCCGTGATATCGCAGCATTCACCTCCATCGCAATGTTCGTTGCCAGCTTCTCGCTCATCGTCATCGCGATCTAAAGTTTTCAGGGGACTGCATGGTCAGCATGCGGTTCGAACGCGGGACTTCTTCTGGACATCATCGCCCTCCATACCCGACAATGCATCTGATTCATTCGGTGATTGGGAAGGCATGTCATGGCGGATACGGTAAAGGCTTCGAGGGGTGAGGCGATCGGCGACACGCCAGGCTTCATTCACCTGAGAGTCCATTCCGCCTATTCGCTTCTCGAAGGCGCGCTGCCGCTGAAGAAGATTCTCTACAAGGCGGCCGCAGACAATCAGCCGGCTATCGCGATTACCGACACCAACAATCTGTTCGTCGCCCTCGAATTCTCGCAGAAGGCAATGGACGACGGTCTGCAGCCGATCATCGGCTGCCAAGTCTCGATCGACATGGAAGACGGGCTGGAGACCGAAAAACGCGGCGGCCAGCAGGCATTGGTCAAGCTGCCGTCGATCGTTCTTCTCGCAGCGACGGAGGCCGGTTACGAAAGGCTGGTCGACCTCATCAGCCGCGCCTATCTCGGCGGTGAAGGCAATCAGGCCGTCCATGTCCGAACCTCCTGGCTGGAGGAGGCGGGCACGGAAGGGCTTATCGCCTTGACCGGCGCCCTGACAGGGCCGGTCGACGGGGCGATCAGGGATGGCCATCCCGCTCAGGCCGAAGCGCGGCTGCTCATGCTGAAGCGTCTCTTCGGCGACCGGCTCTATGTCGAACTGCAGCGTCATGGCACCTACGACAAGCGGCATGAGCAGAAGATCGTCGGGCTCGCTTATGCCCACGACCTGCCGCTGGTCGCCACTAACGAAGCCTTTTTTCCCACGCGCGACGATTACGACGCCCATGATGCGCTGATGGCGGTTGCTCATAATGCCATCGTCTCCGACGACAGCCGCTTTCGTCTGACGCCGGATCACTACCTGAAGAGCCGCGCCGAGATGGCCAAGCTCTTTGCCGACCTGCCGGAAGCGCTGGAGAACACGATCGAGATCGCCAAGCGCTGCTCCTTCGTATTGAAGACGCGCAAACCGATCCTGCCGCGCTTCACGGGTGCGACCGACGACCCCGAGGAAGCCGAACGCGCCGAGGCGGGTGAATTGCGCCGCCAGGCGGTCGAAGGGCTGGACATGCGGCTTTCGACCCTCGGCATGTCGCCGGGTTACGAGGAAAAGGATTATCGCGAGCGACTGGAATTCGAGCTCAGCGTCATCGAACGCATGCGCTTTCCCGGCTACTTCCTGATCGTTGCCGATTTCATCAAATGGGCCAAGCAGCATGACATTCCGGTTGGTCCCGGCCGCGGTTCGGGCGCCGGTTCGCTGGTCGCCTACGCACTGACGATCACCGACGTCGATCCCTTGCGGTTTTCGCTGCTGTTCGAACGCTTCCTCAATCCGGAACGCGTCTCGATGCCGGACTTCGACATCGACTTCTGCCAGGACCGCCGCGAAGAGGTGATCCGATACGTCCAGGCCAAGTACGGCCGCGAACAGGTGGCCCAGATCATCACCTTCGGTTCGCTGCAGGCGCGCGCAGCACTGCGCGACGTCGGCCGTGTGCTGGAGATGCCCTACGGCCAGGTCGACAAGATCTGCAAACTCGTGCCGAACAATCCGGCCAATCCGACGCCGCTCTCCAAGGCGATCGAGGAGGAGCCGAAGCTGCAGGAGGAGGCCGCCAAGGAGCCGGTGGTTGCGCGCCTGCTCGATATCGCTCAGAAGATCGAGGGGCTTTACCGCCATGCCTCGACCCATGCCGCCGGTATCGTCATCGGCGACCGGCCGCTGTCCAAGCTGGTGCCGATGTATCGCGATCCGCGCTCCGACATGCCGGTCACCCAGTTCAACATGAAATGGGTGGAGCAGGCGGGCCTGGTCAAATTCGACTTCCTCGGCCTGAAGACGCTGACCGTCCTGAAGGTCGCCGTCGATTTCGTCGCCAAGCGCGGCATCAGTGTCGACCTTGCGGCCATTCCTCTGGACGACAAGAAGACCTACGAGATGCTGTCACGCGGCGAGACGGTCGGCGTGTTCCAGGTGGAAAGTGCCGGCATGCGCAAGGCGCTGATCGGCATGAGGCCGGACTGCATCGAGGACATCATCGCGCTGGTGGCGCTCTATCGTCCGGGCCCGATGGAGAACATCCCGACCTACAACGCTCGCAAGCACGGTGACGAAGAGCTGGAATCGATCCATCCGATGATCGACCACCTGCTCAAGGAAACCCAAGGGGTCATCGTCTATCAGGAACAGGTAATGCAGATCGCCCAGGTCCTGTCCGGTTATTCGCTCGGAGAGGCCGATCTTTTGCGCCGCGCCATGGGTAAGAAGATCAAGGCCGAGATGGACCAGCAACGCGAACGCTTCGTCGATGGCGCCGTCAAGAACGGCGTCTCGAAGCCGCAAGCCGACAATATTTTCGAACTGCTGGCGAAGTTCGCCAATTACGGCTTCAACAAGTCGCATGCCGCCGCCTACGCCATCGTCTCCTACCAGACGGCCTATATGAAGGCGCATTATCCGGTCGAATTCCTTGCCGCCTCGATGACGCTCGACATGTCCAACACCGAAAAGGTCAACGACTTCCGCCAAGACGCCAAGCGCCTCGGCATCGAGGTGATCGCCCCGTCTGTGCAGACCTCCTTCCGCCAGTTCGAAACCGGCGACAACCGCATCTATTATGCGCTCGCCGCTCTCAAGGGCGTCGGCGAATCCGCCGTCGACCATATCGTCGAGGTGCGCGGCGACAAGCCCTTTGCCGGCATCGAGGATTTCTGCCTGCGCATCGATCCGCGCCAGGTCAACCGCCGCGTGCTGGAAAGCCTGATCTTTGCCGGTGCCTTCGATTGTTTCGGTATGGATCGCGCCCAGCTTTCGGCCGGGCTAGATCGTATCCTTGGTTACGCCCAGCGCGCCCAAGAGAACAAGTTGAGCGGTCAGTCGGATATTTTCGGCAGCACCCTGACCTCGGGGCCCGAGAAGATTGCCCTGCCGCCGTTTTCTCCCTGGCTTGCCTCGGAGCGGCTGCTCAAGGAATTCCAGGTGCTGGGTTTCTATCTGACCGCCCACCCGCTCGATTCCTACAGCAATATCCTGCAGAAGATGCGGGTGCAGACCTTTGCCGAATTTTCCGCAGCGATCAAACAGGGCGCATCCAATGCGCGACTTGCCGGCACCGTCATCTCCAAGCAGGAGCGCAAGACCCGCACCGGCAACAAGATGGGCATCATCGTTTTTTCGGATTCGTCGGGCCAGTTCGAGGCCGTGCTGTTTTCGGAAATGCTGAACCAATACCGCGACATGTTGGAGTCCGGAAAATCCTTCCTGCTGACCGCGACCGGCGAGGAGCGGCCAGAGGGCATCGGTCTGCGCATCCAGACGATCCAGTCGCTGGAGGAAAAGTCGCTGCAGATGCAGAAGGCGCTGCGGGTCTATGTCCGCGATTCCGGGCCGCTGAAAATGGTTGCCGGCCACCTGAACGCCAAGGGCGACGGCCTGGTTTCCTTCATCGTCATCAAGGAAGAGGGCAAGCGTGAGGTCGAAGTGGCGCTGCCGGAGAAATACCGCATCACCCCGGAGATCGCCGCCGCTCTTCGCGCTGCCCCCGGCGTCGTCGACGTCGAGCTTGTGTGATAGCGACGCGATCGCCCCGGGGGGCGAGGTAGATCGCCAGCGGCGAAGTGGATCGCCGGGGTAATGAACCTCACCCGGGGTGATTCACATCACCCAAGGTGATGGCCGTCAGCCGCGGGTGATGGTAATGAAATTCGTGCCTTCGCCGGTCTCCCGGCCGAGGCCGGTATCGGAGATCGTCAGCGTCGAGCCAGGCGCGATCAGCGCGTCGATCTTGCGGCGGGTCTCGTCGGGGATGGAAATCCGGCTCAGTGAACGGGCAATCGGCTTGCCGGTCACGATCGAGCTTTCCTGATTGCTGATCCCGAGCCGCTTCATCGTCTCGCGGGAGAGATTGTTTTCGAGCGTGATGCCGAGCCAGTCCGCCGTGCCGGTCTTTTCATCGACCGCCTGCAGGGTGAAGAAATGCGTGCCGAGCGCCAGCCCCGGATCGGCGATCGCCACCGGCGCCTCGAAGACCGGATTGAACGCCTTTCGAACCATGATGACGCCGTTCGGTGGCTCGCCCTTGCCAGCCGCGGCATAGACGGCTTTTAGCAGCCTGTCGGAGATCAGGCTCTTGTCGCCGGCAAATTCCGCCGGACGCAGCGTCTTGAAGGCCGTGACCGCCTGCACTGTCGCCGGGCCGAGCAAGCCGTCCGGATCGCCGGCGGAAAAACCGAGCTGATTGAGAAGGGTCTGAATGTCGATCACCGTCTCGCGCAGCGTCCGGCGCGTGATGAGCATGCTGATCGGCTCGGTTGGCGACTCGGTCTCATGCGTCGCATGCGGCTGCACCATCGGCATCGGCATGGCGGTGGTATCGTTCATCGCCACCTGCACCGGCTTTTGCGGGCTGTCGGGCATGGATGGCCGCAATTCGACATCCGAAAGCAGCGGCATCGCCGCCGGCGCATCGGGATGGAAAAGGGTCGGATGGTCGATCGGCTGCGGCGCCAGCTCGCCGTCGCTGATGATGACGGGAATGCCGGGCTCGGTCATCCCATAGAGCATTTTCGCAAAGGCGCCGGGCATGCGCACGCAGCCGTGCGAGGCCGGATAACGCGGGACGGAATTCGATTCATGCAGGGCGATGCCAGACCAGGTCAGCCTTTGCATGAAGGGCATCGGGGCGGCCGAATAGAGATTGGATTCGTGGTATTTCCGCTTTTCGAGCACCGAGAAAATGCCGCTCGGCGTCGTGTGCCCGTCCTTGCCGGTCGAGACCTTCGAGGTCGCGACGACCTCGGTGCCGTCATAGACCGCGAGCGACTGCTTGTTCTTCGAAACGAAGATCTGCAGCGTGCGCACATCCGCGGCAAAAGCAGGGTGCACGAGTGCGGTGGCCGACAACAAGCCGAGGCCGAAGACGAAACGCGAGACCATGATTACCCAACCATACGCAATACTGGTCCGGCACATTATGGGACGAAGTTTAAGGAAGATTTTATGAGCTGAGCCGGTTGCCCGCCTCACGTGTTAGAGCATGTCTCGCAAAAGTGTGCGCGGTTTTGCGATAAAGACATGCGAGAAAATAAAGACCTAAAGCGTGCAAGCGAATCTGAAAGATCGCGACACGCTTTAGTGATCGCGCTTGCTGCTGCCGAAGGTGTAGCCAGTCTCGACCGTGTTCTTGCCGAACTTTTCGCGCAGCTTGTCCATCGCCGCTTCGGCCGCCGCCCGCCGGCCCGACTGCCGGTCGATGAGATCGGGCGGATCGGCCCGGGCAGCATCGCCGAGGTCGGTGACACCGATGCCGATCAGCCGGAATTTCGTGCCGTCCATTTCCTTTTCGAGCAGCTCGAGCCCGATCCGAAAGATCCTGTCGGCCAGCTGGGTCGGGTCCTCGAGCTTACGGTTGCGGGTGCGCGTCTTGAAGTCGGCGCTCTTCAGCTTCAGCACGACGGTGTGGCCGGCGATGTCGCCTTTCTTCAGGCGCCAGGAGACCTTTTCGGAAAGATTGCGCAGAATCGGCACCAGATCGTCGTAGCGCGAGATGTCGTCGAAGAAGGTCGTCTCGGCCGACACGCTCTTGGCGGCATCGTTGAGATGCACCTCGCGGTCGTCGATGCCGCGCGACAGGCGGGCGAGCCGCTGGCCGATGCTGCCGTAGCGGCGCATCAGGTCGTTCTCCTCCATCTGCTGCAACTGGCTGATGGTGCGGATGCCATCCGCTTCCAGCGTCGCGGCAAGGGCCTTGCCGACACCCCAGATCGTGGTGACCGGCCGCGGCGCCAGGAATTCGACCGCTTCCTCGCGGCCGATGACGGAAAAGCCGCGTGGCTTCTGCAGGTCGGAAGCGACCTTGGCGAGGAATTTGCAGTAGGAAAGTCCGACCGAAACGGTAATGCCAATCTCCGTTTCGACGCGCCGGGCGAATTTGGCGAGCGTGCGTGCCGGCGGGTCGTGATGCAGCCGCTCGGTGCCGCCAAGCTCCAGAAAGGCCTCGTCGATCGACAGCGGCTGCACCAGAGGCGTCAAATCCTGCATCAGCGCCCGCACCTGGCGCCCGACCCGAACATATTTCTCCATGTCAGGACGAATGACGACGGCCTGAGGGCATGCCTCCAGCGCCTTGAACATCGGCATCGCCGAGCGCACGCCGTGGATGCGGGCGATGTAGCAGGCGGTGGAGACGACGCCGCGTTTGCCGCCGCCGATGATCACGGGCTTGTCGGCAAGCTCAGGATTGTCGCGCTTCTCGACAGCCGCGTAGAAGGCGTCGCAATCGATATGCGCCAGCGTCAGTGCATGGAGCTCGCGATGGCGCACCAGACGAGGACTGCCGCAGGATGTGCAACGGCGCGCCTCGCCCTTCTGCTCGGCAAGGCAGTCGCGACAGAAGCCGGGTGTCTTGTCAGGCGCGGGCGTCATGGTGAGAACAAAGGTTGAACGTTGCGACACTACGCCTTAAGCTGACGAGTCTCAAGAGCAGGGGGAGCTTTGCCTTTGGATAACGATCTTCGTTTCGAGCCGGTGACGGCGGAACGCTGGTGCGACTTCGAAACCCTGTTCGGGCCGCAGGGCGCTTTCTACAATTGCTGGTGCGTGGCGCTGCGTCTGCCGCATGCGGCGAGGACGAAGATGACCGGGAACGAGCGCAAGGCGCATATGCAGGAGCGGATCGATGCGGGGCCGCCGCCGGGCATCCTCGGTTATGCCGATGGCGCGCCAGTCGCCTGGGTGCAGGTCGGGCCACGCCACGACGTGCCGCAGTTCAACTCGCCGCGCACCGTTTCTCGGCCGCTGGAGGAGGGCGATGCGCATGATCCGTTGATCTGGGCCGTCAGTTGCTTCTTCCTGCTGCCCAGGCTGCGCGGCAAGGGAATGAGCCATCGGCTGCTCGCCGGCGCGATCGATCACGCAAGGCGCCAGGGCGCAAGGCTGCTGGAGGCATGTCCGATCGACCACGTGAAGCAGTCGAAATCCGTGACGCTCTGCATCGGCTCGACGGCGATCTTTGCTGCGGCCGGCTTCGAGACTGTGGCAAGGCGCAAGGACGGACGGCCGCTCATGCGGCTGGAGTTGTGCGCCTGAACGTGCCGGAACGGAAATGCGCCTCGATCAGCTCAGCGGCATGCGTCCAGTCGATGGCGCGGGTGATGTCGTCGGGGGCTGGCGGCGCGAAACGATGGACCGGTGAATCCGGCATCAGATGAATGAGCAGGCAATCGGCCACGTGTTCCCTGACGGAATCCAGATTGTGCGCCATATCATCGATGAAAACGACGGGATAGGAGCGGCTGGCATGCAGCGCGTGGACGATCGGCCCCTTGGCCTGCTCAGTGGCAAGCAGCGGAAAGGCCAGCCCGGCGCTGTCCAGCAGGCGGCGGCGCTGATCCTGGAACCGTGGCGGCATCGCCGTCAGGAAAAGGATATCGGCCGCCTGCGAAAGCCGGCCGAGCGTTTCGACGACGTGGTCGACCGGCGTCTGCCACAGTTCCTGCGTTTCGAAAAACTCTTCGATCAGCCGGCTCACCTGGTTGCCCTCGATCTCCGCACCGTCCGCGGTCGAGACGATGTTGCCGTGCAGCCGGAACGATCGCGGCAGGAACGCATGACCCAGGCTTTGAAGAAAAAGCTGGAACGGATCGATGAACTGCAGCACCACATCGTCGACGTCACAAACGATCAGCGGCCGCTCGCCGAGGCGGATATGCGAAATATCGAGGTCGGTCACGCTCAGTATTCCCCGGAATCGAGACCCGGCGAGGAGAAATGCCGCCAGGCGGCGGTCACCGTCTCCGGGCTGAGGCCGCTCGCCGCGCAGAAGGCCATTGCCGTCGGTTCGTGGTTCATCAGGAAATCCATCATGCCGGCGAGGAAGCCGGGATCGTTGACGGCGCCGCGCACCTGTTCCGGCGCCACGCCGGTGAGCGCGAGGAAGCGGCCGAACATGTCGGGATCGCCGGCAAGCCAGCCGAGCACGGCGATCGCCGTCTCGTGCGGGTCGGCCGCCAGTTGTTTCGAAGTCTTGAAGTTGCTTTGCATTTCGAGGGGTAAGTTACCTTTTCTTCAACCAAATACCGTTAGCGTGCGCTATCGGTTTCACGGAGCTCTTCATCCGCATGTGTCTTGATCATGGGACGAACCGTTTCGCGAACGGACGTAGGGACAGCTTGTCATGCCCAAACAGGTGATGATTGTAGAAGATAACGAGCTCAACATGAAGCTCTTTCGCGACCTCATCGAGGCGTCCGGCTATACTACGATCCAGACGCGAAACGGCATGGAGGCGCTCGATCTGGCGCGCAAGCATCGCCCCGACCTGATCCTCATGGATATCCAGCTTCCCGAGGTCTCCGGCCTGGAAGTCACCAAATGGCTGAAAGAAGACGATGAGCTGCACGTGATTCCCGTCATCGCCGTCACGGCTTTCGCAATGAAGGGCGACGAGGAGCGGATCCGCCAGGGCGGCTGCGAGGCCTATGTTTCCAAGCCGATCTCGGTTCCGAAATTCATCGAGACGATCAAGACCTATCTGGGCGATGCCTGACGCATCGGAAAGACGCTTATGACTGCGCGAATACTGGTGGTTGACGATATTCCGGCCAACGTGAAGCTGCTCGAAGCGCGGCTGCTCGCGGAGTATTTCGACGTGATGACCGCCGCCGACGGCCACGAGGCGCTGGCAATCTGCGAGCGCAATCAGGTCGATCTGATCCTGCTCGACATCATGATGCCCGGCATCGATGGTTTCGAGGTCTGCGAGCGGCTGAAGGCCAGCAAGAAGACCGCCCATATCCCCGTTGTCATGGTCACCGCGCTCGACCAGCCGGCCGACCGCGTGCGTGGCCTGAAGGCCGGCGCCGACGATTTCCTCACCAAACCGGTCAATGATCTGCAGCTGATCTCCCGGGTAAAGAGCCTGCTGCGGCTGAAAACGTTGAGCGATGAGCTGCGCATCCGCGCCGACACCGCCCATACGATGGGCATGGGTGATCTGATGCGAACAGGCGAGGGCCGCGCCGACGAGGCCGGCCAGGTGCTGCTGGTCGATGGCCGCGCCAATTCGCAGGAACGCATCGTCAGGGCGCTGAAGCCCGTCGCCGATGTGCTCGCCCTCTCCGATCCGCAGGCAGCTCTTTTCGAAGCAGCCGAGAACGTCTTCGACCTCGTCATCGTCAACGCCAATTTCGACGATTACGATCCGCTTCGCCTCTGCTCGCAACTGCGGTCGCTGGAGCGCACACGCTTCCTGCCGATCCTGATCATCACCGAGCAGGGGGCTGATGAGATGGTCGTGCGCGCCCTCGATCTCGGCGTCAACGATTACATCATCCGTCCGGTCGATCCGAACGAGCTGGTCGCCCGCAGCCTGACGCAGATCCGTCGCAAGCGCTATAACGACCGTTTGCGCGCCAGCGTCAAGCAGACGATCGAGCTTGCCGTGACCGACCCCCTGACCGGCCTTTACAACAGGCGCTATCTCGACAATCACCTGAGCGTGCTCTTCAATCGCTCGATGGCGCGGGGCCGTCCGCTTTCGGTGCTGATCACCGATATCGACCGTTTCAAGCAGGTGAACGACACTTATGGCCATGACGGCGGCGACGAAGTCCTGCGCGAATTCGCAAACCGCGTCCGTTCGACCATTCGCGGCGCCGATCTCGCCTGCCGCTACGGCGGGGAAGAGTTCGTTGTCGCCATGCCGGACACATCGCCGGAAGTGGCTGCCGTTGTCGCCGAGCGCTTGCGCGCTGCGGTCGAGAGTGCCCCTTTCATGCTGAAGCACTCCGGAGAAGCGCTGAAAGTCACCGCTTCCTTCGGCATCGCCTCGCGGATGGGCTCGGTGCTGACTCCGGACCAGCTGATGAAGCAGGCCGATCTTGCTCTTTACGAGGCCAAGAATACCGGCCGCAATCGTGTGGTTGCCGCGGCTGCCTGACGAATCACCCGCACGCTTTACGGCCATTTGCGGGTTTTCCACTGCCGTAAGCGAATTATTACCGATTTGTAAGCTTCGCCCACGCGACGCGGCCCTAAAAATTTGCAACTCAATGGCCCAAAAATGGACTCCAGGCGTTGCTGTGGATAACTGCGGCGTGCGACAGTTTCCGGAATGCCGGGCGGCGCTCGGAATGAAATGGGGACTATAAAAGAATGTCTGCTGACAAGAGCGTCAAATAGAGTGCGGCGGCGTCACCTCACGTAAGGGGAAGGGCGGCTTAAGTTATTAAGTTATATTGTCGAATATCTTCTAGGCGTTCGGCACTAGGCTTCTGAGGCAAGCAGAGGAGTCAAATCTTTGTGTGTGCCAAAACTGGACTTTTAACCATAGAATCAAGCTGAGAAAATTCATCATTAAGAATTTGTTGATTTTCTTTCATTTCTGCGCAAATTATCGGCTTCATAACAGAAGCGCTCCCATGGAGGAGCTGTCCGATACCCCATGATGCTCAGGTCCGCCGCATCTCCTGGGTCGTGGGGTCGGTCGGCTGGTAGGCAAGTCATAACGGTTCCTCGTGCCGTTTTGCATGCTGGCCGACCCCCTTTCAGGAAAACGCCGTCACTTCCCGAAAATGGAAGGGCGGCGTTTCTTGTTTGCGCTATCATCTCTCAAACGCAATCGTTCCGGACAATAAAAAACGCGCAACCCGAGAGCGCGCGCTTTTTGAAATCCGTTAGGCCAAGTGATTACTTGATCTTGGTTTCCTTGAACTCGACATGCTTCTTAGCAATCGGGTCATACTTCGTCTTCGTCATCTTGTCCGTCATCGTACGGCTGTTCTTCGTCGTGACGTAGAAGAAACCGGTGTCGGCTGTCGACAGCAGCTTGATCTTGATTGTTGTAGCCTTGGCCATGGTCGTCCTGCCTTTAAGAAAATGAAAGCCGTGGAAGCCGGATCGGGCTCCACGGCAAATTCTGGCGCGAAACTACGAATCCCGCCCGAAAAGTCAAGTCCGTTTTCGAATGAACATCAATCTGATGCCGGAAAGCATGGCGTAAAAGCCGAAGAAGGCGGCAATCGCCCAGGCGAAACCGTTATTTCCGGCGACATCGATCGCTGCGCCGATCGCCTGCGGCCCGGCCACGGTTCCCATCGCATAACAGAAGACGAAGGCGGCATTGGCCGCCGCTAGATCGGAACCGGTCAGACGCGAGCCGAGATGGCTGAGGCCGACCGTATAGAGGCCGGAGACACAGCCGCCCCAGAAAAGCAGGAGTCCGGCCATCAGCAGCCAGTTGTCGACCAGCAACGGCAGCATCATCGAGCCGGTGAAGCCCATCAGCGCCATGCCGGCGAGAAGCGGCCGCTTGTCGGGGATGCGGTCGGAAAGCAGGCCGAGCGGGATCTGAAAGATGACGTTGCCGACGCCCATCATGGTCAGCAGAAGTGCGGCCTGCGATTCGGTAAAATGGGCGCGCACGGCAAAGATCGGGAAAAGCGACAGCCCGCCGGCTTCCACGGCGCCGAAGATGAAAACCGCCGCGGTCGCCGTCGGAACCAGGAAAACGTAGCGCATGAAATGCAGCTCCGGCTTTTCTTCCAGGATCGGGCTCTCGTAGCGGGCGATGTAGATCGGAATGGCGGCAAGCAGGATGGCGCCAGCGCCGACCAGGAAGGGGAAGATGCCATCGCTGCCGAGTAACGAAAACAGCAGCGGCCCGGCAGCAAAGCCCAGCGAAAGCACGGTCGCATAAATGCCGAGAACGAAGCCGCGCTTGGACGGTGGCGAGGCGGCATTGATCCAGAATTCGGAGAGGATGAACAGCGTCGTCGTTGCGCCGTGGAAGGCGAAACGCAGCGGAAACCACATCCAGAAATCCTGGGCATAATAGAAACCGAGCGCACTGAGCGCCGAAATCAGCACAGCCCACAGCATTGTCGGTGCAACACCGTATGTATGGGCGAGCTTGGTGGTAACAGGCGCGGCGGCCATCGCCGCGATGCCTGCCATCGCGGTATTGAGCCCGATCAGGGTCGATGAGATGCCGCGTTTTTCGAGGATGATGCTGAGCAGCGGAAGTCCGAGACCGATTGCGATGCCGACGGCTGATATGGACGAGATGGCTGCCACCAGAGAAGGCCAATGGATTTCTTCGACGTCGCCCGGTGTGCCGTTTCTCGGCTGAGACATTTATCCATCCTTAGAAAGCTTCGCGAGCGAATCGGCCGGTCGCTTCGCATAGAAAGACACGGACGTGCCAAATCCTGGTGACGAGCAGCGTTTCGCAGTATTTCCGATGTGAGTGACCGCCTGCAGAATGTAAAGCCTGTTCAGACAAGAAAAGCTTACCATGTCAAGTCGTTGAGGATCGACGACGCCCGCGTGTCGGTAGTGGTCGGTGGAGGGCAGCCACTACACGTTAAATATGTCTGGAAGGTGAAGGTATTCAATCCGGCCGCCGGGAAAGGTCGTAATCATCGGGGCCATCGCTCTCCCCACCGAAACCGTGCATGCGCAGCGCCCATTGCAGGCCGATGACGCCGCCTTTGATCGGCTGGATCGAGGCAAGCGCGGTGACGATGGTGATCGGCGCCCAGATGGCGAGATGAACCCAAACCGGCAGAACGAAAGCCATGTCGGTCAACATGTAACCACCGACGAGGACATGGCCGAGGACGAGGATGACGATATAGGGCGGCAGATCGTCGGCGCGATGATGATGCATCGCCTCGCCGCAGGCAGCGCAGTGATCGACCGGTTTCAGGAAAGCGCGAAAGAGCTTGCCTTCGCCGCAGGCCGGACAGCGGTTCATCAGCCCGCGCAGAATCGAGCGCCGGAGCGGACGTTCGTTCTCGGGCGTGCCCCCGTAGCGGACCGTCGGATCGGTCTGTGTGCCCATCGCATGTTCCTTTTCAGCCCGAAAGCGTAGGGCTCCCGAATCAGGCTCGATGCTGGAGATGCATTAACGCCGTCCGCGCGGCGGCCTCGTGCCGGGCTTTTTGCGGACCTCGCCTCTGTCGCGGCGGCCGGCCTTGTGGAAGGAGCGCACCGCGGTCGGCATCTCGCGCCCCTCGCTCAGCATTTCGAAACGCAACGCGCCGGCAAGCGGGATCGCCTCGGCAAGCTTCACGGTAACGCTGTCGCCGAGCCGATAGCCGAGCCCCGTGCGTTCACCCGAGAGCGCTTGATGCGCCTCGTCATAGATGAAATAGTCGCTGCCGAGCGTCGATATGGGGACGAAACCATCGGCGCCATAGTCCGGCAGAACGATGAAAAGCCCGGATTTCGTCACCCCCGAGACACGGCCGGCAAATTCCTCGCCGACCCGGGTGCTCAAGTGATGGGCGATCAGCCGGTCGATGGTCTCGCGCTCGGCCGCCATCGCCCGGCGCTCGAAGGTCGAAATTTCGGCGGCGATATCGTCGAGAGCGGCTTCTTCGTCCGGCGTGATGCCGCCCTCGCCGAAGCCGAGCGAGCCGACGAGAGCGCGATGCACGATGAGATCGGCGTAGCGGCGAATCGGTGAGGTGAAGTGGGCGTACTTCATCAGGTTGAGGCCGAAATGTCCGATATTCTCAGGGCTGTAGATCGCCTGGCTCTGCGAGCGCAGCACCATCTCGTTGACCATGGTCTGGTGCGCCGTGCCCTCGGCCTTTGCCAGAATGCCGTTGAAGCTATTGGCGCGCACGTTGCCGCCTTTGGCGAGCGAGATGCCGAGGGTCGCCAGGAACTCGCGCAGGACTTCCTGCTTGGCCAGCGTCGGGCCGTCATGGATGCGGTAGACCAGGGCCTGGCGCTTCTTTTCCAGCGTCTCGGCGGCGGCGACGTTCGCCTGGATCATCATCTCCTCGATCAGCTTGTGCGCGTCGAGCCGCGGCGGCACGAAGACACGATCGACCGTGCCGTCGGGCTTCAGCAGGATCTTGCGCTCCGGCATGTCGAGTTCCAGCGGCTGACGCCGGTCGCGTCCGCGTTTCATCACCTCATAGGCGTGCCAGAGCGGCTTCAGGATCGGCTCGAGCATCGGTCCGGTCTTGTCATCGGGCTTGCCGTCAATCGCCGCTTGCGCCTGCTGGTAGGAAAGCTTGGCGGCGCTCTTCATCATGATGCGATGAAATGTATGGCCGATCTTGCGGCCTTCGCCGGAGAAGCTCATGCGCACCGCAAGCGCCGGGCGGTCGACGCCTTCCTTCAGCGAGCAGAGATCGTTGGAGATTCGCTCCGGCAGCATAGGCACGACCCGATCCGGGAAATAGACCGAGTTGCCGCGCTTCAGCGCCTCGCGGTCGAGCGGCGAATTGGGCCTGACATACCAGGAGACGTCGGCGATCGCGACGGTGACGATGACGCCGCCGGGATTGTCGGGGGAGGGGTCGCGCTCGGCATAGACGGCGTCGTCATGATCCTTGGCGTCGGCCGGATCGATGGTGATCAGCGGCACGTCGCGCCAGTCCTCACGATGCGACATCGTCGCCGGTTTTGCCGCTTCCGCCTCGGCCATGACGGCGGGGGGAAAGACATGCGGGATGCCATGGGCATGGATGGCGATCATCGAGATCGCCTTTTCCGAGCCGACGGAGCCGACGACGGACAGAACCTTTGCGCGCGGCAGGCCGAAGCGGCCGAGCCGGGCGATTTCGACCTCGACCAGGTCGCCATCCGCGGCACCGCCGGTGAAATCGGGATCGATCACCATCTCCTCGCCGCGCCGCTCGATCGGCAGCAGCCGCCCGCCGCCGCCGGGCGCGGTGCGGAAAACCCCCATCGAGGCGCCGCGGCGCCTGTCGATCACCTTGATGATGCGCGCCGTATAGGCCGGCCCGCCGCGATCGACGGCCGGGAAGATCTTTGCCAGGATACGGTCGCCGAGGCCGGCGACGGGCGCCTTGCCCTTGCCCTGGCGGCCTGCCGGCGATTGCTGGCGGATAGCGACGGCAGGGGCGACACCCTGCTCCTCCGGCCATTCCGCCGGCCGGCCGATGAGATCGCCGTCCTTGTCGCGCGTGGTGATATCGAGAACGGTGACGGGCGGAAGGGCGCCGGGACGGATGAGCGACTTGCGGCTCTTCTGCAGCATGCCCTCCTGTTCGAGCTCCTGCAGCAGATGCTTGAGCTCGACGCGGCTGTCGCCCTTCAGCCCGAAAGCCTTGGCGAGTTCACGCTTCGAGGCCTTCTGCGGATGATCGGCGATGAAGCGCAGGATTACCTCGCGCGAGGGCAGCGCGCCGTGGACGATGTTCAGCGGCTCGACGGCGGGAGCATCCTTGCCGGCGCGGCCGATCTTGCCCGGGCGTTTGCCCGCGAGGTTCGTTCTTTCGCGCGGTGTCCTGCTCACTTCAGCCCTTTTTCGATTTCGCCGGCGCTTTCGCCTTCGTTGCCTTCGGCTTGGCGGCCGTCTTGGTGGTCTTGGCTTCGGCCGCAGTTGCCTTCGGCTTGGCTTTTGCCCTTGCCGGCTTTACGGCGGGGGCCTTGCCGGCCTTTTCAGTGATCAGCGCCAGCGCTTCCTCGACGGTGATAGCCTGCGGATCCTTGCCCTTCGGCAGGGTCGCGTTGACCTTGCCCCAGTTGACATAGGGGCCGTATTTGCCGTCACGAACGGTGATGGCGCCGCCGTCTGGATGATCACCGAGCGTCTTCAGCGCCGCCGGCGTGCCACGGGCACCTCGGCCTGGCGCCTTGTTCGCCTTTTCGGCGATGACGGTCACGGCGCGGTTGAGGCCGACCGAGAACACGTCCTCGACGGTTTCCAGATTGGCGTAGGAACCATCATGCAGGAGGAATGGCCCGTAACGGCCGATGCCTGATGAAATCATCTTGCCGGTTTCGGGATGTTTGCCGATATCGCGCGGCAGCGAAATCAGCGCCATCGCCTTTTCATAATCGATATCCTCGGGCTTCCAGCCTTTCGGTAGCGAAGCGCGTTTGGCCTCCTTGCCGTCGCCGCGCTGGATATAGGGGCCGAAGCGGCCCGAACGCAGCGTCAGTTCTTCGCCGGTCGTCGGATCGGTGCCGAGGTTCTTAGGCTCGTTGAGGGCGGCCCCTTCCGCTTCTCCGCCGTTTTCGGAGGAGAGTTGGCGGGTATAGTTGCATTCCGGATAGTTCGAGCAGCCGACGAAGGCGCCGTATTTGCCAAGCTTCAGCGACAGGTTGCCTGTGCCGCAAACCTGGCAGATCCTGGGGTCGCTGCCATCCTCGCGCTTCGGGAAGACCAGAGGCGCCAGCGCCTCGTTCAGCGAATCGAGCACGTTGGTGACGCGCAATTCCTTGGTGTCCTCGATCTGCGCGAAGAAATCCTTCCAGAAATCGCGCAGCACCTGCTTCCAGTTCAACTCGCCGGCCGAAATCCGGTCGAGCTTTTCCTCGAGGTCGGCGGTGAAGTCGTATTCGACATATTTGGTGAAGAAGCTCTCGAGGAAGGCGGTCACCAGCCGGCCCTTGGCCTGCGGGATCAGCTTGCGCTTGTCGATCGTCACATAGTCGCGGTCGCGCAGCGTCGCCAGCGTCGCCGCATAGGTGGAGGGCCGACCGATGCCGAGCTCTTCCATCTTCTTGATCAGCGAGGCTTCCGAATAACGCGGCGGCGGTTCCGTGAAATGCTGCGTCGAATTGATCTTCTGCTTGGTGAGCGTCTCGCGCGCATTGATCTCCGGCAGACGGCCATCCTCGTCGCCGTCGTCGCTCTGCTCCCCGTCCTCCTTCTGGTCGGTATAGGCGGCGATGAAGCCGTCGAAGCGGATGACCGAGCCGACGGCGCGCAGGCCGGCCTTCTCACCCTTGTTGTCGGCGGTGATTTCAGCCGTCGTGCGCTCGATCTCGGCGGATGCCATCTGGCTGGCGATGCCGCGCTTCCAGATCAGCTCGTAGAGCCGGATCTGATCGGCGTCGAGGAATTTGCGCAGACGATCGGGCGAGCGGTAGAAATCGGTCGGACGGATCGCCTCGTGCGCCTCCTGGGCGTTTTTCGCCTTGGTCGAATAGAAGCGCGCCTTCTCAGGCAGATAGCGTTCGCCGAACTGGTCGAGGATGGCGCGCCGCGCAGCGTCGATCGCCTCGGGCGCCATCTGCACGCCGTCGGTTCGCATATAGGTGATGAGACCGGCCGTCTCGCCGCCGATATCGACGCCTTCATAGAGCTTCTGGGCGATCTGCATGGTGCGCGAGGCGGAGAAGCCGAGATTGGAGGAGGCGGCCTGCTGCAGTGTCGAGGTCGTAAACGGCGGTCCCGGGTTGCGCTTGACCGGCTTCGCCTCGACCGTGTCGACGATATAGCTCGCGCCTTCGAGCAATGCCTTCAGGCGGCCGGCATCTTCGCCGTTGCTGATGGCGCGCGGCGGCAGCCGTTTGCCGTTCGCCGAAACCAGCCTTGCCTCGAACTCGTCGCCGCGCGGCGTCTTCAGAAGTGCGGAGAGATTCCAATATTCTTCCGAAATGAAGCGCTCGATCTCGGATTCACGGTCGCAGACCAGACGAAGCGCCACCGACTGGACGCGTCCGGCCGAACGCGCGCCGGGCAGCTTGCGCCATAGGACAGGCGAAAGATTGAAGCCAACGAGATAGTCGAGCGCGCGGCGCGCCAGATAGGCGTCGACCAGGGGCACGTCGATGTCGCGCGGGTCGGCCATCGCGTCGAGCACCGCCTTCTTGGTGATCGCGTTGAAGACGACGCGCTTGACCGACTTGCCGTTCAGCACCCGCTTCTTGTTCAGCATGTCGAGCACGTGCCAGGAAATCGCTTCGCCTTCGCGATCCGGGTCGGTCGCCAGAAACAGACCGTCGGAGGATTTCACTGCGTCGGCAATGTCCTTCATCCGCTTGGCCGAGGCCCCATCGACCTCCCAGAGCATTTCGAAATCCTGATCGGGGAGGACCGAGCCATCCTTGGCAGGCAGATCGCGCACATGGCCGAAGGAGGCGAGCACTTTGTATCCCGAACCCAGATACTTGTTGATCGTCTTGGCCTTGGCAGGCGATTCCACCACTACAACATTCATGATGATTCTCTAAAAAAGACTCCGCGCCGGCGTGGAAGCCAGCGCAACACGCAACGCAACTTGGATACTGGCCCTCCGACATGGACAGGGAAATCGCTGTGGTCAAGGGGTTTGCTACAATTTTACTTCTTGCGTACGGTGCAAGCGAGGGAAGATCGTGCGTTGAATACAATTTCAGATGGCGCGCCTGTTGAATTCGACACGCGGCTCCTGCAACTCCCGAGGCGGCTCTCTTATATCGCGCGAAGCTCAATCG
Source organism: Rhizobium mulingense (assembly GCF_029194105.1). Taxonomy (NCBI): domain Bacteria; kingdom Pseudomonadati; phylum Pseudomonadota; class Alphaproteobacteria; order Hyphomicrobiales; family Rhizobiaceae; genus Rhizobium; species Rhizobium mulingense. The sequence continues at coordinate 76,817 of NZ_JARFVE010000009.1, read as the reverse complement.
GAAAGCGAAACGAGGCCGCCCTGATGCCGATGCAGCCTGCCTGATATGTCGAATTCCAGAAGAATGAGATAGACGGCGGATGCCGGAAGGCCGGTGTGGCGGATGACGTCGTCGATCTCGACCGGCGTCGGTCCGAGCGCATCGATGATGCGCATCCGGTCTGAATCGCCGGGCGGCATCGTTATTGGCTTGCTCTCGCCTGCCGGCTCCTCCGCCCTCGACGAGGGGAACAGCTCGAGCTGCGCCAGCGGCGCCAGGGCCCCGATAACATCGGCAGGTTCGGTAACGATCGAAGCGCCGTCCTTCAGCAGGCCGTTGGTGCCGTGACAGCGCGGATCGAGCGGTGAGCCGGGCACGGCAAACACCAGGCGGCCGAACTCGCCGGCAAGGCGTGCGGTGATCAGTGAGCCCGAGCGCGTCGCCGCTTCGACGACCACGAGACCGAGCGCGATGCCGGCTATCAGCCGGTTCCGGCGCGGAAAATCGCGGGCGCGGGGCTCCCAGCCGAACGGCATTTCGCTGATCGCCAAGCCGTTGCCGCCGGCGATCTCCTCGATGAGGCCGAGATTCTCCGGCGGGTAGGGCTTGTCGAGGCCGCCGGCAAGGGCCGCGATCGTGCCGGTCTCGAGGCTTGCCCGGTGCGCTGCCGTGTCGATGCCGCGCGCCAGGCCGGAAACCACGGTGTAACCCGCCCGGCCGCAGTCGCGCGCCACCATCGCCGCGAATTTAGCGCCGGCAATGGAGGCGTTGCGCGAACCGACGATGCCGACGGCCGGCCGCTTGGCGGCCGCAAGCGCGCCCTTGACGGCAAGCAGCGGCGGCGCGCCGTCGATCTGTTTGAGCGCCTGCGGATAGTCCGGCTCGCCGATGCCGACAAAGCGGGCGCCGAAACGATGCGCCGCCTCCAGTTCCCGATGCGCCTCGGCCTCGCTGGCGATGCGGATTGCCCGCGTTGCGCCGCCGCGCGCCGAAAGCTCCGGCAGCGCCGCGAGTGCCACCTCGGCCGAACCGAAATGATTGATGAGGTCGCGAAAGGTCGCAGGGCCGACATTGTCGGAACGGATCAGGCGCAGCCAGGCAATCCTCTGCCTTTCGCTCAGCACCGTGCCTTTTGATCCCGCGCTCGGCGCGTCCATTATCCCTTCGCCCCGATCTTGCTTTCCGTCCCGCCCATCAGCCGGGAGATATTGGCCCTATGTTTCCAGTAGGAGATGATAGTCATGAGGGCCATGACCGCCGCCACCTTTTCATTGCCGAGGATCAACAGGGCAACCGGAATGACGAGCATGGCGACGAGCGCCGATAGCGAGGAGTAGCGGGTGGTCACGGCAACCGCCAGCCAGACGGCGGCGAAGAGCACGACCATGATCGGTGCGACGCCGAGAAGGGTGCCGATATAGGTGGCGACGCCCTTGCCGCCCTTGAAGCCGATCCAGACCGGGAAAAGATGGCCGACGAAGGCGAAGAAGCCGGCGATGATCGCGGCCTGTTCACCAAGGAAATAGCCGACGATCCAGGCTGCCGCCGATGCCTTCAGCGCATCGAGCAACAGCGTCGCCGCGGCGAGCTTCCGGTTTCCGGTTCTCAGCACATTGGTTGCGCCGATATTGCCGGAGCCGATGCTGCGCACATCGCCGAGGCCGGCCGCGCGCGTGAGGATCAGACCGAAAGGAATGGAGCCGAGGAGATAGCCGATGACGGCGGCGGCAAGTGCGATCGGCAGCGTGATCTGCCATGACATGAGATTGGATAACATATGCCCCCTCGGCCCTCCGATGGCCTGTCCTCAGTCCAGCCGGTCCCTAAAGTGCATGGACAAGCTTTCCCGAGACGTATGTCGCGACCGCCCGCCCGCTGAAGCGCGCATCCTCGAACGGCGTGTTCTTAGAGCGGGAGAGAAGCATGTCTTTAGCGACAAGCCAAGGCTCATCGAGATCGATCAGCGTGATATCGGCGGCAGCACCCGGCTTCAGCGTGCCGGCATCCAGGCCGAAAATCTCAGCCGGGCGAGTGGACATGGCGTCGATCAGACGCATCAGGCTGACCTGGCCGCTATGGTGAAGCCTGAGGGCCGCCGCCAGCATGGTTTCAAGGCCGACTGCGCCGTCCGCCGCCTCGCCGAAGGGCAGGCGCTTCGTATCGACGTCCTGCGGGTCGTGCGAGGAGACGATGATGTCGATGGCGCCGCGCGCCAGCGCGTCGACCATGGCGACCCGGTCGTCCTCCGGGCGCAGCGGCGGATAGAGCTTGAAGAAGGTGCGGTATTCGCCGATGTCGTTCTCGTTGAGCGCCAGATTGTTGATCGAGATGCCCGAGGTCACCTTGGCGCCGCGGTTGCGGGCAAGCTCAATCGCCTCGACCGATTGCGGCACCGAGATCATCGCGGCGTGATAACGCCCCCGTGTCAGTTCTGCGATCCTGAGATCGCGTTCGAGCGGGATGAGCTCGGCTTCTCTCGGAATGCCGGAGAGCCCGAGCCAGCTGGCGAAAAGCCCTTCATGCATGACGCCGTTGGCGCCAAGATATTTGTCGCGCGTTTCACAGCAGACGACGGCGCCGAATTCACGTGCATAGGTCATGATCCGGCGCAGCACCTGCGTATCGTGAACGCTGGAATGGGCATCGGTGAAGGCGACGGCGCCCGCCTGCATCAACAGGCCGATCTCGGTCATCTCCTCGCCGGCAAGACCCTTGGTAATGGCAGCGGCCGGAAAGACCCTGACGGCGGCGGTATCGCGGGCCGTCTTCTTGACGAATTCGACGAGTGCGATGTCGTCGATGACGGGATCGGTGTCCGGCATCATGATGATCGACGTGACGCCGCCGGCCGCCGCCGCCCGGCTTGCCGAGGCGATCGTCTCGCGGTGTTCGCCGCCGGGTTCGCCGATATGGACGCGCGCGTCGACGAGGCCGGGTGTGGCCACGAGACCGGCGCAGTCGCGCACGACGGCGCCGTCCGGCGCGCCCTGGTTCTGCGCAGCGCTGCCGGCGGCAATGATGACGCCATTTTTCGCGATGATCGTGCCGACCTCGTCGAGATTGCGCGAGGGGTCGACGATGCGGACGTTCTTGAGGACGATCGGGTTGCTCATGCCTTCATTCCGTCGGTTCGGGGACCCTGGTTCTGCGAGACGAGCAGCGTCTCCATGACGGCCATGCGCACCGCGACCCCCATTTCCACCTGTTCGGCGATCACGCTCTGCGGGCCGTCTGCGACCTCGGAGGCGATCTCGACGCCGCGGTTCATCGGCCCCGGATGCATAACCAGCGCATCCTCCTTCGCCGCCTTCAGCGTTTCGGCGTCGAGCCCGTAGAAGTGATAATATTCGCGCACCGACGGCACGAAGGCGCCCGACATGCGCTCGCGCTGCAGCCGCAGCATCATCACCACGTCGGCATCCTTCAGCCCTTCCTGCATCGAGTGGAACACCTCGACGCCCATCTCGGCAATGCCGGAGGGCAGGAGCGTCGCAGGCGCAACGACGCGCACTCGCGCCCCCATCGCATTGAGCAGCAGGATATTGGAGCGCGCCACCCGCGAATGCAGCACGTCGCCGCAGATCGCCACAATGATGCGCGAGAGCTTGCCCTTGGCGCGGCGGATCGTCAGCGCGTCGAGCAGCGCCTGGGTCGGATGTTCGTGCTGGCCGTCGCCGGCATTGACGACCGAGCAGGAGACCTTCTGGGCGAGCAGGGCGGCCGCACCGGCGCTCGAATGGCGGATGACAAGAACGTCGGGGCGCATCGCATTCAGCGTCATCGCCGTGTCGATCAGCGTTTCGCCCTTCTTCACCGAGGAGTTGCCGACCGACATGTTCATGACGTCGGCGCCGAGCCGTTTGCCGGCAAGCTCGAAGGAGGCCTGCGTGCGGGTCGACGCCTCGAAGAAGAGGTTGATCTGCGTCAGCCCGCGCAGCGTCGACGTCTTCTTCTCTCGCTGGCGGCTGATCTTGACGGCTTCGTCGGCCTTGTCGAGAAGATAGGTGATATCCTGCTCGGTGAGGCCCTTGATGCCGATGAGGTGGCGGTGGGGGAAAAAGACCATGACCCTGCCTCTTGCTGTCTCTGGCGGGTCTATAAAGAGTGCTGTCCGCCGGGGCAAGCATGCGCTGTGGGCAAAGGCTTATGTCCCCATGCATTTTCGCCCGAATTCCGATAGAGCAGGATGAAGCGAATCATAACTTCCGGTTTCCCTTGCCGGGTTCTTGCACTAGAAGCGAATAATGACCTCCGCCAACCGGACTGACGACAAACTCGCAGAACTCAACCAGCCGAGCCTGTGGTCCGGCATCAATGCCTATCGATCCGATCCGTTGATCGTCGATCTGACGGCGGCGCTGCCGCGCGGCATCCGCGAGGACCTGGAAAACATGGGCCGCTACGTCACCTCGCCGGAGGCGCAGGAACTGGCGCGCATGGCCAATCAGGGCGTCCCGCAGCTGCGCACCCACGGCCCGCGCGGCGAGCGCCTCGACGTCGTCGAATTCCATCCGGCCTGGCACGCGCTGATGCGCCGCTCCATGTCGGTCGGCCTGCATTCCTCCGTCTGGGATCCGCAGGCCGATACCGACGCCAAGGACGAGGCCCACAAGGTTCGCGCCGCGCGCTTCTATCTGACGGCGCAGCTGGAATCCGGCCATCTCTGCCCGCTGACGATGACGAGCGCCTCCGTTGCCGCGCTCTCGGCCTCGCCCGCAGTGCAGAAGGACTGGGCGCCGAAGATCCTCTCGCGCAAATACGATTCGTCCAACCGCCCCGCCATGCAGAAGTCCGCGGTGACTATCGGCATGGGCATGACGGAAAAGCAGGGCGGCACCGATGTCAGGGCTAATCGAAGCGCCGCCGAAAAGGTCAGCGAAGGCATCTACCGGCTCTCCGGCCACAAATGGTTCATGTCCGCGCCGATGAGCGATGCTTTCATTATGCTGGCGCAGACCAAGGAGGGGATGGGCTGCTTCCTCGTGCCGCGCCTTCTTGAGGACGGTTCGGCCAACGGCCTGCAGTTCCAGCGGCTGAAGGACAAGGTCGGCAATCGCTCCAATGCCTCTTGCGAGGTGGAGTTCTCAGACACGTTCGGATTCCTGCTCGGCGCCTCCGATGCCGGCATCCGTACCATCCTCGACATGGTGACGCTGACCCGTCTTGATTGCGCACTGGCCTCGTCGGGCATCATGCGCGCTTCGCTCGCCGAGGCCGTGCACCACACGCGCGGCCGCAGCGTTTTTGGCAAGATGCTCGTCAATCAGCCGATCATGACGCGCGTGCTTGCCGACATGGCGCTCGACGTTGCCGCCGCCACCGCGCTGTCCTTCCGTCTTGCCGATGCCTTCGACAAGGCGCGCGGCAATGCCGAGGAAGCGGCCTATGCCCGCGTCATGACGCCGGTCGCCAAATACTGGTGCTGCAAGATCGCGCCCGCCTTGATCTATGAAGCGATGGAATGCATCGGCGGGAATGGCTACATCGAGGAACGTCCCATCGCCCGGCACTATCGCGAGGCTCCCGTCAATGCGATCTGGGAAGGCTCCGGCAACGTCATGGCGCTCGACGTTCTGCGCGTGCTCAACCGCGGCAAGGACCTGTTCGAGACGGTCTTTGCCGGCTTGGCTCGCGATCTCGGTCCTGCTGGCAAGAAGACGATCGACGTGCTGCGTGCCGCCATCGCGCTCTGCGAACAGGATGAGGGCGCGGCGCGCCTGCTCGTCGAGCAGCTGGCGCTCGCCGCCGGTGCTGCCGAACTTTATCGGCTTGGGGCAGGGCGCATTGCCGATGCCTTCATCGAGACGCGGCTTGCCGGCGGCTGGCGCTCCACTTACGGCATGCTCGATTCCCGCTTCGACGCCAGCTACATCGTCGATCTTCTCTATCCGCCGGCGGCTTGATCGCGCGGCGGAGGTGGTTCTATCGGGAGCCCCTCGTCCGCCTGCCGGCACCTTCTCCCCACTTGCGGGGCGAAGGGGACAAGCCGTGAGCTCTCCGTCCCCCATCGACCTCTCATGGGGCACGTCCCCTCTCCCTGTGAGAACAGGGAGAGGGTTAGGGTGAGGGGCAGCCGTCGACGCATCGCTGTCGCTCGGCTCGAGTGGGGAGGGCGACCACCTGGGACGATCGCTACCTATCGTCGGCTGGTCGCAACCAATCTCGTCCAGGTCGCTCCCAGCCCATTCCAGCGAGATCTGCGAGCCCTGTGGGTTCAACTTTGCTAGTGAGGCACCGCTTTAAACAAAATCCGGCCGCGTCGCCGCGGCCGGATTTTCTCATTTACGTCCAAAAATCAGCGTTCAGAAGAAGCCACGGCGCTGCCACCAGCCGGCCTTCTTCGGCTTGCCATCGTCGCTTTCGCTATTTTCGCTGCGGGTGGATTTCACCGTCGGCTCGGAGGAGGCGATGTTGGATTCGCGGTTGGCGCGAACCGGCTTTGCCTCTTCCTGGGCGGGCGTTTGAAGGTCGGCGGAGGCTTCGGCCACCTCCAGCTCGGCTTCGGCGGCGGGTGCTGCTTCTGATTCTGCTTCCACTACCGGTTCCTCGACCGGCGATGCGGCGGGCTTGCGACGGCCGCGGCCACGGGCGGGCTTCACTTCCTCCGTGACGACGGCCGCACCCTCGACGGCGGCCGCTGCGGCCTGGTCTTCGCCGGGCTGTTCGGCAGCCGTCTCGACGACTGCAGCTTCGGCAGCAGCGACGTCATTCGAGACATCGTCGCCTTCGTCCTCATCGCCGCCGCTGCCTTCGCCGGCATCACCGGCCGCCAATTCGGAACCGTCTTCGGCGCGGTTGCGGCGACCACCACGCTTGCCGCGACGACGGCGCTTGCGGCGCTGCGAGTCGTCGCTCTCGGCACGGGCCTCGGGCGCAACTGCGGTTGTTTCATCGCCTTCGGCGCCTTCGTCGTCGCCGTCCTCGTCCTCATCGCCGGCTTCGCCCGTGGCCGATACGGGCTGTTCGGCATTGCCGTTGCGGCCGCGGCGGCGCCTGCGGCGCTTGCGCTTGCGGTTGCCGTCTCCGTCACCTTCCGAGCGCGCCGCGGCGGCGCGTTCGGCCGCTGCCGGCTTTTCCTCAAGTTCCTCGTCTTCGTCCTCATCCGCCTCGATGACGATGTCTTCGTCGTCATCCTCGGGAATGGCTGCGAAGTTGAACAGCGTTTCGATCTTGACCGGATTTTCCACGGCCTCGCCGCGATCGATGGCGAAATGCTGCGCGCCGACCGAGCCGTCCGCATCGATGACGATCGCCACGCCGAAGCGGCTCTCGTAATCGACGATCGTCTGGCGCTTGTGGTTGAGCAGGTAGAGCGCGATGTCGGGGGTGGTCCGCACGGTAATGTTATGCGTCGTATTCTTGAGCAGATATTCCTCGATGCCGCGCAGAACATGGAGCGCGACGGAGGACTGCGAACGGACGTGGCCGGTGCCGGCGCAATGCGAGCAGACCTGGGTGGTCGATTCGAGCACCGAGGCGCGGATGCGCTGGCGCGACATTTCGAGCAGGCCGAAATGCGAGATCCGGCCGACCTGAATGCGTGCGCGGTCGTTCTTCAGGCATTCCTTCAGCTTCTTCTCGACGGCGCGGTTGTTGCGCTTTTCTTCCATGTCGATGAAGTCGATGACGATCAGGCCGGCGAGGTCGCGCAGGCGAAGCTGACGGGCGATTTCTTCCGCCGCTTCGAGGTTCGTCTGCAGCGCGGTGTCCTCGATCGAGTGTTCGCGCGTCGAGCGGCCGGAGTTGACGTCGATCGAAACCAGCGCTTCCGTCTGGTTCATGATCAGATAGCCGCCAGAGCGCAGCGTCACCTGCGGCTGCAGCATGCGGTCGAGCTGGGCTTCGATGCCCGAACGCGAGAAGATCGGGTGGATGTCGCGATAGGGCTGGACCACCTTGGCATGGCTCGGCATCAGCATCTTCATGAAGTCTTTGGCTTCACGATAGCCATCTTCGCCGGCAACGATGATCTCGCTGATATCCTTGTTGTAGAGGTCGCGGATCGAACGCTTGATCAGCGAGCCTTCCTCGTAGACGAGGCAGGGCGCGGTGGAGGCGAGCGTCAGCGTGCGCACGTTCTCCCACAGGCGCATCAGATATTCGAAGTCGCGCTTGACCTCGACCTTGGTGCGGTTGGCGCCGGCCGTGCGCAGGATGACGCCCATGCCCTGCGGCACTTCGAGCATGCGCGCGATTTCCTTCAAGCGCTTGCGGTCGGCCGGATTGGTGATCTTGCGGGAAATGCCGCCGCCGCGCGCCGTATTCGGCATCAGCACGGAATAGCGGCCGGCGAGCGAGAGATAGGTGGTCAGCGCCGCGCCCTTGTTGCCGCGCTCTTCCTTGGCGACCTGCACCAGCAGGATCTGCCGGCGCTTGATGACTTCCTGGATGCGGTACTGCTTGCGCGGCTTGCGCTGCACGCGGTCCGGCACTTCTTCCATCGCGTCTTCGGCGCCAACGGATTCGATGACTTCCTCTTCGCCGTGATCGTCATCGTCATCGTCGTCATCGTGACGACGCTTGCTGGTGTCGACGTCTTCGGAGATCGAGTCGGTTTCCACCATGGCGGCCATTGCGCCGCCGGTCGAGCCGTCATCGTCGTTGTCGATGCTCGCAGCACCTTCGGCTTCGACGTCCGTGGGAACGGCGTCCTCGGTCGCGGTCGTTTCGGCAGCCGCTTCGGTGACCTTCTTGCGGCTGCGGCGCGGCCGTGCCTTCTTGGCCGGCGCTTCCTCGGCGGCTTCTGCCGCTACGGCTACATCTTCTGCCGTTGCCTCTTCCGTTACGGCAGCCGGTTCCGGCGCCTCTGCCGGCACGATGCCGACATCCGGCTGGTCCTGAGTCGAAAGGTCGACCATCGGCGCGGTTTCGACATGCTCGACGTCTTCGTCGCGGCGATGCTCCTCGGCCTCGGCGCGAAGCAGCGCCTGACGGTCGGCGAGCGGTATCTGGTAATAATCGGGGTGGATTTCGGCGAAGGCCAGGAAGCCGTGCCGGTTGCCGCCGTAATCGACGAAGGCGGCCTGCAGCGAGGGCTCGACCCTCGTTACCTTTGCGAGATAGATATTGCCGCGGATCTGCTTCTTGTGCTGCGACTCGAAGTCAAATTCTTCTATGCGGTTTCCGCGAACGACAACGACGCGCGTCTCTTCCTCGTGAGACGCATCGATAAGCATTTTGTCTGCCATGTAAGCTGTGCTCCTCGGCGTGGCCGCGAGAGCGCATTCCCGACTGCTGTAGAAACAGAAAGAATGCGGTCCAAAGTGGCCGCGCCGGATAATGAAAGTCGCACCTGGCGCGAAGACGAGAGCAGCAGCCAGACCGCAGCCGGAACCATTTCGGTCCGGGGCCTGTACACTTCAGATAAAACCTGCTGCGAAACCATCAACAACCAAGCGTGATCGACAAATACGAAGACCCTTTTCGGGTCCGATGAGGTTGCTCCCTGAGAGCGTGGTGGCTGATCCACCAATGAAGTTCCGACCAGAAGCCGGAAAATCAGGATCCAGTTCTCGGGTTGAAGCCCATGAGACGGCGGACGATGACCGATGTGGCGCCAGGTCCAGATCTGGCTGGCAGCCCTTGCGGCGACTCTATCCCGTCAACACTTCTACCCTAAAATGCGTTGTATGTTTTCTCTGTCACAATAGCAAGGGAAAAGCCAAATGTGCCATAATATTGATGGATTTCGGAACACATAGAAGCTGGGGGCCAGCGATTGCGATTCGGCAGGCGGCAAAGGCGTTTCGCTCTCGGGCGTCCGCCGGCCATGCCGAGTCCATCGCGCTATAAATAGGATGTGGCGGTTTATTGTTTAAGAGGGCTCGGATCGCGGCGCAGTCCGCAACGCGGCGATCGACAGTGGTAAGGCGGCTGATGACGGCGGTGCTTGTCGCCGGTTGTATTCTGCCTGATGTGGCGGGTTCGGCCGAGACGAGGGATCCGCTGCTCGCCTATGGCGCGCGCATCATCGGCGACGACGCCAGAACACGTATTGTCATCGATTTCGACCGCGAACCGCGGTTCTCCGTTCACTATATCGCCAATCCTGAGCGCATCGTCATCGACCTGCCGGCGACCGCCTTCGGCTTTCCGGGCAAGGATCTGGCCGCCCGCGGCCTCTTCAGGGACATCCGCTACGGCAAGATGGACGAGGAGAGCGCCCGCATCGTGCTGACAGCGGCACAGCCGGCGAAGCTTTCCCTCGCCAAGGTGCAAGCCGACGAGGCCGGCAAGGGCCATCGGCTGGTGCTCGAGGCCGAGATGATCGACAAGCAGGCCTTTGCCGAACTGGTCAAGACGCAATCATGGAGCGACCGGCCCTGGAACGCTCGGGAAGCCGCGACCCAGGCGACGAGCGCCATTCCCGCGCCTGCAAAGACCGCCCCCGGGGATTTCGTCATCGCTGTGGACGCCGGCCATGGCGGCATTGATACCGGCGCGATCGGCGTCGATACCAAAACCGAGGAAAAGCAGGTGACGCTCGCCTTCGCCAAGGCTCTGGCCGACCGGCTGAACAAGGAACCGGGCATCAAAGCCTTCCTGACGCGCAATGACGATGAGTTCCTGTCGCTTTCCCAGCGCGTGCTGATTGCCCGCCAGAACCATGCCGGCCTGTTTATCTCGCTGCATGCCGACACGCTGAAGCAGAAGGATATCCGCGGCGCGACCGTCTATACGATCTCGGACAAGGCCTCCGACAAGCTCGCCGCCGACCTTGCCGAACGCGAGAACCTTTCTGACCAGATCGCCGGCAAGGAGACGGTCGCCGAGCCTCCCGAGGTCGCCGACATCCTGCTCGACCTGACGCGGCGCGAGACGCAGGCCTTCTCGATCTCGCTGGCCGAGAGCGTGCTGAATTCCTTCAAGGATCAGGTCGGTACCATCAACAATCCGCACCGCCATGCCGGCTTCCGCGTGCTGCAGGCCCCCGACGTGCCGTCGATCCTGCTCGAGCTTGGATTTCTCTCGAATGCCGAGGATGAGAAACTGCTGCTCGATGAGAGCTGGCGCGGCAAGATGGCCGATCTGCTGACCGACGCCGTCAAGCGGTATCGCAGCGGCGTGGTTGCGAATGGCGGTTGAGCGTGCAGAAGTGTTACGGTGTCGCTTGCATCTCTGAAGAGGCGCGCGGCCCGGGGCGCCGGCCGGTTGATTAAGGTCGATACCTATAAAAACAAAAAGTTGAGTGTCCCGCTTGAATCAATTTCGCAGCCGCGCGCTGCGGATCGGCGGCGGGTAGGGGCGTTGCTTGGATGTGACAGTTCCGATGAAACGCGGCCGCAGCGATGAATGCGGCGGGCAGGGCCCTATTTTGCTCACATTCACGCCGTTACTCCGGCCTATGTTTCACAGCCTGAAGCGCGGAATCGGCTTGTAGCGGTAGCGCTCATGGAGTAAGCCGCGCGCAACGTGCAAATTGCCTTGATCTGTGCAATCGTTGCGTCTGTGCCGATTGAAGATCGAAGAGACCGGTAGCTGAAAATATGGTTAGACTTCTTGGATATTTCTTCGGAATGGCCTGCGTCCTGTTTCTGGTCGCGGCGGCGGGTATTGCCATCTATCTCGCCAATGTCGCGAAGGACCTCCCGGACTATGCCGTTCTGAACAGCTACGCGCCGCCGGTGACGACGCGCGTGCATGCCGGCAACGGCGCTCTTATGGCTGAATATGCCAAGGAAAAGCGTCTCTTCCTGCCGATCCAGGCCATCCCCGACCGCGTCAAGGCTGCTTTTCTGTCGGCTGAAGACAAGAATTTCTACAACCATCCGGGAGTCGACCTGACCGGCCTCGGCCGGGCGATCCTCGTCAATCTGCAGAATTTCGGTTCCGGCCGCCGCCCGGTCGGCGCGTCCACGATCACCCAGCAGGTGGCCAAGAACTTTCTTTTGAGCTCGGACCAGACGATCGACCGCAAGATCAAGGAAGCAATTCTCTCCTTCCGCATCGAGCAGGCCTACAGCAAGGACAAGATTCTCGAGCTCTACCTTAACGAGATTTTTTTCGGCCTGAATTCCTATGGTATCGCCGGCGCGGCACTCACCTATTTCAACAAATCCGTTACCGAACTGACAGTTGCCGAAGCCGCCTATCTGGCATCGCTGCCGAAAGGTCCGGCCAACTATCATCCTTTCCGCCATCCCGAAGCTGCCCTCGAGCGCCGCAACTGGGTAATCGACCGCATGGTCGAGAACGGCTATGTCAGCCAGAGCGACGGCGCGGACGCCAAGAAGCAGCCGCTCGGCGTTACCGCCCGCAGCACTGGTCCCTCGCTCTTCGCGTCCGATTATTTTGCCGAAGCCGTGCGCCGTCAGTTGATCGATCAATATGGCGAGAAGGTCCTCTACGAGGGCGGCCTTTCGGTGCGCACCTCGCTCGATCCGCAGATGCAGCTCGCTGCCCGCAAGGCCCTGCAGGATGGCCTCGTGACCTATGACGAGCGCCGCGGGTTCCATGGGCCCATCAAACAGATCGATGCAAGCGGTGACTGGGGCAAGGCGCTTGCCGATGTTCCCGCTCTGTCCGACGTGCCGGAATGGCGCCTCGCCGTCGTGCTCGCCGTATCGGATAGCAATGTCGACATCGGCCTGCAGCCGCCCAAGGACGGCAGCGGCAAGGTCGCGGCTGACCGGCAGCGCGGCACGATAGACGCCAAGAACATGCAATGGGCCTACCGTTCGGCGGACGGCTCCCGCAAGACCGCAAAAACGCCGGCCGGCGTCTTGAACCCGGGCGACGTCGTCTATGTCGAGAAGCTCGGTGACGAGGCGTCGACCTCCTATCGCCTGCGCCAGCCGCCGAAGGTGCAGGGTGGCCTGGTCGCCATGGATCCGAAGACCGGCCGGGTGCTCGCCATGGTCGGCGGATTCTCGTATGCCCAGTCCGAATTCAACCGCGCCACCCAGGCGATGCGTCAGCCGGGCTCCTCCTTCAAGCCCTTCGTCTATGCGGCGGCGATGGACAATGGTTATACGCCGGCATCCGTCATCATGGACGCGCCGATCGAAATCGTCTCGGGCGGCCAGGTCTGGAGGCCGGAAAACTACGGCGGCGAATCCGGTGGTCCGTCGACGCTGCGTTCGGGCATCGAGCATTCGCGCAACCTGATGACGGTGCGCCTCGCCAACGATCTCGGCATGAACATCGTCGCCGAATATGCCGAGCGCTTCGGCATCTACGATCACATGCTGCCGGTTCTCTCCATGTCGCTCGGCGCCGGCGACACGACGGTGCTGCGCATGGTCTCAGCCTATTCGGTCATCGCCAATGGCGGCAAGCAGATCAAGCCGACATTGATTGATCGAATCCAGGACCGCTACGGCAAGACGATCTTCAAGCATGAGGAGCGTCTGTGCGAGGGCTGCAATGCCGGCGACTGGCAGAACCAGGAAGAGCCGAATGTCGTCGACAACCGCGAAACCGTTCTCGACCCGATGACCGCCTATCAGATCACCTCGATGATGCAGGGCGTCATTCAGCGCGGCACCGCCGCCGGCAAGATCGATCTCGGCGGCCGCGACGTCGCCGGCAAGACCGGCACCACTAACGACGAGAAAGATGCCTGGTTCGTCGGCTTCACGCCGGATCTGGTCGCCGGCTTATATATGGGCTTCGATACGCCGGGCCCGCTCGGCCGCGGCGGCACCGGCGGCGGTCTCTCCGCGCCGATCTTCAACGAATTCATGCAGGCCGCCGTCAAGGACACGCCGGAATCGAAGTTCGTCATTCCGCCGGGCATGAACCTGATCCCGATCGACCGCAAGACCGGTATGGCCGCCGTTGACGGCGATCCGAACACCATCATCGAGGCCTTCAAGCCCGGCACCGGCCCGGCCGACAGCTTCTCCGTCATCGGCATGGACAGCACCATGGCGCCGGAGGAGATCCTGAAGACCTCGCCGCAGGCTAACCAGGCCGTCCAGACCGGCACACCCGGCCTGTTCTGACCGTCGTCGTAATCTTTGAACGCCTGCCGCGGGCCTTTACATCGGCGGCTGGCGTCTCTATGTCACCAGCACTTGAAAGACCGAGACAGAGAAGCAGGAAAATGCGAGCCGAAATCGAAAACGTGGTCGATGAAACCAAGCAGGCTATCACCCTGCTGAGGAGGCATCTTTGACTGGGACCAGGCAGTAAGACGACTGGACTGGTTGAACAACAAGGCAGAGGATCCGAACCTCTGGAATGACGCCATCGAAGCGCAGAAGCTGATGCGGGAGCGCCAGCAGCTCGATGACGGCATCAACGGCGTCCGGCAGCTCGAACAGCAGCTGAAAGACAATGTCGAACTGATCGAACTCGGCGAGGAAGAAGGCGACGGAGGCGTCGTCAAAGAGGCCGAGGACGCCTTGAAGGCCTTGAAGGCCGAGGCTGCGCGCCGCCAGGTGGAAGCGATGCTCTCCGGCGAGGCCGACGGCAACGATACTTATCTCGAAGTTCATTCCGGCGCCGGCGGCACCGAAAGCCAGGACTGGGCGAACATGCTGTTGCGCATGTACACCCGCTGGGCCGAACGCCAGCGCTTCAAGGTCGAGCTTCTTGAAGTTCACGACGGCGAAGAGGCGGGCATCAAGTCCGCCACCCTGCTCGTCAAGGGACACAACGCCTATGGCTGGCTGAAGACGGAATCGGGCGTGCATCGCCTGGTACGCATCTCGCCTTACGACAGCAATGCGCGTCGCCATACGTCCTTTTCGTCGATCTGGGTCTATCCTGTTGTCGACGACTCGATCAATATCGACATCAATGAAAGCGATTGCCGCATCGACACCTATCGTTCGTCGGGCGCCGGCGGCCAGCACGTCAACACGACCGACTCGGCCGTGCGCATCACCCATATCCCAACCGGGATCGTCGTTGCCTGCCAGCAGGAACGTTCGCAGCACAAGAACCGCGCCAAGGCCTGGGAAATGCTGCGTGCCCGCATGTACGAAGCCGAGCTGAAGAAGCGGGAAGAGGCTGCCAACGCCGAAGCCGCCTCCAAGACGGACATCGGCTGGGGCCATCAGATCCGCTCCTACGTGCTGCAGCCCTACCAACTGGTCAAGGACCTGCGCACCGGCGTCGCCAGCACCGCTCCTGATGACGTACTCGACGGCGATCTGAACGAATTCATGGAAGCGGCCCTTGCCCACCGCATCAGCGGCGCCGCCGACGCGGTCGTCGAGGATGTCGACTGACAGGCAGCAGCGAGATCGAATGACGAGAAGGCTCCGGAGACGGGGCCTTCTTCGTTCAGACGATGGCGCGGATGTCGCCGCCCTGAAACAGCGCTGCCGACAGATCGGCGGTTTCGTCATGAATGGCTGCGCGCGCGATATCAGGGGGATCGGTGAAGAGCTCGGCCGCAAAGGCAAAGCCTATTCCCGTACCCTCCGGTACGAAGACATAATGCCCGAGGCCGCCGTCGAAAATCTTCAGCGCGCTGCGCGCCAGCCGAGCATGCAGCCATGCAGAACATTCTTCGGCCGGTGCCGCCCTGTCGGCATCGCCTACCAGGATAAGAGCAGGGGCCTCGATCGTTTTCAGACTTTCCTCGCTGAAAGCGAAAATGGAGCGCCCCGGCGCACAGAGGAGCGCCGCCTTGATCCTGTTGTCCCGATAGGATCGCGACATGCGGGACCATGACCGGCGAAACACATCGCTCTCGCGCAGCAACGAGGGAATATGATCGGCAAGGTCGGGAAATTCCCTTGGGCCGCGCGGACCACCCGGTTTCAGCCTCGACGGTTCGAACTGCGAGAACTGGGCGATGGCGCCGAGAAGGAGCATGACGCTATAGGCTCCGGCCGAAAATCCGGCCGCGAACGCACGGGCTGTATCAATCCGACCGGCGAGATCGCCAAGCCATTCGCGACTGCGATCCAGCATCAGGCTTAGGTCAGGCGCGCGTTCCCAGAGACAGGCAAAACCTTCGGCCCGATAGGGCTCGATGCCGGTATTGCCGTGATGGTTGACGCCGAGCGCAACAAACCCGCGTTCGACCAGGCGCCGCGCCAGCCATTCCAGCCCTGCCGCAGATCCGCCGGTGCCGTGCGACAGCAGGACGAGCGGATAAGGCCTGTTTGCCGGCCGAATCGGCGCGTCGCGGGCGACCACCGCCTTGCGAAACCAGCTTCGTTCCCGAACATCGCTTTCCCGCGCATCATCGGCAGGCGGATACCACAGAGACCAGCTGACGGGCCTCGGACCGAATGCGTCCCAGTCCGGTCTTTGGTCATCGTAAAGTACCCCGTCGCGAAAGCCGAGTTTCATCTTCAAAGCCTGTGCAAACAGCGTCTCGCTGTTCAATTGGTCGCCTTCTCGATGGTGATGTCACCGAATTCGTCGATCAGCACCGTCCAGCCGTCCGGCTCGGCCGCCGGGTCGGTCTTCAGATAGATGGTGGCGAAGAGGCCGGGTTGCTTGCTGATGCCGCTCGAATTCTCCGGGCGTATGTCGGTCACGTAGGGCTTCAGGTCGCTGATCTCCTGCAGCTCGATGTTTGAGGCGATCGCCGGGCCGGTCTCCGTCTGGGCAATTTGCTGCAGATAAACCTTCGAGGTCCGATCCGGCTGGCGCACGGCAAAGAGCTTGTAGTAGCCATGGCGCTTTCCCTGAGGGGCGGAAACATTCTCGGTGGCGGAAGGCGCCCGCTCGATTTCAGGTGCGTTGCCGTCGTCCTCCCAGTAGCCGGTGCTGGTGGCAAAGATCACCGTAGCCGGCAGAATGGGGTCCTGAGCGGGAGCGGCGGTGGCGGCCGAGCATCCGACGAGGAAAATCGTGGTCATCAATATCCGTCGCATTGCCATCGTCTCAATCTTTGAACTGCTCGGCGAGGATACGGTCGGACCAGGAGCGGTCGGGATCGGAGAGGATGCGCGCCGTCATATGCTCCGACTGGGCGATGCGGACATGCAGCACCGACTTAACCTCGGTATTGTCGGCTACCGCATTCACCGGCCGCTTCACCGGCTCGAGCACGTCGATATCGACGGTCACCTTGTTGGGAAGCAGCGCCCCCCTCCAGCGCCGCGGCCTGAAAGCGCTGACCGGTGTCATGGCGAGCAGCGGCGCCTCGAGGGGCAGGATCGGGCCATGGGCGGAAAGATTGTAGGCTGTCGATCCGGCTGGGGTGGCCACCATCAGCCCGTCGCAAATCAGCTCCTCCAGGCGCACGTGCCCATCGACCACGACCCTGAGATTGGCGGCCTGATATGACTGGCGGAACAGATAGACCTCGTTGATGGCAAGGGCCGTTGAATTGGTGCCGTCGGCATTGGCCGTCGTCATCTTCAGCGGCCGGAAGGCGTTTTCGACAGCGACGCAGATGCGCTCCTGAAGCCGCTCCGTGCTGTAATCATTCATCAGGAAACCGACCGAGCCGCGATTCATCCCGTAAACCAACTTGCCGGAATTCATGGTGCTGTGCAGCGTCTGCAGCATGAACCCATCACCGCCGAGCGCGACGATAACGTCCGCCTTGTCCTGCGGCACGTCGCCATAGATGCGAATCAGCTCTTCGCGTGCGGAGAGCGCCTCCATCGTCGGCGAGGCGATAAACGAAAGCGTCTGAAATGAACGGCCCATGCAATGCCCTTTGTGAAGCTGCTCTAGCTAAAGGATAAAAGGCCGTTGCGACAAGGCCGTTTTGCACGGCCCGGCGTTTTGCCGCCAAGCCGAACCGTCCGCAGGGATCGGATTTTCCTTTACAGGAGCGCAGAATCTGTTAGTTGGGCAGCTATTGCCCTTGTAGCTCAGTTGGTAGAGCACCTGATTTGTAATCAGGGGGTCCCGGGTTCGAACCCTGGCGGGGGCACCATCCCTATTCTCCGATACGCAGTCCCTTGATGAACCCTGCCTGAAGGGCTGCTTCAGCGGCAGTTCAGCTGCTTCGGGGCATTGTCTCCTCATCATCAATGAGGACGCAGCCATGAAGCTCGCACACATCATTCTTACCGCAACCATTGCCGCCGCTGCGGCTTTCGTCGCCGTCGCCCCTGCATCCGCCATGCCGGCCGGACGGCCGGCGATGACGGCGCAAGGAGATATTGTCCAGATTCGCGACAGCTGGCGAGATAATCGTTGGCGTGATGACGGTGACTGGCGCGCCGACCGTGACTGGCGTGGCGACCGTGGCTGGCGCGATGGGCGCGATTGGCGCCGCTCCGACTGGCGCGATGATGACCGCCGCTGGCGGCGGTGGCGTGCCGAGCGGTGGCAGGAACGCCGCGAGTGGCGCCATCGCGATCGCGATATCCCCTTCTGGCTTTATCGCGGCTGAGCGCAGCTGCGAACGCTCAGGACCGTCAGTTCAATGAGCGACCGGTTCGTTGACGCTGGCCTCGATCCTGTCGCCCTTGCCGGGCTGGCCGGCGCCGGAAGGCGAGATCATCGCGATGCTGAGCACGGAGGCGACCATGAAGGCGACGACGGCGATCATTATGCGCATGAGCGTTCAATCCTCGTTCGGTTGGGGATTAACGCACAATCGCCGTCCGCGTTCCTCTCGGCCTATTGCACCGGTCCCGGCGTCGCGGGGCCGGGCGCCGTCGGCGACAGAGGATCGGGCTGGTGGACGGGATGCGAGGTGTCCACCCAGATGATGCTGAGGATGATTCCCACAAAGGCCGCGATGAACAGGATACCGAAAATCAGCGGTCGAATGGCCATGATGGGGATTGCTCCTTCTTGCTTGTGACCGGTCGCTACGATCGATCGCCGCCCGATCATAGTGCTCCAGAAGGTCATTCCAAGGCAAAAGTGGATTTCTGCTGCCTAATGCATGTTGCCCGGAAGTGTACACCGGTTCCGGGATAACGACATGCAAAAGACAAAGAGCTAACGCGCGTCGCGGCGCACGAGTGAAAGCGGCTTGCCGCCTTCTTCCCGGGACTTGCCGAAATTGCCGTTGGCGCGCATGTGGAAGTCAAGCGACGCACCGTCATGACTCATCAGCGTCAGACTGAAACCGTCGATATGCCAGATGGCGAGTTTCAATCGGGCGACATTGGCGGCGCAGTCTCCGGAGAGTGACAACGGCGCATTGCCGTCCGTATTTGCAGTGCCCTCGAGTGTCACGCTGCAGAGTTTTTCGCCGTCCGGTCTTTGCACTACCCATTTCCCGGCAAGGCTGCTGAAGGTCGGCAGGCGATCGACCCCGTCGGGAGCCGAGACCAGCAGGAGAGGCGTTTCGCCTTTCGTCTTCATCGGCGAGCCTTCATTCTCGACGAAACGGGCGACAATCTTGCGCGTCGGATCGATCAGGATGAGGCCGCCATTGCCGCTGAAATTCCAGGAAGCGGCTTCAGCAAGCGCCGGCAATGGCTTGGAACAGCTGTCTTGGCCCGAGAGCGAATAGCCGCCGATCGCAAGGTCGGTTTCGAGCGTCAGCCGGCACCCGGCGCCTCCGTCTTCCGGCGCGACCAGATAGGTTCCCGCTTGCGCTCTGAGAATATCGGGATCGATATCCTGCGCGCCAGCCGGACCGTAGGCCAGCAGCGCGGTTGCTGGAATTGTCAGCCGAAGCATAAAACGATTCATGGCAATCCCTTTGCCGCGGCCCGTAAGCCCGCCTTTAAGTCCAGCCTATGCCTTTAAGTAAAGCCGCGCCGCATAAAGCGCGATCGCCGCTGCGTTCGAAACGTTGAGCGATTTGATCGCGCCCGGCATGTCGAGGCGGGCAAGCGCGGTCACGGTCTCGCGTGTTTTCTGCCTGAGCCCCTTACCCTCCGAGCCGAGCACCAGCGCCACCTTGTCGCCCGAAAACGTGCCTTCGAGCGGCGCCGGCCCTTCCGAATCGAGCCCGATGGTGGCGAAACCCAGCTTGTGCAATTCGCCGAGCGCATCGGCGAGATTGGTGATCTGTATATAAGGGATCAGTTCCAGTGCGCCGGAGGCGGATTTGGCGAGCACGCCCGACTCGGTCGGGCTGTGCCTCTGGGTGGTGATCACCGCCCCGGCATTGAAGGCGACTGCCGAGCGCATGATCGCGCCGACATTGTGCGGATCGGTCACCTGGTCGAGCACCAGCAGGAGAGGGCTGTCCTTCAGCGCCTCGAGCCGGCGCACCGGCAGCGGCCGTGTCTCCAGCATGACCCCCTGATGGATCGCCTCGGGGCCGAGCACTTTGTCGATCTCGTGCGGCGGGACGATCTCGAAGGCAATGCCGAGCGTTTCGATGTTGATTTCAAGCCGCGCGAGCGCGTTCTGCGTCACGGAGAGTTTGATCTTCTTGCGCTCGGGATTGTCGAGCGCCGCGCGTACCGTATGCAGGCCGTAGAGATAGACCTGGTCGGGCGCCAGCGCCGGCGGCTTCCAATCTTCGGCCCCACGCTTGCGCTTCTGCGGCTGAGGTGTCGGGATCTCGCCGCGTTCGCGCTTGGCGTCGCGGTGCGCACGCCTGAGATTGGCGTAATGCGTATCCTTGGCGGATGGGTCTGCTGCGGCCTTGCCGCTGGATTTCTTGTCTTTGCTCATGCGGCTTTATAGCTATGGCGTTGGCTGCCGCATAGGCTTTCTTTCATATGCCGGCTTTCGGCGGCGAATGAAAATTTTCGTGTTTTTTCCGTTGTCATCGTGTTGACAGACGGAAATGCTCCGGTCATATACGCGGCGCAGACGACGGGCGGCAACGCTTCGAAGTCTGACGAACTTGGTCGAACGATCCGGACGAAAACTGGAGAGATGCCCGAGTGGTTAAAGGGGACGGACTGTAAATCCGTTGGCTCAGCCTACGTTGGTTCAAATCCAACTCTCTCCACCATTCGTCATCGGATCGGACCATCCCGCGGGTATAGCTCAATGGTAGAGCAGCAGCCTTCCAAGCTGAATACGCGGGTTCGATTCCCGCTACCCGCTCCAGTTTTCCCGAAGTCCGTTGATGCGACCGCTGCCGCGGCGATGCCGATGATGTTTCGGACGCCGACAATGGCGGCGATAGTCTGGCAGGTGAGGGCGCTCGACGCCTGGCGTCCAGCGCTGTTCTCCTGTTAGGCAGGCAGTTTTCTCTGGAATTTCAGCGATTTTTGAAGGGGCTTGGGCGAATCGCCTTGCAGGCGGCGAATTGTCTCCCATATGCGCTGTCACGCCAAGAATGGCGTCTGTAATTAAGTCTTGCGCAATTTCGCCGAAAGCCTTAAACGGCGGCACTAAACCGGTTCGCCGGGGCCACCATTTCGTTCACAGGAAGCATTCAAATGGCAAAGAGTAAGTTTGAGCGCAATAAGCCGCACGTCAACATTGGCACGATCGGCCACGTTGACCACGGCAAGACGTCTCTGACGGCAGCGATCACGAAGTACTTCGGTGAGTTCAAGGCGTACGACCAGATCGACGCGGCTCCGGAAGAGAAGGCGCGCGGCATCACCATCTCGACGGCGCACGTCGAATATGAGACGCCGAACCGCCACTACGCGCACGTCGACTGCCCCGGCCATGCCGACTACGTGAAGAACATGATCACCGGTGCTGCCCAGATGGACGGCGCGATCCTGGTGTGCTCGGCTGCTGACGGCCCGATGCCGCAGACGCGCGAACACATCCTGCTGGCCCGCCAGGTCGGCGTTCCGGCGATCGTCGTGTTCCTGAACAAGGTCGACCAGGTTGATGACGCCGAGCTGCTCGAACTGGTTGAGCTCGAAGTTCGCGAACTGCTGTCGTCCTACGACTTCCCGGGCGACGACATTCCTGTTGTCAAGGGTTCGGCGCTTGCCGCTCTTGAAGATAGCGACAAGAAGATCGGCGAAGACGCGATCCGCGAGCTGATGGCAGCGGTCGACTCCTATATCCCGACGCCCGAGCGTCCGATCGACCAGCCGTTCCTGATGCCGATCGAAGACGTGTTCTCGATCTCGGGCCGCGGCACGGTCGTGACCGGCCGCGTCGAGCGTGGCATTGTCAAGGTTGGCGAAGAAGTCGAGATCGTCGGCATCCGCCCGACCTCGAAGACGACGGTGACCGGCGTTGAAATGTTCCGCAAGCTGCTCGACCAGGGCCAGGCCGGCGACAACATCGGCGCACTGGTTCGCGGTGTGAACCGTGACGGCGTCGAGCGTGGCCAGATCCTGTGCAAGCCGGGTTCGGTCAAGCCGCACAAGAAGTTCATGGCTGAAGCCTACATCCTGACGAAGGAAGAGGGCGGCCGTCATACGCCGTTCTTCACCAACTACCGTCCGCAGTTCTACTTCCGCACGACCGACGTGACCGGCATCGTCACGCTGCCGGAAGGCACGGAAATGGTCATGCCGGGCGACAATGTCACGGTTGCCGTCGAGCTGATCGTTCCGATCGCGATGGAAGAAAAGCTGCGCTTCGCCATCCGCGAAGGCGGCCGCACCGTCGGCGCCGGTATCGTCGCCTCGATCGTCGAGTAATCCTGGGATTACCTGCAATTCAGGAAAAACCCCGCTGGCGACAGCGGGGTTTTTTCGTTTTGATGCCTGATCGACGGATTAACAGGTGTTGTAAAAATATCGTTAAACAGGCCCGTCACAGTATTTTGTTCATCTCACGTTCAGAAACCGGTTTGTGATTGGCTCATTTTAGTTCAGACTCCTCTGTGTAGAGAGGAGAGTTCGCATGATTCCAAAGGCCACATTTGTTGCGACGATATTCGCAATGTATGTTTTCACGATGTTTTTCATCGCTGCGATCCCGCAAGAGGTTGTTCAATCGGCCGGCGTGCAGATCGACGAGGTCAGTGTCGTCAAGTGACGGCCCTGCAAATCATCGCCGGATTCGGCGGTGATTGGAAATGAATGATCAGGCGCCGGATGCAGGCGGCCTGATGAGGCGGGGTGAACGCAGGATGCTCGCTTGCTCTTCGCGCGGAAGCGTCTAACTATGCCTCCGAATGACGCGGAGGATATTCCATGAAGAAACGAATCCTGTTCACAGGCGGTTCGGGCAAGGCGGGTCGCCATGCCGTGCCCTGGCTCGTCAAATCAGGTTATGAGGTCCACAACCTCGATCTCGTGCCGCTGGACAGCCCCGGCGTGACCAATCTCATCGCCGACATTACCGATAGCGGTCAGGTCTTCAACGCGCTCTCCATGCATCGCGATTTTCCCGATCTCGACGGGGGCAGGGGCGTCCAGCCCTTCGATGCCGTCGTGCATTTCGCCGCCATCCCGCGCATCCTGATCAAACCCGACAACGAGACCTTCCGCATCAACACGATGGGCACCTACAATGTCATCGAGGCGGCGGTGAAGCTCGGCATCCGGAAGATCATCGTCGCGTCGAGTGAGACGACCTACGGCGTTTGTTTTGCCGAGGGGCATCGTGACTTCCACCAGTTCCCGCTGGAGGAGGATTACGACGTCAATCCGATGGATTCCTACGGCCTTTCCAAGGTGGTCAACGAAAAGACGGCGCGCGCGTTTGCCGAGCGTTCGGGCTTCGACATTTATGCGCTGCGCATCGGCAACGTCATCGAGCCGCACGAATATGAGAAGTTTCCCACCTATTTCGCCCATCCCGAAATGCGCAAGCGCATCGCCTGGAGTTATATCGACGCCCGCGACCTCGGTCAGATCTGCCATCTCTGCATCGAGAAGGACGGCCTCGGCTACCAGGTGTTCAACGCCGCCAATGACACGGTCTCGGCCAACACGCCGTCGAAAGAGCTTGCGAAGCGATTCTTCCCGAATGTCCCCTTTACCCGCGAGATCGGCGAATATGAGGGCCTGCTTTCAAACCGCAAGATTCGCGAAGTGCTGGGCTTCAGGGAGGAGCACGACTGGCGGAAATATGTGAAGATCTAAGTGCTTGCCAGCCAAGCGATTGAAAGGGCCGGTCGCTCGCAAATGAGCAGAACGGCTTTGAAAATCGAAAATCGTGCTTGCCAATCCGCCGCCGCCGTCTTAAAGGGAGCGCCATGCATTTCGGCAGCGATTTGCGGGTCTTGGCCCGAGCGCTGAAGGAGAGGCATGAAGGGGTATAGCTCAGTTGGTAGAGCGGCGGTCTCCAAAACCGCAGGTCGGGGGTTCGAGCCCCTCTGCCCCTGCCATTTTCCTTGATGGGGACAGCGCGACTGTGCTTGCAGCCGTTCCAGCCGGGGATCGATCGGTGGCAAGTAATTTCGTTAAACTTCGGTTTCCCTCTTGTGTATTCGGAAATCGGTGTTTATTTAGGGTTCAACAGACACGCGGTGCGTGGGGCTGATAGTTTCAGCTTTACGCGCCGTAATTGCGTGGGCAGTCGATGGCATCCAAATCCAATCCGTTTGCGTTTCTGCAGCAGGTTCGCTCTGAGACGTCCAAAGTTACATGGCCGTCGCGCCGCGAGACGATGATCTCGACGGTTATGGTGCTTGTGATGGTGGTGTTCGCCGCGTTGTTTTTCTTTGCTGCTGACCAGCTGATCGGCTGGGTTCTGAGCTTCGTGCTCAATACCGGCAACTGATACGGGTGGAGATGAAAATGGCGGCACGTTGGTACATCGTCCACGCGTATTCCAATTTTGAAAAGAAGGTGGCTGAGGACATCGAGAACAAGGCTCGCCAGAAGGGGCTTGAGCATCTGTTCGAGAAGATCCTCGTGCCGACCGAAAAGGTGGTGGAAGTGCGTCGCGGCCGCAAGGTCGACAGCGAGCGCAAGTTCTTCCCGGGTTATGTCCTCGTCCGCGCCAATCTGACGGATGAAGCCTACCATCTGATCAAGAATACGCCGAAGGTCACCGGCTTCCTCGGTTCCGACAATAAGCCCGTTCCGATTCCGGATTATGAAGCCGAGCGCATTCTCGGTCAGGTCCAGGAAGGTGTGGAGCGGCCGAAGGCCTCCATCACCTTCGAGATCGGCGAGCAGGTTCGCGTTTCCGACGGCCCGTTCGCTTCGTTCAACGGCACGGTTCAGGATGTGGACGAGGAACGTTCGCGCCTGAAGGTTGAGGTGTCGATCTTCGGCCGCGCGACGCCGGTCGAGCTGGAATACGCTCAGGTCGAGAAGGTCTGATTGCAAGAGATTGGGAGCTGGCCCTTGCGGCCTGTTTCCCGCGGACCTCGTCCGCATCCGCGTGGAAGGTGAGGGGTCTTAGCCGGACCCTAATGATCCGCACCACGCAACCGCAGCCGCCGGAGAGATCCGGCATCACGGGCCGGGCGACCGGTCGTTCATGAAAGGCAGAGAGATATGGCTAAGAAAGTTGCAGGCCAGCTCAAGCTTCAGGTCAAGGCAGGATCGGCAAACCCGTCCCCGCCGATTGGTCCGGCGCTTGGTCAGCGTGGCATTAACATCATGGAATTCTGCAAGGCGTTCAATGCCGCTACGCAGGAAATGGAAAAGGGTATGCCGATTCCGGTCGTCATCACCTATTACCAGGACAAGTCCTTCACCTTCGCGATGAAGCAGCCGCCGGTCAGCTACTGGCTGAAGAAGGAAGCGAAGATCACGTCCGGTTCCAAGACCCCGGGCAAGGGCGCAAAGGCTGGTACCCTCACCAAGGCTCAGATCAAGACGATCGCCGAAGCCAAGATGAAGGATCTGAATGCAGCGGATATCGAAGGTGCAATGGCGATGATCGAGGGCTCTGCCCGCGCCATGGGCCTGGAAGTGGTGGGTTAAGATCATGGCTGGCAAGCGCACTCGCAAGATCAACGAAGGTGTTGATCCCACCAAGCTCTACGCTCTGACCCAGGCCATCGGCATGGTCAAGGAACGGGCTGTCGCCAAGTTCGACGAAACCATCGAAGTCTCGATGAACCTCGGCGTCGACCCGCGCCATGCGGACCAGATGGTTCGCGGCGTCGTCAATCTGCCGAACGGCACGGGCCGCACGGTTCGCGTCGCCGTCTTCGCTCGTGGCGCCAAGGCTGACGAAGCCAAGGCCGCTGGTGCCGATGTCGTCGGTGCCGAAGACCTCGTCGAAATCGTCCAGGGCGGCAAGATCGAATTCGATCGCTGCATCGCCACTCCCGACATGATGCCGCTCGTCGGTCGTCTCGGTAAGGTTCTCGGCCCGCGCGGCATGATGCCGAACCCGAAGGTCGGCACCGTCACCATGGATGTCGCCGGAGCCGTCAAGGCTTCCAAGGGCGGCGCTGTCGAGTTCCGCGTCGAGAAGGCTGGTATCGTCCACGCCGGTATCGGCAAGGCCTCTTTCGACGCCAAGGCTCTGGAAGAAAACATCCGCGCCTTCGCCGACGCCGTCATCAAGGCGAAGCCGGCCGGTGCCAAGGGCAACTACGTTAAGCGCGTGGCGATTTCCTCGACCATGGGCCCGGGCGTCAAGATCGAAGTCGGCTCGGTCACCGCAGCACCGACTGCATAAGTTGATTGCCGGACCGCGGTCCGGCCACTGAATTTCCGGCCCCGCAAGGGGCCGGAATATTCCGGAGAAATCCGGAATCCTGTCCGAGATTGCAGGTGGTTTTCCCTTAATCACTTTGCCTGCATGAGACGGGTAAGACCCGAATTCATGAAGTTCGCTTCTAGAAACTCGGTTCGAGCCTTGGATGCCTTGTGCCTTCTTAGCCTTGATTGGCGCGGGAGCGCGGGGGGACAGGATCCTCAAGCGTCGCTTGGGATCTCGCATGATCCCGGGAGGCAAAAGGCAACCCGGCGGGCCCGTTCTCGGTCCCGCCAACTGGAGATAGGCAGTGGAAAGAGCGGAAAAACGCGAATTCGTCACGGAACTGAACGAAGTCTTCAAGGCTTCGGGCTCGGTTGTCGTGGCCCACTATGCTGGTGCCACAGTCGCGCAGATGAACGATTTTCGTTCGAAGATGCGTGCAGCTGGCGGTACCGTCAAAGTCGCGAAGAACCGCCTGGCCAAAATTGCCCTTCAGGGTACGGAAGCGGAAGGGATGTCGAATCTCTTCAAGGGTCAGACGCTGATTGCATACAGCACCGATCCGATCACCGCTCCGAAGGTCGTCATGGATTTCGCCAAGACCAACGACAAGATCGTTGTTCTGGGCGGCGCCATGGGAACAACCACGCTCAACGCCGATGCAGTCAAGTCGCTTGCGACCCTGCCTTCGCTCGATGAGCTGCGTGCGAAGCTGCTGGGCATGATCCAGACGCCGGCTACCCGCATCGCTGGGGTTGTTGCAGCACCGGCAAGCCAGCTTGCCCGCGTGTTTGCGGCCTACGCCAAGAAGGACGAAGCCGCTTAAGGCGGTTTTTCGCTGTACAAACTCAACAGTTCGAACCGAACAAAAGGAACTAGAAAATGGCTGATCTCGCAAAGATCGTTGAAGACCTCTCCTCGCTGACCGTCCTGGAAGCCGCTGAGCTGTCCAAGATGCTTGAAGAAAAGTGGGGCGTTTCCGCCGCTGCTCCGGTAGCTGTTGCTGCCGTTGCTGGTGGTGCAGGCGGCGCAGCTGCTCCGGCTGAAGAAGAAAAGACCGAGTTCGACGTCGTCCTCACGGATGCCGGCGCCAACAAGATCAACGTCATCAAGGAAGTCCGCGCCATCACCGGCCTCGGCCTCAAGGAAGCCAAGGACCTCGTCGAAGGCGCTCCGAAGGCTGTCAAGGAAGGCGTTTCCAAGGCTGAAGCCGCTGACATCAAGAAGAAGCTCGAAGACGCCGGCGCCAAGGCCGACGTTAAGTAAGCTTGAACTGCTTTTGGGAGGTGGCATTTGCCGCCTCCCATTTGCCGTTTTTCTGAACGAATTACCCAAAAGCCGCGTCAAAACGGCTTTTGGGTAATGGGTTCTTCAAAAGGATAGTCTCGCACCGAGGGCAGCACAGCAATCCGAGCTGGGCGTTTTTGGGAGTCGGACGAGATTGAACTACCCATTGATTGACGGGGTCGACTGGCCATCGGTTCCCGTCCGTTGCAGGCCCGGGTGCAAGATTTTGAAGGAGCGACGATGGCTCAGACCCTTTCGTTCAACGGTCGCAGGCGCGTACGCAAGTTTTTTGGTAAGATCCCCGAAGTCGCAGAAATGCCGAACCTCATCGAGGTCCAGAAGGCGTCCTACGACCAGTTTCTGATGGTGGAAGAGCCGAAAGGCGGCCGGCCCGACGAGGGTCTTCAGGCCGTCTTCAAGTCGGTTTTCCCGATCACCGATTTCTCCGGCGCCTCGATGCTGGAATTCGTATCCTACGAGTTCGAGCCGCCGAAGTTCGACGTTGACGAATGCCGCCAGCGCGACCTGACCTACGCCGCGCCGCTGAAGGTGACGCTGCGCCTCATCGTGTTCGATATCGACGAGGATACCGGCGCCAAGTCGATCAAGGACATCAAGGAACAGTCGGTCTACATGGGCGACATGCCGCTCATGACCAACAACGGTACGTTCATCGTCAATGGCACCGAGCGCGTCATCGTTTCGCAGATGCACCGTTCGCCGGGCGTCTTCTTCGACCATGACAAGGGCAAGAGCCATTCTTCCGGCAAGCTGCTCTTCGCCGCCCGCGTCATTCCTTATCGCGGCTCCTGGCTCGATATCGAATTCGACGCCAAGGACATCGTCTACGCCCGCATCGACCGCCGCCGCAAGATTCCGGTGACCTCGCTGCTGATGGCGCTCGGCATGGACGGCGAGGAAATCCTCGACACCTTCTACACGAAGTCGCTCTATAAGCGCGACGGCGAAGGCTGGCGCATTCCCTTCAAGCCGGAAACGCTGAAGGGCGCCAAGGCGATCACCGAGATGGTCGACGCCGATACCGGCGAAGTCGTCGTCGAAGCCGGCAAGAAGCTGACGCCGCGCCTGCTGCGCCAGCTGTCCGACAAGGGCCTGAAGGCGCTGAAGGCCGGCGACGACGATCTCTACGGCAACTACCTTGCCGAAGACATCGTCAACTACTCGACCGGCGAAATCTACCTCGAGGCCGGCGACGAGATCGACGAGAAGACGCTCGCCATTATCCTGGCGAACGGTTTCGACGAGATCCCGGTTCTCGGCATCGACCACATCAATGTCGGCGCCTATATCCGCAACACGCTGTCGGCCGACAAGAACGAGAACCGTCAGGACGCTCTGTTCGACATCTACCGCGTCATGCGTCCGGGTGAACCGCCGACCATGGAATCGGCCGAAGCCATGTTCAACTCGCTGTTCTTCGATGCGGAGCGTTACGACCTCTCCGCCGTCGGCCGCGTCAAGATGAACATGCGTCTCGATCTGACCGTCGAAGACACCGTCCGCATCCTGCGCAAGGACGATATCCTGGCCGTGGTCAAGATGCTGGTCGAACTGCGCGACGGCAAGGGCGAGATCGACGACATCGACAACCTCGGCAACCGCCGTGTCCGCTCGGTCGGCGAGCTGATGGAGAACCAGTACCGTCTCGGCCTGCTGCGCATGGAGCGCGCGATCAAGGAACGCATGTCCTCGATCGAAATCGACACGGTCATGCCGCAGGATCTGATCAACGCCAAGCCGGCTGCCGCAGCCGTGCGCGAATTCTTCGGTTCCTCGCAGCTCTCGCAGTTCATGGACCAGGTCAACCCGCTCTCGGAAATCACCCACAAGCGCCGCCTTTCGGCTCTTGGCCCGGGCGGTCTGACCCGCGAGCGCGCCGGCTTCGAAGTCCGCGACGTGCATCCGACCCACTACGGCCGCATCTGCCCGATCGAAACGCCGGAAGGCCCGAACATCGGTCTGATCAACTCGCTTGCGACCTTTGCCCGCGTCAACAAGTACGGCTTTATCGAAAGCCCGTACCGCCGCATCGTCGACGGCAGGGTGACGAATGACGTGCTCTACCTCTCCGCCATGGAAGAGGCCAAGTACTACGTCGCCCAGGCCAACGCCGAGATGAACCCTGACGGTTCCTTCGTTGACGAATTCGTCGTCTGCCGTCATGCCGGCGAAGTTATGCTCGCGCCCCGCGACAGCATGAACCTGATGGACGTTTCGCCGAAGCAGGTCGTTTCGGTGGCTGCGGCACTCATCCCGTTCCTGGAAAACGACGACGCCAACCGCGCCCTCATGGGCTCGAACATGCAGCGTCAGGCCGTGCCTCTGCTGCGCGCCGAAGCCCCGTTCGTCGGCACCGGCATGGAGCCGGTCGTCGCCCGTGACTCGGGCGCCGCCATCGGCGCCCGCCGCGGCGGCGTAGTCGACCAGGTCGACGCGACGCGTATCGTTATCCGCGCCACCGAAGACCTCGAAGCCGGCAAGTCCGGCGTCGACATCTACCGCCTGCAGAAGTTCCAGCGTTCGAACCAGAACACCTGCGTCAACCAGCGTCCGCTGGTCACCGTCGGTGACGTCGTCAACCGCGGCGACATTCTCGCCGACGGTCCGTCGACCGATCTCGGCGACCTGGCGCTCGGCCGCAACGCGCTCGTCGCGTTCATGCCCTGGAATGGCTACAACTACGAAGACTCGATCCTGCTCTCCGAGCGCATCGTTGCCGACGACGTGTTCACCTCCATCCACATCGAAGAATTCGAAGTGATGGCGCGCGACACCAAGCTTGGTCCTGAGGAAATCACCCGCGACATTCCGAACGTTTCGGAAGAAGCGCTGAAGAACCTCGACGAAGCCGGCATCGTCTATATCGGCGCCGAAGTTCAGCCGGGCGATATCCTCGTGGGCAAGATCACGCCGAAGGGCGAAAGCCCGATGACGCCGGAAGAAAAGCTTCTGCGCGCCATCTTCGGCGAAAAGGCCTCCGACGTGCGCGACACCTCCATGCGCATGCCGCCCGGCACCTACGGCACCATCGTCGAAGTTCGCGTCTTCAACCGCCATGGCGTCGAGAAGGACGAGCGCGCGATGGCGATCGAGCGCGAAGAAATCGAACGCCTTGCCAAGGACCGCGACGACGAGCAGGCGATCCTCGACCGTAACGTCTACGGCCGTCTGATCGACATGCTGCGCGGCCAGGTCTCGATTGCCGGCCCGAAGGGCTTCAAGAAGGGCACCGAGCTTTCGAACGCTGTCGTCTCCGAATATCCCCGCTCGCAGTGGTGGATGTTCGCGGTCGAGGACGAGAAGGTCCAGAGCGAGCTCGAAGCACTCCGCGGCCAGTACGACGAATCCAAGTCGCGCCTTGAGCAGCGCTTCATGGACAAGGTCGAGAAGGTCCAGCGCGGCGATGAAATGCCTCCGGGCGTCATGAAGATGGTCAAAGTCTTCGTCGCCGTGAAGCGCAAGATCCAGCCCGGCGACAAGATGGCCGGCCGTCACGGGAACAAGGGCGTGGTCTCGCGCATTGTGCCTGTCGAGGATATGCCGTTCCTTGAAGACGGCACGCATGTCGACGTCGTTCTGAACCCGCTCGGCGTGCCTTCGCGCATGAACGTCGGCCAGATCCTGGAAACGCACCTGGGCTGGGCTTGTGCCGGCATGGGTCGCCAGATCGGCGAATTGATCGAAGCCTACAAGGCGAACGGCAACATCGAGCCGCTGCGCAAGACCATCGGCGATGTCGTGGGTGCCGGCCCGAAGGCCGAGCAGGTCCACGAATTCGACGATGAGTCGGTTCTGCGTCTTGCCGACCAGTGGAAGCGCGGCGTTTCGATTGCAACGCCTGTTTTCGACGGTGCCCACGAAGGCGACGTCAACGACATGCTGCGTCTGGCGGGGCTCAAGGACACCGGCCAGTCGACGCTCTATGACGGTCGTACCGGCGAGCAGTTCGACCGCCAGGTCACGGTGGGCTACATCTACATGCTGAAGCTCAACCACCTGGTCGACGACAAGATCCATGCCCGCTCGATCGGTCCTTACTCGCTCGTTACCCAGCAGCCGCTGGGCGGCAAGGCGCAGTTCGGCGGTCAGCGCTTCGGCGAAATGGAAGTCTGGGCGCTCGAAGCTTACGGTGCGGCCTACACGCTCCAGGAAATGCTGACGGTGAAGTCGGACGACGTCGCCGGCCGCACCAAGGTCTACGAAGCCATCGTCCGCGGAGACGACACGTTCGAAGCCGGTATTCCGGAAAGCTTCAACGTTCTCGTCAAGGAAATGCGCTCGCTGGGCCTCAGCGTCGAGCTTGAGAACACCAAGCTTGACGAAGCACAGGCAAACCAGCTGCCCGACGCGGCCGAGTAAGCATTGATAGGGCGTGCGCTGCCATGCGGCGCACGCCGGTCCCGCCGGACGCCGCATCCATGTCGGCCCGGAAGGGAAGTTTCGCCGCATCTTGCGGTTATTCTCGTTTAAGCGAGGGAGGCGGCTCCCGGGAAATTGCCGCTGACCATCGCATTTTGAGGGCGCTTTCGCCCATGAAGGAGACAGGCATGAACCAAGAGGTCATGAATCTTTTCAATCCGCAGGTGCCTGCACAGAATTTCGATTCCATTCGGATTTCGATCGCGTCTCCGGAGAAGATCCTCTCCTGGTCCTACGGTGAGATCAAGAAGCCGGAAACTATCAACTACCGCACGTTCAAGCCGGAACGCGACGGTCTGTTCTGCGCGCGCATCTTCGGGCCGATCAAGGACTACGAATGCCTGTGCGGCAAGTACAAGCGCATGAAGTACAAGGGCATCATCTGCGAAAAGTGCGGCGTCGAAGTCACGCTGTCGCGCGTTCGCCGTGAGCGCATGGGCCATATCGAGCTCGCCGCTCCCGTTGCCCATATCTGGTTCCTGAAGTCGCTGCCGAGCCGTATTTCGACGCTGCTCGACATGACGCTGAAGGATGTTGAGCGCGTCCTTTATTTCGAAAACTACATTGTCACCGAGCCGGGCCTGACGGCGCTCAAGGAGCACCAGCTCCTCTCGGAAGAAGAGTACATGCTCGCCGTCGACGAATACGGCGAAGACCAGTTCACCGCGATGATCGGCGCCGAGGCGATCTACGAGATGCTGGCCTCGATGAACCTCGAGAAGATTGCCGGTGATCTGCGCTCGGAGCTTGCCGACACGACGTCGGATCTCAAGCAGAAGAAGCTGATGAAGCGCCTGAAGATCGTCGAGAACTTCATGGAGTCGGGCAACCGTCCGGAATGGATGATCATGAAGGTCGTCCCGGTCATTCCGCCGGATCTGCGTCCGCTTGTTCCGCTCGACGGCGGCCGTTTCGCGACGTCGGATCTGAACGATCTCTATCGCCGCGTCATCAACCGTAACAACCGCCTGAAGCGCCTGATCGAGCTTCGCGCGCCGGGCATCATCATCCGCAACGAAAAGCGCATGCTGCAGGAATCGGTTGATGCGTTGTTCGACAACGGCCGCCGCGGCCGCGTCATCACCGGCGCCAACAAGCGTCCGCTGAAGTCGCTCTCCGATATGCTGAAGGGCAAGCAGGGCCGCTTCCGCCAGAACCTGCTCGGCAAGCGCGTCGACTATTCCGGCCGTTCGGTCATCGTCACCGGTCCGGAATTGAAGCTGCACCAGTGCGGCCTGCCGAAGAAGATGGCGCTCGAACTGTTCAAGCCGTTCATCTATGCCCGCCTCGACGCCAAGGGTTACTCCTCGACCGTCAAGCAGGCCAAGAAGCTGGTCGAGAAGGAAAAGCCTGAGGTCTGGGATATTCTCGACGAGGTCATCCGCGAGCATCCGGTTCTGCTGAACCGTGCGCCGACGCTGCACCGCCTGGGCATTCAGGCCTTCGAGCCCACCCTGGTCGAAGGCAAGGCGATCCAGCTGCACCCGCTCGTCTGCACGGCCTTCAACGCCGACTTCGATGGCGACCAGATGGCCGTTCACGTGCCGCTGTCGCTCGAAGCCCAGCTCGAAGCCCGCGTGCTGATGATGTCGACCAACAACATCCTGCATCCGGCCAACGGCGCGCCGATCATCGTCCCCTCGCAGGACATGGTTCTCGGCCTCTATTACCTGTCGATCCTCAACCAGAACGAGCCGGGGGAAGGCATGGCCTTCTCCGATCTCGGCGAGCTGCATCATGCCCTCGAAAGCAAGGTCGTGACGTTGCACACCAAGATCCGCGGCCGTTTCAAGTCGATCGGCGAGGATGGCAAGCCCTACTCGAAGATCTATGAGACGACGCCTGGCCGTCTGCTCATCGGCGAACTGCTGCCGAAGAACGGCAAGGTGCCCTTCGACATCTGCAACCAGGAAATGACCAAGAAGAACATCTCCAAGATGATCGACACGGTCTACCGCCATTGCGGCCAGAAGGACACGGTCATCTTCTGCGACCGCATCATGCAGCTCGGCTTCTCCCATGCCTGCCGCGCCGGCATTTCGTTCGGCAAGGACGACATGGTCATTCCGGATGCCAAGGCGAAGATCGTTGCCGACACCGAAAGCCTGGTGAAGGAATACGAGCAGCAGTACAATGACGGTCTGATCACCCAGGGCGAGAAGTACAACAAGGTTGTCGACGCCTGGGGCAAGGCCACCGAAAAGGTCGCCGAAGAGATGATGGCCCGCATTAAGGCGGTCGAATTCGATGAGAACACCGGCCGTCAGAAGCCGATGAACTCAATCTACATGATGAGCCATTCCGGCGCCCGCGGTTCTCCGAACCAGATGCGCCAGCTGGGCGGCATGCGTGGCCTGATGGCCAAGCCGTCGGGCGAAATCATCGAGACGCCGATCATCTCGAACTTCAAGGAAGGCCTGACTGTCAACGAGTACTTCAACTCGACGCACGGCGCCCGCAAGGGTCTGGCAGACACGGCGCTGAAGACCGCCAACTCCGGTTACCTGACCCGTCGTCTCGTCGACGTCGCGCAGGATTGCATCGTCACGCATGTCGATTGCGGAACCGAAACCGGTCTGACGATGACGGCGATCGTCGACGCCGGCCAGGTCGTCGCCTCGCTCGGCGCCCGTATCCTCGGCCGCACGGCGCTCGACGACATCGATCATCCGGTTACCGGCGAGCGTATCGTCGATGCCGGCAAGATGATCCTCGAGCCCGATGTCATCGAAATCGAGAAGGCCGGTATCCAGTCGATCCGGATCCGCTCGGCGCTGACCTGCGAAATCCAGACGGGTGTCTGCTCGGTCTGCTACGGCCGCGACCTCGCGCGCGGCACGCCTGTCAACATGGGCGAAGCCGTCGGCGTCATCGCCGCTCAGTCGATCGGCGAGCCGGGAACCCAGCTGACCATGCGTACCTTCCACCTTGGCGGTACGGCAACCGTGGTCGACCAGTCGTTCCTGGAAGCCTCCTACGAAGGTACGGTGCAGATCAAGAACCGCAACGTCCTGCGCAACTCCGAAGGCAGCCTCGTTGCCATGGGCCGCAACATGACCGTCCAGATCCTGGACGAGCGTGGTGTCGAGCGCTCCTCGCAGCGTGTCGCCTACGGTTCGAAGCTGCATGTCGACGAAGGCGACAAGGTCAAGCGCGGCCAGCGTCTGGCGGAGTGGGACCCTTATACCCGCCCGATGATGACGGAAGTGGCCGGTACGGTTCAGTTCGAGGATCTCGTCGACGGTCTCTCCGTTCTCGAAGCAACCGACGAATCCACCGGCATCACCAAGCGCCAGGTCATCGACTGGCGTTCGACCCCGCGCGGTTCGGACCTCAAGCCGGCGATCGTCATCAAGGACGCCAGCGGCAATGTCGCCAAGCTGGCGCGTGGCGGTGACGCTCGCTTCCTGCTCTCGGTCGACGCCATTCTGTCGGTCGAGCCGGGCACGAAGGTCTCCCAGGGTGACGTTCTCGCCCGTTCGCCGCTCGAAAGCGCCAAGACCAAGGACATCACCGGTGGTCTGCCGCGTGTTGCCGAACTGTTCGAAGCGCGCCGTCCGAAGGATCACGCCATCATCGCTGAGATCGATGGTACGATCCGCCTCGGCCGCGACTACAAGAACAAGCGTCGCGTCATCATCGAGCCGGCGGAAGACGGTGTCGAGCCTGTCGAATACCTGATCCCGAAGGGCAAGCCCTTCCACCTTCAGGACGGCGACTATATCGAAAAGGGTGACTACATCCTCGACGGTAACCCGGCTCCGCACGACATCCTGGCGATCAAGGGCGTGGAGGCACTTGCTTCCTACCTAGTCAACGAAATCCAGGAAGTCTATCGTCTGCAGGGCGTTGTCATCAACGACAAGCACATCGAGGTGATCGTCCGTCAGATGCTGCAGAAGGTGGAAATCACCGACGCCGGCGACTCGACCTATATCGTCGGCGACAACGTCGACCGGATCGAGCTCGAGGATGTCAACGACCACCTGATCGAGCAGGGCAAGAAGCCCGCCCACGGCGACCCGGTTCTGCTCGGCATCACCAAGGCGTCGCTGCAGACCCCGTCCTTCATCTCGGCCGCATCTTTCCAGGAAACGACCAAGGTGCTGACGGAAGCGGCAATCGCCGGCAAGACCGACGGCCTGCAGGGTCTGAAGGAAAACGTCATCGTCGGCCGGCTCATCCCGGCAGGTACCGGCGGCACCATGACCCAGATCCGCCGTATCGCCACCTCGCGCGACGAGCTGATCCTCGAAGAACGTCGCAAGGGCACCGGTGCAGCCGTTGCCACGCCGATGCTGCAGGACATGGCTGAAAAGGCCCCGGCCGCGGAATAACCGCGGCTGAAGTCCCGGAATTCAAGATACGAATTGAAAAACCGCCCGGAGCGATCCGGGCGGTTTCTCATTTTTCTGTGCTCTGGTCGATCCGGCGGGGAGGGGGAACTACGTGTCTGGCAGGCCCTGCAGGCGGGCGCTGCGCTCGCCCCTGCGGTTTCGCCGCCGGCCGCTCCGGTCAGTTGAACCGGATGATCGCGACCTCGCCGTCGACCGCGCCCTGATAGGCCGAGGCATGCGGCTCTTCGGCCGGAACTTCGGTCAGCATGCCAATCTGGTCGAGATCGGCCTCGATGAAACCTTCCTCGGCAAGGGCATTCAAGGCTTCGCGCACGGCTGTATCGTCGTCGGGCGCCTTCAGCATGATGTGCAGGTCGATGCCGTCGCTGGAGTCAGACTCATAGCCTTTGCCGATGATGATGAAGATCATCGGCCCGTCGAAATTGTTGTCGTTATCCGGTGTCGTAATCATCGCCTGTCCTTCGGCTTAGTGTCGATTCGATCGCTCGAATCCTGCTATGAGGGCTTAACGCCGCAATTGCTGATTCCTTAACTGCTTTTCCTGCGATGCCCAAGTTTTTATCTTGGCGCATGGCCGGGAATTCGTCTAGGAGGACGAAAACAGGGCGTCTGGCCCGCATATCAAGGCGATGCGGCGAGTTTATTTCTTAACCGGCCTTGACGGGAGAGGTGGAAACCAGTAGTACCCCGCCCATCAGATCCCATGTGAGGCTTGGCTGTTCGGGGCGACGCGCCCTGAAGTTCACCTCAAACAAGGTTCTAAACGCACGTTGAAGTCATGATGCTGCACGCATGACGCATAATTTCATGCGTCCTCTGCTCCTTGTGGTCCATCTGCGGAAGCGGATCGGGCCATATTTTGCGCATTGAACCGAAAGCATGCGTCATTGCCGGAGACGGCGCGAGTTCAAGCCCGCAAGGGTACTGAGATAAACGTAAGGGATGGTTGAATGCCTACCGTAAACCAGCTGATCCGCAAGCCTCGCCAGGCGAACGTAAAGCGTAATAAGGTTCCCGCTCTCCAGGAGAACCCGCAGAAGCGCGGCGTTTGCACGCGCGTCTACACGACGACGCCGAAGAAGCCGAACTCGGCTCTGCGTAAGGTCGCCAAGATCCGCCTGACCAACGGCTTCGAAGTCATTGGTTACATCCCCGGTGAAGGTCACAACCTTCAGGAACACTCCGTCGTGATGATCCGCGGCGGCCGCGTCAAGGACCTGCCGGGTGTCCGTTATCACATCATCCGCGGCGTCCTCGATACCCAGGGTGTCAAGAACCGCAAGCAGCGCCGCTCCAAGTATGGCGCGAAGCGTCCGAAGTAATTCGGTTTTGAATAATCCGGCGCTGCGCGAGGTCCTCCGCGTGATGAAGCGCCTTAACGGTTGAAGAGACGAAAAGTATGTCCAGACGTCATAAAGCAGAAAAGCGCGAGATCAATCCGGATCCGAAGTTCGGCGATCTCGTTGTCACCAAGTTCATGAATGCCATCATGCTCGATGGCAAGAAGTCCGTTGCTGAAAACATCGTCTATGGTGCGTTCGACGCCGTTCAGGGCAAGTCCAAGCAGGAGCCGCTTTCGGTTTTCCATTCTGCGCTCGACAATATTGCCCCGCACGTTGAAGTCC
Source organism: Rhizobium mulingense (assembly GCF_029194105.1). Taxonomy (NCBI): domain Bacteria; kingdom Pseudomonadati; phylum Pseudomonadota; class Alphaproteobacteria; order Hyphomicrobiales; family Rhizobiaceae; genus Rhizobium; species Rhizobium mulingense. The sequence goes on along the minus strand of NZ_JARFVE010000009.1, from coordinate 38,860 downwards.
GCTCGCGCCGCGTCGGTGGTGCGACCTATCAGGTTCCGGTCGACGTTCGTCCGGAGCGCCGCCAGGCCCTCGCCATTCGCTGGCTGATCGCCGCTGCCCGCAAGCGCAACGAAACGACCATGATCGATCGTCTTTCCGGCGAACTGCTCGATGCGTCCAACAACCGCGGCTCCGCCGTCAAGAAGCGCGAAGATACGCACAAGATGGCTGACGCCAACCGTGCGTTCTCGCACTATCGCTGGTAATTCCGAACGGTATCGAAAGGCAGTCCACAATGGCTCGCGAATATAAGATCGAAGACTACCGCAATTTCGGTATCATGGCGCATATCGACGCCGGCAAGACCACGACCACCGAGCGTATCCTTTACTACACCGGCAAGTCGCACAAGATCGGCGAGGTCCACGACGGCGCAGCCACCATGGACTGGATGGAGCAGGAGCAGGAGCGCGGAATCACGATCACGTCTGCTGCCACCACGACCTTCTGGAAGGGGCGTGACGGCAAGATGCGCCGCTTCAACATCATCGACACTCCCGGCCACGTCGACTTCACCATCGAAGTCGAGCGTTCGCTGCGCGTTCTCGACGGTGCGATCGCTCTTCTCGATGCCAACGCCGGCGTAGAGCCGCAGACGGAAACCGTCTGGCGTCAGGCTGAGAAGTACAACGTTCCGCGCATGATCTTCTGCAACAAGATGGACAAGACGGGCGCTGACTTCTACCGCTCGGTCGAGATGATCAAGACCCGTCTCGGTGCGACCGCTGTCGTCATGCAGCTGCCGATCGGCGCCGAAAGCGATTTCAAGGGCGTTGTCGACCTCGTCGAGATGAACGCTCTGATCTGGCGCGATGAATCGCTCGGCGCCCAGTGGGACGTCGTCGAAATCCCGGAAGACCTGAAGGCCAAGGCTGAAGAATATCGCGAAAAGCTGATCGAGACGGTTGTCGAGATCGACGAAGCAGCGATGGAAGCCTACCTCGAAGGCAACATGCCCGACAACGACAAGATCCGCGAGCTCGTTCGCCGCGGCACGATCGACGTCAAGTTCCATCCGATGTTCTGCGGCACCGCCTTCAAGAACAAGGGCGTTCAGCCGCTGCTTGACGCCGTTGTCGACTACCTGCCGTCGCCGCTCGACATTCCGGCGATCAAGGGCATCGACTTCAAGACCGAAGCCGACATCGAGCGTCACGCAGACGACGCCGAGCCGCTTTCGATGCTGGCGTTCAAGATCATGAACGACCCCTTCGTCGGTTCGCTCACCTTCGCACGCATCTATTCCGGCAAGCTCGAAAAGGGCTCCTCGGTTCTGAACACGGTTAAGGACAAGCGCGAGCGCGTCGGCCGTATGCTGCAGATGCACTCCAACTCGCGTGAAGACATCGAAGAAGCCTTTGCAGGCGACATCGTTGCACTCGCCGGCCTGAAGGAAACCACCACTGGCGATACGCTCTGCGATCCGCTGAAGCCGGTTATCCTTGAGCGCATGGAATTCCCCGAGCCGGTCATCCAGATCGCCATCGAGCCGAAGTCCAAGGGCGACCAGGAAAAGATGGGCCTCGCGCTCAACCGCCTGGCTGCCGAAGATCCGTCCTTCCGCGTGAAGACGGATCAGGAATCCGGTCAGACGATCATTGCCGGCATGGGCGAACTGCACCTCGACATTATCGTCGACCGCATGCGCCGCGAGTTCAAGGTTGAAGCAAACGTGGGCGCGCCGCAGGTTGCTTACCGCGAAACCATCACGCGCCAGACCGAAGAAGACTACACGCACAAGAAGCAGACCGGTGGTACCGGCCAGTTCGCGCGCGTCAAGATCATCTTCGAACCGAATCCGGAAGGCGAAGATTTCAAGTTCGAGTCCAAGATCGTCGGTGGCTCGGTTCCGAAGGAATACATCCCGGGCGTTCAAAAGGGCATCGAAAGCGTTCTGTCTTCGGGTCCGCTCGCTGGCTTCCCGATGCTCGGCGTCAAGGCGACGCTCATCGACGGTGCCTTCCACGACGTCGACTCGTCGGTTCTGGCGTTCGAAATCGCATCCCGCGCCTGCTTCCGTGAAGCAGCCAAGAAGGCCGGCGCTCAGCTCCTCGAGCCGATGATGAAGGTCGAAGTCGTCACCCCGGAAGATTACGTCGGCGACGTTATCGGCGACCTTAACTCCCGCCGTGGCCAGATCCAGGGTCAGGAAAGCCGTGGCATCGCGGTCGTCATCAGCGCCAACGTTCCGCTGGCCAACATGTTCAAGTACGTAGATAACCTGCGCTCCATGTCGCAGGGCCGTGCTCAGTACACGATGACCTTCGATCACTATGCGCCGGTCCCGTCGAACGTCGCAACTGAAATCCAGGCAAAGTATTCCGGTCAGAAGTGACCGGAATACCAATTGACCGATAACAAGAATTAGATCCCCTCGGGACTAGCAAAACGGAGAGCCGAAAATGGCAAAGAGTAAGTTTGAGCGCAATAAGCCGCACGTCAACATTGGCACGATCGGCCACGTTGACCACGGCAAGACGTCTCTGACGGCAGCGATCACGAAGTACTTCGGTGAGTTCAAGGCGTACGACCAGATCGACGCGGCTCCGGAAGAGAAGGCGCGCGGCATCACCATCTCGACGGCGCACGTCGAATATGAGACGCCGAACCGCCACTACGCGCACGTCGACTGCCCCGGCCATGCCGACTACGTGAAGAACATGATCACCGGTGCTGCCCAGATGGACGGCGCGATCCTGGTGTGCTCGGCTGCTGACGGCCCGATGCCGCAGACGCGCGAACACATCCTGCTGGCCCGCCAGGTCGGCGTTCCGGCGATCGTCGTGTTCCTGAACAAGGTCGACCAGGTTGATGACGCCGAGCTGCTCGAACTGGTTGAGCTCGAAGTTCGCGAACTGCTGTCGTCCTACGACTTCCCGGGCGACGACATTCCTGTTGTCAAGGGTTCGGCGCTTGCCGCTCTTGAAGATAGCGACAAGAAGATCGGCGAAGACGCGATCCGCGAGCTGATGGCAGCGGTCGACTCCTATATCCCGACGCCCGAGCGTCCGATCGACCAGCCGTTCCTGATGCCGATCGAAGACGTGTTCTCGATCTCGGGCCGCGGCACGGTCGTGACCGGCCGCGTCGAGCGTGGCATTGTCAAGGTTGGCGAAGAAGTCGAGATCGTCGGCATCCGCCCGACCTCGAAGACGACGGTGACCGGCGTTGAAATGTTCCGCAAGCTGCTCGACCAGGGCCAGGCCGGCGACAACATCGGCGCACTGGTTCGCGGTGTGAACCGTGACGGCGTCGAGCGTGGCCAGATCCTGTGCAAGCCGGGTTCGGTCAAGCCGCACAAGAAGTTCATGGCTGAAGCCTACATCCTGACGAAGGAAGAGGGCGGCCGTCATACGCCGTTCTTCACCAACTACCGTCCGCAGTTCTACTTCCGCACGACCGACGTGACCGGCATCGTCACGCTGCCGGAAGGCACGGAAATGGTCATGCCGGGCGACAATGTCACGGTTGCCGTCGAGCTGATCGTTCCGATCGCGATGGAAGAAAAGCTGCGCTTCGCCATCCGCGAAGGCGGCCGCACCGTCGGCGCCGGTATCGTCGCCTCGATCGTCGAGTAATTCCTTCGGCCGCTCCGGTGGAGTGGCCGATTCGATGACATTATTATGAAGCAGGCGGCGCAAGCCGCTTGCTTATTACACAGAAATATCGCAAATGGCGCGCGAGCGCGATTTGCGTACTGCTTCGGATGACGAAGCGGCGACTAAAAAACCAATTAAGGTGGGCTAGAGGCCCTGAAGACTGGATAGGGTTCCGCTTCGGCACCCTCTCGATCTTTGAAACCGGTGGTCCGCCTTAGGAAGAAAGAACAACCCGTGTCTTGCCCAGAGACATGTGGGAAACAAACACAAGGATAACGTCGAATGAACGGCCAAAATATCCGCATTCGCCTGAAGGCGTTCGATCACCGGATTCTCGATGCTTCTACGCGCGAGATCGTGTCGACGGCGAAGCGCACCGGTGCAAGCGTCCGGGGCCCCGTTCCGCTTCCGACCCGCATCGAGAAGTTTACGGTCAACCGGTCCCCGCACATCGACAAGAAGAGCCGCGAACAGTTCGAGATGCGCACGCACAAGCGCCTTCTCGACATCGTAGACCCGACCCCGCAGACGGTGGACGCGCTGATGAAGCTCGATCTCGCCGCCGGTGTCGATGTTGAGATCAAGCTCTGAGCTTGCTCGAGCTGAGTTGGAAGGATTGAACCGATGCGTTCAGGTGTGATTGCACAGAAGGTGGGAATGACCCGCGTCTACAACGACGCCGGCGAGCATGTCCCGGTAACGGTACTGCGTATGGACGGCTGCCAGGTCGTTGCCACGCGCACTGTCGAAAAGAATGGCTATACCGCAGTTCAGCTTGGTGCAGGCCAGGCGAAGGTGAAGAACACGTCGAAGGCGATGCGCGGCAACTTTGCCGTCGCCAACGTCGAGCCGAAGGCCAAGCTCGCAGAATTCCGCGTCTCGGAAGACAATCTGCTCGAGATCGGCACGGAGCTCAAGGCAGGTCACTTTGCCGCCGGTCAGCTCGTCGACGTAACGGGCACGACGATCGGTAAGGGTTTTGCCGGCGCCATGAAGCGCCACGGTTTCGGCGGTCTGCGTGCCACGCACGGTGTGTCGGTCTCGCACCGCTCGCACGGTTCGACCGGCTCGCGCCAGGATCCGGGCAAGGTTTTCAAGAACAAGAAGATGGCTGGTCACATGGGCCAGACGCGCGTCACGACGCAGAACCTGGAAGTGGTTTCGACCGACGAAGATCGTGGTCTGATCCTGATCAAGGGTGCTGTTCCCGGTTCCAAGGGTGCCTGGATCATCGTGCGCGACGCCGTCAAGTCGGCCGCGAAGTAAGGGAGCCAGATCAATGGAATTGAACGTCAAGACCCTCGAGGGAAAAGACGCCGGGAAGGTTTCCCTTTCGGACGAAATTTTCGGCCTCGAGCCCCGCGAAGACATTCTCGCCCGCGTCATCCGCTGGCAGCTTGCCAAGAAGCAGCAGGGCACGCACAAGGCAAAAGGCCGCGCTGAAGTTTCGCGCACCGGCGCCAAGATGTACAAGCAGAAGGGTACGGGCCGCGCCCGTCACCATTCGGCTCGCGCTCCGCAGTTCCGCGGCGGCGGCAAGGCCCACGGTCCTGTAGTCCGCAGCCACGAGCACGACCTTCCGAAGAAGGTTCGCGCGCTTGGCCTTCGCCACGCCCTTTCGGCCAAGATCAAGGCCGATGACGTCATCGTCATCGATAACCTGGTCGCCGCCGAAGCCAAGACCAAGGCTCTCGCGTCCGTATTCGAGACGCTCGGCCTGACCAACGCCCTCTTCATCGGCGGCGCAGAGCTTGACGGCAACTTCAAGCTTGCAGCTCAGAACATCCCGAACATCGATGTTCTGCCGATCCAGGGCATCAATGTTTACGACATCGTGCGCCGCGGCAAGCTCGTGCTTTCCAAGGCTGCGGTTGAAGCGCTAGAGGAGCGATTCAAGTGACCGATCTCCGCCACTACGATGTGATCGTCTCCCCGGCGATCACCGAAAAGTCCACGCTGGTCTCCGAGAACAACCAGGTTGTTTTCAATGTCGCCAAGCAGGCGACGAAGCCGGAAATCAAGGCTGCGGTCGAGGCGCTGTTCGGCGTCAAGGTCACGGCCGTCAACACTCTGCTGCGCAAAGGCAAGACCAAGCGGTTCCGCGGTTTTGTCGGCAAGCAGAAGGACGTGAAGAAGGCTGTCGTGACGCTGGCTGAAGGCCAGACGATCGACGTCTCCACCGGTCTCTGAGGAATAAGAAAATGGCATTGAAAACATTCAATCCGACGACCCCGAGCCAGCGTCAGCTGGTCATCGTGGACCGCTCCTCGCTCTACAAGGGCAAGCCGGTCAAGGCGCTGACGGAAGGTCTGAGTAAGAGCGGCGGTCGTAACAACCTCGGCCGCATTACTGCCCGCTTCATCGGCGGCGGTCACAAGCGCAGCTACCGTCTGGTCGACTTCAAGCGTCGCAAGTTCGATGTCGAAGGCACGGTCGAGCGTATCGAATACGACCCGAACCGCACGGCTTTCATCGCGCTGGTCAGCTATGCCGACGGCGAACAGGCCTACATCATCGCCCCGCAACGTCTTGCTGCCGGCGACAAGGTCATCGCTTCGGAAAAGGCTGTCGACGTCAAGCCCGGCAACACCATGCCGCTGCAGTACATTCCGGTCGGCTCCATCATCCACAACGTGGAAATGAAGCCGGGCAAGGGCGGTCAGATCGCCCGTTCCGCCGGTTCCTACGCGCAGCTCGTCGGCCGTGACCAGGGCATGGCGATCCTTCGCCTGAACTCCGGTGAACAGCGTCTGGTCAGCGGCATCTGCCTCGCTTCGATCGGTGCCGTGTCGAACCCGGACCACGCCAACATCAACGACGGCAAGGCCGGTCGTACCGTTTGGCGCGGCAAGCGTCCGCATAACCGCGGTGTTGTCATGAACCCGGTCGACCATCCGCACGGCGGTGGTGAAGGCCGCACCTCCGGTGGTCGCCATCCGGTGACACCATGGGGCAAGCCGACCAAGGGCAAGCGCACCCGGTCGAACAAGTCGACCGACAAGATGATCATGCGCTCGCGTCATCAGCGTAAGAAGTAAGAGAGGAAGTCTCCAATGGCTCGTTCAGTATGGAAAGGTCCGTTCGTTGACGGCTATCTTCTCAAGAAGGCTGAGAAGGTTCGTGAAGGCGGACGTGCAGAAGTGATCAAGATCTGGAGCCGTCGCTCCACGATCCTGCCGCAGTTCGTCGGTCTTACCTTCGGCGTCTACAACGGCAGCAAGCATATCCCGGTCAGCGTCAATGAAGACATGGTCGGCCACAAATTCGGTGAATTCTCTCCGACCCGCACCTACTACGGTCACGGCGCGGACAAGAAGGCGAAGAGGAAGTAACAATGGGCAAGGCAAAAGCCGAACGCCGGCTGAAGGACAACGAGGCGCAAGCAGTCGCCCGCACGCTCCGCGTCAGCCCCCAGAAGCTCAACCTGGTTGCTGCGGCCATCCGCGGCAAGAAGGTCGAGCGTGCACTCGCTGAGCTGGAGTTCTCCCGCAAGCGCATCGCGGGCGCCGTCAAAAAGACGCTCGAATCCGCGATCGCCAACGCCGAGAACAACCACGATCTCGACGTCGACGCTCTCGTCGTCGCCGAGGCCTATGTCGGCAAGTCGATCGTCATGAAGCGCTTCCACGCTCGTGGCCGCGGTCGTGCGTCGCGCATCGAAAAGCCCTTCGCGCACCTGACGATCGTCGTTCGTGAAGTGCAGGCAGCAGAGGAGGCCGCATAATGGGTCAGAAAATTAATCCGATCGGTTTCCGTCTCGGCATCAACCGTACCTGGGATAGCCGCTGGTTCGCGGACAATGCCGAGTACGGCCAGCTGCTGCACGAAGATCTGAAAATGCGCAAGTTCGTCATGAGCGAACTGAAGCAGGCCGGGATCTCCAAGGTGGTCATCGAGCGTCCGCACAAGAAGTGCCGCGTCACGATCCACTCAGCCCGTCCGGGCCTGATCATCGGCCGCAAGGGCGCCGATATCGACAAGCTCCGCAAGAAGCTGTCCGATATGACCAACTCGGAAACGCACCTCAACATCGTCGAAGTGCGCAAGCCCGAAATCGACGCAACGCTGGTCGCTCAGTCGATTGCCCAGCAGCTTGAGCGCCGCGTGGCTTTCCGCCGCGCCATGAAGCGCGCCGTTCAGTCCGCGATGCGTCTTGGCGCCGAAGGCATCAAGATCACCTGCGCTGGCCGTCTCGGCGGTGCGGAAATCGCCCGTACGGAATGGTACCGTGAAGGTCGTGTGCCGCTGCACACGCTGCGCGCCGACATCGACTACGGCACGGCAGAAGCAGAAACCGCATTCGGTATCTGCGGCATCAAGGTCTGGATCTTCAAGGGCGAAATCCTTGAGCACGATCCGATGGCTTCCGAACGTCGCGCGCTGGAAGGCGACGCACAGGGTCCGGCAAGCCGCGAACGCGACCGTGGCGATCGTCGCCGCGAACGCGACAACGCGTAATTAGCGCTGGCGAAAGATAAGCTCGGAGAAGTAAGAAAATGTTGCAGCCAAAGCGTACTAAGTACCGCAAGCAGTTCAAGGGCCGCATCAAGGGCGTCGCCAAGGGCGGTTCTGACCTTGCCTTCGGCGAATTCGGCCTGAAGGCTCAGGAGCCCAACCGCGTCAACGCACGCGAGATCGAAGCGGCCCGCCGCGCGATCACGCGTTACATGAAGCGCGCCGGCCGTGTATGGATCCGCGTGTTCCCGGACGTTCCGGTAACCGCAAAGCCGACCGAAGTCCGCATGGGTAAGGGTAAGGGCTCCGTTGAGTACTGGGCATGCAAGGTCAAGCCCGGTCGTATGATGTTCGAGATCGACGGCGTCAGCGAAGAGATCGCCCGTGAGGCGCTTCGTCTCGGCTCTGCCAAGCTCTCGGTCAAGACGCGCTTCGTACAGCGCATTGCAGAGTAAGGATTGAGCTCATGAAAGCCTCAGATGTTCGCGCGTTGACCGCCGACCAACTCAAGGACGAGCTTGCCAAGCTGAAGAAGGAGCAGTTCAACCTGCGCTTCCAGAAGGCGACCGGCCAGCTCGAAAAGTCCTCGCGCATCAACGAAGTCCGCAAGGACATCGCCCGCGTCAAAACCATTGCCCGCCAGAAGGCGGCAGAAGTTAAGGCCTAAAGGAAGAAAAATATGCCGAAGCGCATCCTGCAGGGCGTCGTCGTTGGCGACAAGAACGAGAAGACGGTAGTGGTTCGCGTCGAGCGTCGTTTCGCTCACCCGCTGCTCCAGAAGACCGTTCGTCGTTCCAAGAAGTACAAGGCCCACGACGAAAACAACCAGTACAAGATCGGCGACACCGTATCCATCGAGGAATGCGCGCCGATCTCCAAGGACAAGCGTTGGACGGTGATCGCCGCCCAGGGCAAGTAAACAGAATTTTGCGCGAGGCCTTGCGTCTCGCCGAAATATCTGTATGAAGCAGCGTCAGAACGCTCGAATGCCGGGCGTTCTTTTGCTTTGAGCGCACGGAAGGTCCCGTTCGGGAAACCACCCTGGCACGATCGACCCCGCGCTATTCAGCTATTGCCGCGTTCCTACTTGCCTAACGGCAGGTTGGCCGGCGAACATTTTCATAAGCCGGAGTAGGGGGCCCAGGCCCAACCATTCCGGTAAACCAAGAAGGCGACCTGATATGATTCAGATGCAAACAAACCTCGACGTCGCGGATAATTCCGGCGCACGTCGTGTCATGTGCATCAAGGTGCTGGGCGGCTCGAAGCGCAAGTATGCCTCGATCGGCGACGTCATCGTCGTTTCGATCAAGGAAGCGATCCCGCGCGGCCGCGTGAAGAAGGGTGACGTGATGAAGGCGGTTGTCGTTCGCACCGCCAAGGACATCCGTCGTCCGGATGGCTCGGTCATCCGCTTCGACACCAACGCAGCAGTCCTCATCGACAACAAGAAAGAGCCGATCGGCACCCGTATCTTCGGACCGGTTCCGCGCGAACTTCGCGCCAAGAACCACATGAAGATCATCTCGCTGGCTCCCGAAGTACTGTAAGGAGCGGAAGCGATGCAGAAGATTCGTAAAGGCGACAAGGTCGTCATGCTCGCTGGCAAGGACAAGGGCCGCACCGGCGAGGTCGTTCAGGTCATGCCGAAGGAAGATCGTGCGGTCGTTCGTGGCGTCAACGTCGTAAAGCGCCACCAGCGCCAGACGCAGACCCAGGAAGCCGGCATCATCAACAAGGAAGCCCCGGTTCACCTGTCCAACATTGCAATCGTCGACAAGGACGGCAAGCCGACCCGCGTCGGTTTCAAGGTCGTTGACGGCAAGAAGGTCCGCGTGGCCAAGCGTTCTGGAGAAGTGATCGATGGCTGAGGCAAAGTACGAGCCGCGGCTCAAGAAGGAATATGTCGAGCGCATCCGCAAGGCGATGCAGGAGAAGTTCTCCTACGCCAACGAGATGATGATTCCGAAGCTCGACAAGATCGTAATCAACATGGGCGTCGGTGAAGCGACCGCTGACTCGAAGAAGCCGACGGTTGCTGCCGCCGACCTCGCAGCGATCGCCGGTCAGAAGCCGGTCATCACCCGCGCACGCAACTCTATCGCAGGCTTCAAGGTCCGCGAAAACATGCCGATTGGCGCGAAGGTCACCCTGCGCGGCACCCGCATGTACGAGTTCCTGGATCGTCTGGTCAACATCGCGCTCCCGCGCGTTCGCGACTTCCGCGGCCTGAACCCGAAGAGCTTTGACGGCCGTGGCAACTTCGCCATGGGCATCAAGGAACACATTGTGTTCCCTGAGATCAACTACGACAAGGTTGATCAGATGTGGGGCATGGACATCATCGTTTGCACGACGGCGACGACCGACGACGAAGCACGGACTCTCCTGAAGGAGTTCAGCTTCCCGTTCCGTCAATAACCGTAACGACGAGCGTAGAAAAGGAACCTGACATGGCGAAGACAAGCGCAGTTGAAAAGAACAAGCGCCGCCGTACTACGGTCGCCAACCAGGCCGCTAAGCGGGCTGCGTTGAAGGCGATCATCATGAACCAGGCTCTTCCGATCGAAGAGCGGTTCAAGGCCTCGATCAAGCTGGCATCCCTGCCGCGTGATGGATCGAAGACCCGCATTCGCAACCGTTGCGAAGTGTCGGGGCGTCCGCGCGCATATTACCGCAAACTGCGCATGTCGCGTATTGCGCTGCGTGAACTCGGCAATCTCGGCAAGGTGCCGGGCATCGTCAAGTCGAGCTGGTAAGGAGCAGGTTAGATGACAATGACTGATCCGTTGGGCGATATGCTCACCCGTATCCGCAACGGCGCTTCCCGCCGCAAGTCGTCGGTCTCGACGCCTGCGTCCAAGCTCCGTGCGCGTGTTCTCGATGTCCTGCAGTCCGAAGGCTACATCCGTGGCTATTCCGTTGTCGATTTCGGCAATGGCAAGTCGGAGCTCAACATCGAGCTGAAATACTATGAAGGCGCATCGGTGATCCGCGAGATCGGCCGTGTGTCCAAGCCGGGCCGCCGGGTTTATGTCTCGGTCAAGTCCATTCCGCAGGTCGCGAACGGCCTCGGCATCACCATCCTTTCGACTCCGAAGGGTGTGATGGCCGATCACCAAGCTCGCGAACAGAACGTTGGTGGCGAGGTTCTTTGCTCGGTCTTCTAAGACAGGGCAGGGATCTCCATAGCGAACAGACAGGATTGAAACATGTCTCGTATCGGTAAAAAGCCCGTTCAGGTGCCTGCTGGAATCACGGCTACGGTCGATGGCCAGAAGGTTACTGCAAAGGGCCCGAAGGGCGAGCTGTTCTTCGTCGCGAATGACGAAATCAGCCTCAAGCTCGAAAACAACGCGGTCGTCGTGACGCCGCTGAACCAGTCCAAGAATGCCCGCTCAAAGTGGGGCATGTCCCGCACGATGATCGAAGGCATCTTCAAGGGCGTCAAGGAAGGTTTCGAGCGCAAGCTTGAAATCAACGGCGTCGGTTACCGCGCCGCCATGCAGGGCAAGAACCTGCAACTGGCCCTCGGTTTCAGCCACGACGTGGTCTACGAACCGCCGGTCGGTATCTCGATCGCTGTGCCGAAGCCGACGGAGATCGTCGTCAGCGGCATCAACAAGCAGCAGGTCGGCCAGGTTGCCGCCGAAATCCGCGAATACCGCGGTCCCGAGCCCTACAAGGGCAAGGGCGTCAAGTATGCCGACGAGCGGATCGTCCGCAAAGAAGGCAAGAAGAAGTAAGGATCACGCGAAATGGCTAGCAGGAAAGAAGCACTTGCACGTCGTGCCAACCGCGTGCGCCGTCATATCAAGTCGGTGGCCAACGGCCGTCCGCGCCTGTCGGTTCATCGCTCCTCGAAGAACATCTATGCCCAGATCATCGATGATGTGGCCGGCAAGACGCTTGCGTCCGCCTCCACGCTCGACAAGGATCTGCGCGGTTCTCTGAAGACCGGTGCCGATACCGCCGCCGCTGCTGCAGTGGGCAAGCTCGTCGCCGAGCGCGCCTCCAAGGCCGGCGTGTCGGAAGTCGTGTTCGACCGTGGCGCCTTCATCTATCACGGCCGCATCAAGGCTCTCGCCGAAGCGGCCCGCGAAGGCGGTCTCACCTTCTGATCAGTTTCCGGCCGGACGCTTTTGCGCCGGCCGGATTTTCGCCGGATCGCCAGGCACCCATCAAGAAAGGGGAGGCTGATGCGGTCCTCATTTTTTTGCCGATTGCACCCGGAAAAGAAAAAGGAAGAGGACAATGGCACAGGAAAGAAGGCCGCAGCGGGAAGACCGCCAGAGCCGTGAAGAGCGCGATAGCGAATTCGTCGACAAGCTTGTCGCGATCAACCGCGTCGCCAAGGTCGTCAAGGGCGGCCGTCGTTTTGGTTTCGCAGCACTCGTCGTCGTCGGCGACCAGAAGGGCCGAGTCGGCTTCGGCCATGGCAAGGCGCGCGAAGTGCCGGAAGCCATCCGCAAGGCCACCGAAGCCGCCAAGCGCGAGCTGATCTTCGTACCGCTGCGTGACGGCCGTACGCTGCATCACGACGTTCATGGCCGCCACGGCGCCGGCAAGGTTCTGCTGCGCTCGGCCAAGGTCGGTACCGGCATCATCGCCGGCGGTCCGATGCGCGCCGTTTTCGAAACGCTCGGCATGCACGACGTCGTCGCCAAGTCGACCGGTTCGTCGAACCCCTACAACATGGTTCGCGCCACCTTCGACGCTCTGAAGCACCAGGTTCACCCGAAGGACATCGCAGCTCAGCGCGGCATCAAGTATGCAACGCTGCAGGCTCGTCGTAGCGCCTCCGGCAACGCCTCTGAAGAATAAGAGGAGCTGACCAATGGCCAAGGCTACCAAGAAGGCTGAAGCGAAGACTGTCACGATCGAACAGATCGGCAGCCCGATTCGCCGTCCGGACGTCCAGCAGCGCACGCTGATCGGTCTCGGACTGAACAAGATGCACCGTCGCCGCACGCTGGAGGATACTCCTTCGGTTCGTGGCATGATCCGTGCTGTCCAGCATCTCGTTCGCGTCGTCGACGAGAAGTGAGACGGAGGAAACGCTCATGAAACTCAATGAAATCAAGGACAACGAAGGCTCGACCCACAGCCGCAAGCGCCTCGGCCGCGGTATCGGCTCGGGCTCGGGCAAGACCGGTGGTCGCGGTGTGAAGGGTCAGAAGTCCCGTTCCGGCGTCGCTATCAACGGCTTCGAAGGCGGCCAGATGCCCATCTATCGTCGCCTGCCGAAGCGCGGCTTCAACAATATCTTCGCTTCCGACTTCGTCGTCGTGTCGCTCGCCCGCATCCAGGCCGCGATCGACGCCGGCAAGCTCGATGCGAAGGCCACCGTTGACGCAGCCTCCCTCAAGGCTGCCGGCGTCATCCGCCGCGCCAAGGACGGCGTTCGCGTTCTCGCCGACGGCGAACTCAAGGCCAAGATCACCATCGTCGTCGCAGGCGCTTCCAAGCCTGCCGTCGAGAAGATCGAAAAGGCCGGCGGCAGCGTGACGCTGCTTTCGGCTCCTGTTGCAGCCGAATAATAATCTGATGATATGTCGCCCGGGGTGCTTCACACCGGGCGATTTTGCTCCCATATGTGGGCCTCACAAAATATCGGCTGGCGCGCTCGCGTCACGCCGGTAAGACTGGAAAACAAGGGTGAGGCATGGGGTTGCGCTGCAATCCGTTCCAAGCCCGGTTTTGAATAATTTTCATACTGATTCCGGGGCCGGCCTATCCCCCAGAGACGGCCGGAATTGGTAGCGCGGAGAATCGCATGGCTTCTGCAGCGGAACAATTGGCATCCAACCTCAATTTTTCGACCTTTGCCAAAGCCGAGGATTTGAAGAAGCGCTTGTGGTTCACACTGGCAGCTCTCCTCGTCTACAGGCTCGGCACGCATATTCCGCTTCCGGGCCTCAATCCCGAAGCCTATGCCCAGGCTTTCCGCGGCCAGGCAGGCGGCATTCTTGGCCTTTTCAACATGTTCTCGGGCGGCGCCGTTCAGCGTATGGCGATCTTCGCGCTGGGAATCATGCCCTATATCTCCGCCTCGATCATCGTGCAGCTCATGACCTCGGTCGTGCCGACGCTCGAAAACCTGAAGAAGGAAGGCGAGCAGGGCCGCAAGATCATCAACCAGTATACCCGCTATGGCACCGTCATTCTCGGCGCACTGCAGGCCTATGGCATTGCCGCCGGCCTTGAGAGCGGCCAGGGCCTCGTCGTCGACCCGGGCTGGTTCTTCCGTCTATCCACCGTCCTGACGCTGCTCGGCGGCACGATGTTCCTGATGTGGCTCGGCGAGCAGATCACCTCGCGCGGCATCGGCAACGGCATTTCGCTGATCATCTTCGCCGGCATCGCCGCCGGTCTTCCCACGGCTCTGGCGGGCACGCTCGAACTCGGCCGAACCGGCGCGCTGTCGACGCCGGTGATCCTGCTCGTCATTCTCGTCGCAATCGGCGTCATCGGCGTTATCGTCTTCGTCGAACGTGCGCAGCGCCGGCTGCTAATCCAGTATCCGAAGCGCCAGGTCGGCAACCGCATGTTCCAGGGCGATACGTCGCATCTGCCGCTGAAGCTCAACACCTCGGGCGTCATCCCGGCGATTTTCGCGTCATCGCTGCTGCTGCTGCCGGCAACGGTCGCCGGCTTTGCCAGCACCACCGCAATGCCGGCCTGGGCAACGTCGATCGTTGCGGCGCTCGGTCATGGTCAGCCGCTCTATATGGTGCTCTATGCGGCGCTGATCGCCTTCTTCGCCTTCTTCTACACGGCCATCGTCTTCAATCCGAAGGATACGGCCGACAATCTGAAGAAGCACGGCGGCTTCATTCCCGGCATCCGTCCGGGTGAGCGCACAGCCGAATATATCGACTACGTGCTGACCCGCATTACGGTGATCGGCGCGATCTATCTCGTCTTCGTCTGCATCCTTCCGGAGATATTGGTGTCGCAAACCGGCATTCCATTATCCCTTGGTGGGACTTCGCTTTTGATCGTGGTTAGCGTAACTCTTGATACGGTTGCACAGATCCAGGGTCACCTGATCGCGCAGCAATACGAAGGCCTGATCAAGAAATCGAAGTTGCGTGGAGGAAAGAGGGGGCGATGAGACTTATCCTTTTGGGGCCGCCGGGCGCGGGTAAGGGAACCCAAGCCCAGCGGATCGTGGAAAAGCACGGCATTCCGCAGCTTTCCACGGGCGATATGCTGCGTGCGGCGGTCAATGCCGGTACGGAAGTGGGGAAGCGGGCGAAGGCCGTCATGGACGCCGGCAAGCTTGTCTCGGATGATATCGTCATCGCCATAGTTTCCGAGCGAATCGATCAGCCCGATTGCGCCAACGGCTTCATTCTCGATGGCTTTCCGAGGACGTTGGTCCAGGCGGACGCCACCGAGGCGATGCTCAAAGCTAAGGGACTCGACCTTTCGGTGGTTATCGAGTTTCGCGTCGACGACCAGGAACTCGTCCGCCGCGTTGATGGCCGTTACACCTGCGCTCAGTGCGGCACTGTCTATCATGACACGGACAAGGTTCCGGTTGAGGAAGGCGTGTGTGACAAGTGCGGTTCGACTCACTTCAAGCGTCGTCCTGACGACAACGCCGAGACGATGATCAAGCGTCTCGAGGTCTACTACAAGGAAACCTCGCCGCTGATCGGCTACTACTATGCCAAGGGCAAACTCAAGTCCGTCGACGGCATGGCGGAGATCGACCATGTGACAGCCGAGGTCGAATCCATTCTTTCCAAGCTTTAAGGCTTTGAAAATAAACTTGGCGGAGCGGTTGCTTTTCAGCACTGATTCCGCTAAACACCGCGCCAACTCGCGACATTCCATGCGATCGGCGCGGATTTCCCAGGGAAGTCCGGGTGCGGTCGTTTTGACATGTTGCGGACGTAAATCTGAACGAGCGGTTCCAAAGACCGCATAACGAAGCCCACTTGCCGGATGGCAACTGGAATGCAAGGAGAACAGGCGTGGCACGTATCGCTGGCGTCAACATCCCGACTGCAAAGCGCGTTGTTATCGCGCTGACCTACATTCACGGGATCGGTCCGAAATTCGCACAGGAAATCGTCGAGAAGGTCGGTATCCCGGCGGAACGTCGTGTGCATCAGCTGACGGACGCCGAAGTCCTTCAGATCCGCGAAGCCATCGACCGCGACTATCAGGTCGAGGGTGATCTTCGTCGCGATACCGCGATGAACATCAAGCGCCTGATGGACCTCGGCTGCTATCGCGGCCTGCGTCATCGCCGCGGCCTTCCGGTCCGCGGTCAGCGCACGCACACCAATGCCCGCACCCGCAAGGGTCCGGCAAAGGCAATCGCTGGCAAGAAGAAGTAATTTCCGGGAAACCGGGATGAGGGGGCTGGCGGTCTGCGCCGGCCTCTTTTGAGTTTGGAGCGGGACCATATAGGCGCCGTTCCGGTGTAGCCGCTGGTATTACGGCGGTGAAGAGATCAACGAAAGGAATAGCATGGCTAAGGAAGCCGTCCGCGTTCGCCGTCGCGAGCGCAAGAATATCTCGTCGGGTGTCGCTCACGTCAACTCGACCTTCAACAACACGATGATCACCATCACCGATGCGCAGGGCAATGCAATCGCCTGGTCGTCGGCTGGCGCCAAGGGCTTCAAGGGCTCGCGCAAGTCGACCCCGTTCGCCGCCCAGATCGCTGCCGAAGATTGCGCCAAGAAGGCCCAGGAGCACGGCATGAAGTCGCTGGAAGTCGAAGTCTGCGGTCCGGGTTCGGGTCGTGAATCGGCTCTGCGCGCGCTCCAGGCCGCGGGTTTCATGATCACGTCCATCCGTGACGTGACACCGATCCCGCACAATGGCTGCCGTCCGCGCAAGAAGCGCCGCGTCTGATCATCGCTATCGTCACCGGTGAGCGCCTTCGCGCTCCCGGTGGTTTTCAAGCTCGGTTGCCACGATTGGATGGTGGCAACGAACGGAAGGCAAACTCATGATTCAGAAGAACTGGCAGGAACTGATCAAGCCGAATAAGGTGGAGTTCTCCTCGAGCTCGCGCACCAGGGCGACGCTCGTTGCCGAACCGCTGGAGCGCGGCTTCGGCCTCACCCTAGGCAACGCGCTGCGCCGCGTTCTGCTCTCGTCGCTGCGCGGTGCCGCCGTCACGGCGGTGCAGATCGACGGCGTGCTGCATGAATTCTCCTCGATTCCGGGCGTCCGCGAAGACGTCACGGACATCGTGCTCAACATCAAGGAAATCGCCATCAAGATGGATGGCGACGACGCAAAGCGCATGGTCGTGCGCAAGCAGGGCCCGGGCGTTGTTACGGCTGGTGACATCCAGACGGTCGGCGATATCGAAATCCTCAACCCCGAGCATGTGATCTGCACGCTCGACGAGGGCGCCGAAATCCGCATGGAATTCACCGTCAACAACGGCAAGGGCTACGTTCCGGCCGAACGCAATCGTGCGGAAGATGCTCCGATCGGTCTCATCCCGGTCGACAGCCTTTATTCGCCGGTCAAGAAGGTGTCCTACAAGGTTGAAAACACCCGTGAAGGACAGGTTCTCGACTACGACAAGCTGAACATGACCATCGAAACCGATGGCTCGATCTCCGGCGAAGACGCCGTCGCTTTCGCGGCGCGCATCCTCCAGGATCAGCTTGGCGTCTTCGTCAACTTCGACGAGCCGCAGAAGGAAACCGAAGAGGAAGCAGTCGCCGAACTCGCTTTCAACCCGGCTCTCCTGAAGAAGGTGGACGAACTCGAACTGTCGGTCCGTTCGGCAAACTGCCTGAAGAACGACAACATCGTCTACATCGGCGACCTCATTCAGAAGACCGAAGCAGAAATGCTCCGCACACCGAATTTTGGTCGCAAGTCGCTGAACGAAATCAAGGAAGTTCTCGCTTCCATGGGCCTGCACCTCGGCATGGAAGTGCCGGCATGGCCGCCCGAGAACATCGAAGATCTCGCCAAGCGTTACGAAGACCAATATTGAGAAAACAAAAGGCAGGCTCTTTCGACTGCCTTTCCCCGTCAAACAGCAGGCCGATCGCCTGCATGTGCCAGGAAACGGCAGGCCCACTTAGTGTAAGGGCACCTGCATTAAAGGAGAATAGCAATGCGCCATGGTAAAGCCGGCCGCAAGCTGAATAGAACTGCAAGCCACCGCAAGGCGATGTTCGCCAACATGGCGGCTTCGCTGATTACCCACGAGCAGATCGTCACGACCCTGCCGAAGGCCAAGGAAATCCGCCCGATCGTCGAGAAGCTCGTCACGCTCGGCAAGCGCGGCGACCTGCACGCTCGCCGTCAGGCGATTTCGCAGATCCGTGACGCCGCCGTCGTTTCGAAGCTGTTCGACACGATCGCAACGCGTTACGCCACCCGCAACGGCGGTTACCTGCGCATCATGAAGGCCGGCTTCCGCCAGGGCGACAATGCCGCCATGGCCGTGGTCGAATTCGTTGATCGCGACACCTTTGCCAAGGGCGCGGCCGACAAGGCCCGCGTCGCTGCCGAAGAGCAGGCCGTCGCTGCCTAAGATTTTCCACTTTCGGAAAGCTGGAAAGCCGGGCCTTGTGCCCGGCTTTTTCGTTTGTGCCGGCATTTTTGATGAATGAGCAGCGCCATGATCGACCACATAACCGTCGCGGTGGGTGATTTGTCGAAGAGCAAGCTCTTCTACGAAAAGGCGTTCTTACCCCTGGGTTACCGGCTTACCTTCGGCAACGAGAACGTCATCTGGGCCTTCGATATCGGCAATGGCTGCCTGTTCGAGATCCAGCAGGCGGATAGCCCGCCGCATCTGACTCGGATTCACGTCGCTTTCAGGGCGCGCAGCAAGGCCGAGGTCGATGCCTTCCATCACGCCGCACTCGAAGCCGGCACCAGGGATAACGGCGCTCCCGGCCCACGCCCGGAATACGCCCCCGATCATTACGCCTGCTTCGTACTGGATCCCGACGGTTACAATATCGAGGCGATGATCAATCAGCCGACAGTCGCAGCGTGAAAGGCGTCGTTCGACATATGCTCGGTCGCATTCAAGCCAGACGCTTCGCAGCCCTGCTGCTCATCATTGTTTTTGGTTTGACGCTGAGACGCTTCGGCTATGCAGCCGGTCTACCCTTCTTCCTCGTCAAATATGGTGGATCGCTGCTTTGGGGATCCATGGTTTATGTCCTGCTGGCGCTTGCCGTTACAGCTCTCACAGCAAGAATGCCGCCCGCAGGAATTGCAGCGTTAGCGCTGGCGGTTGCCATCTGCGTGGAATTCTTCCGGCTCTACCACACACCCGGGCTCGATGCATTTCGACTGACGACCGCCGGAGCCTTACTGCTTGGGCGCGTCTTCTCGCCCTGGAATATCTTGGCCTACGCGATCGGGATAGCTGCGGCCTATGCTTTTGATCCCGCACACAGGCCATCTTCGCCTGAGCGGCGTTAAACCGATTGGCGCGAAGCTGGTGAGCCCACGGGCCGTCCGCGCGACCCTCCTTGTGCTTTCTTCCGGCTGCGGGCGATCGGCCGCCAGGAGCGGTAAAGGATAAGGGCAATCATCAGCCCGACATAGATATATTGTTCGAGGTCGAGGATCTTGGTCGAAAGCGCGAAGTGCAGCGCTCCGCAGGCGGCGATGATGTAGGCCAGGCGATGCAGCCGGTTCCAGTTCACACCGAGACGGCGGATCGAGAAGTTATTGGATGTCACCGCCAGGGGAACGAGCATGGCAAGCGCTGCCATGCCGAACATGATGAAAGGGCGCTTCAGCACGTCGTTGATGACTGCCTGGACATCCATCGCCTGGTCGAGCACCATATAGACGGCAAAGTGCATCAGCGCGTAGTAGAAGGTCAAAAGGCCGAGCGCGCGACGGTAGCGCAGATAATTCCAGCCGAACAGCTCGCGGGCAGGCGAGACGGCAAGTGTCGCGATCAGGAAGCGGATCGTCCAGATGCCGAGGAAGAGCTCGAAGGTCTTGACAGGGTCGGCGCCGAGCTGATCGGTCGCGCCGAGATAGAAGGTCCAGGCGGCCGGCAGGAGGCCCGCGACATAAAGCAGCCAGACGGAGGCGGGTTGCCAACGTTTCGGGATGGCGAGCGACAATTCTGCCATCAGAAATTCGCCTTCAGGTCCATACCGGCATAAAGGCTCGCCACCTCGTCGGCATAACCGTTGAAGGGCAGGGTGGGGCGGCGGCTCGCGCCGAAGAAGCCGCTTTCGCCAATGCGCCTCTCGCTCGCCTGGCTCCAGCGCGGATGGTCGACGGCTGGATTGACGTTGGCGTAGAAGCCGTATTCCTGCGGATTGGTCACCTGCCAGGTGTTCTTCGGCTGCTGGTCGGTAAGGGTGATCCTGACGATCGACTTGATGCCCTTGAAGCCGTATTTCCACGGCACGACCAGGCGGATCGGCGCGCCGTTCTGGTTCGGCAGCGTTTCGCCATAGAGGCCGACGGCAAGCAGCGTCAGCGGATGGCGCGCTTCGTCGAGCCGCAGGCCTTCGACATAGGGCCAGTCGAGCGACTGGAAGAAACCCTTCTGTCCCGCCATCTCGTCCGGCCGCACGACGGTTTCGAAGGCGACGTATTTGGCGCTGCCGAGCGGCTCCACCTTGCCGAGCAGCGATGCCAGCGGAAAGCCGTCCCAGGGAATGACCATCGACCAGGCTTCGACGCAGCGCATCCGATAGGTGC
Source organism: Rhizobium mulingense (assembly GCF_029194105.1). Taxonomy (NCBI): domain Bacteria; kingdom Pseudomonadati; phylum Pseudomonadota; class Alphaproteobacteria; order Hyphomicrobiales; family Rhizobiaceae; genus Rhizobium; species Rhizobium mulingense. Next base: position 18,083 of record NZ_JARFVE010000009.1, on the reverse strand, counting down.
GCTCCTCGATCGGGAATTCCTTCATCAGCGCTTCGAGGTCGAAGGTGCCGGGTTTGTTGACCATGCCGTCGACCTTGACCGTCCAGGGCCGCGGCTTGAAGTCGCCGGAATTCGCTGCGGGATCGCCCTTGTCGAGGCCGAACTCATAAAAATTGTTGTAGGTGGTGACGTCCTTGAGCGGCGTCGGCTTCTCGTCGACCTTATACTTGCTCTCGACGGCCGAAAGGGCGGCCGCGCTCGCCTTGCCGGCGCCATAAAGCGCCATGGCGCCGAGCGTTGCAGCACCGAGGAATTCCCGGCGGCGCATATAGATCTGGCGTGGCGTGATCTCCGACGAGGCGATCTTCGGGGGGCGGTAGCTTGGCATGTCGAAACCTCCAGGGCGGATTTCTTGAATATAGTTCTTAAACGCACCGCCCGCATGTTCGGATTAATGTCTATGCCTTGAATCTCGCCGACGAGAAGCCAATTTTTTGTGTTCGGCTGTGATGGAATAGGCTGTAACCAAACCGCGCGCCGAACCGTATATCATCGATGGCGCCCAAGGCGCTCCTTCCGCAGCGTACCGGATTTGACCTTGCCGGTAGTGACAGCCCCTGTCGATTGGATTAGGACAATTGCAAAAGGCAGCGTTCGCCCGGCCCGCAGGCTTCATGCCGCTTCGCTTCGCCTGATCATTTCCGACACGTCGAGGAAGACACCGATGCCAGCTTACCGTTCCAGAACCACGACCCACGGCCGCAACATGGCAGGCGCGCGCGGCCTTTGGCGCGCCACGGGCATGAAGGATTCGGATTTCGGCAAGCCGATCATCGCGGTGGTGAATTCTTTCACGCAGTTCGTGCCCGGCCACGTGCACCTCAAGGATCTCGGCCAGCTCGTCGCCCGCGAAATCGAGGCGGCCGGCGGTGTCGCCAAGGAATTCAACACGATCGCCGTCGACGACGGCATCGCCATGGGCCATGACGGCATGCTCTATTCGCTGCCGTCGCGCGAGCTCATCGCCGACAGCGTCGAATACATGGTCAATGCCCATTGCGCCGATGCCATGGTTTGCATTTCTAACTGCGACAAGATAACCCCCGGCATGCTGATGGCGTCGCTGCGCCTCAATATCCCGACCGTGTTTGTCTCGGGCGGCCCGATGGAAGCCGGCAAGGTTGTCCTGCACGGCAAAACCCATGCGCTCGATCTCGTCGACGCCATGGTCGCCGCGGCCGACGACAAGATCTCCGACGAAGACGTCAAGGTCATCGAGCGTTCCGCCTGTCCGACCTGCGGTTCCTGCTCCGGCATGTTCACCGCCAATTCCATGAACTGCCTGACCGAAGCGCTCGGCCTGTCGCTGCCCGGCAACGGTTCGACGCTTGCCACCCATGCCGACCGAAAGCGGCTCTTCGTCGAAGCTGGCCACTTGGTCGTCGATCTCGCCCGCCGCTATTACGAGCAGGACGACATCACGGCGCTGCCGCGCACCATCGCTTCCAAGCAGGCCTTCGAGAACGCCATGGCCCTCGACATCGCCATGGGCGGTTCGACCAACACCGTCCTGCATATCCTGGCCGCCGCCCATGAAGGCGAGGTCGATTTCACCATGGCCGATATCGATGCGCTATCGCGCCGCGTGCCGTGCCTTTCGAAGGTCGCACCCGCCAAGAGCGACGTGCATATGGAAGACGTCCACCGCGCCGGCGGCATAATGTCGATTCTCGGCGAACTCGAAAAGGGCGGTCTGTTGAACCGCGATTGCCCGACCGTCCATGCCGAGACGCTGGGCGACGCCATCGACCGCTGGGATATCACCCGCACCGACAGCGACACTGTCCGCAATTTCTATCGCGCAGCTCCCGGCGGCATCCCCACCCAGGTCGCCTTCAGCCAGGAAGCCCGCTGGGACGATCTCGACACGGATCGCCAGAACGGCGTCATCCGTTCGGTCGAGCACCCCTTCTCGAAAGACGGCGGCCTTGCCGTGCTCAAGGGCAACCTCGCGGTCGACGGCTGTATCGTCAAGACGGCCGGCGTCGATGAATCGATCCTTAAATTCTCCGGTCCGGCAAGGGTCTTCGAAAGCCAGGATGCATCCGTGAAGGCGATCCTCGCCAACGAAGTCAAGGCCGGCGACGTCGTCGTCATCCGCTATGAAGGCCCGAAGGGCGGCCCCGGCATGCAGGAAATGCTCTATCCGACGAGCTATCTGAAATCGAAGGGCCTCGGCAAGGCCTGTGCGCTGATCACCGATGGCCGCTTCTCCGGCGGCACATCGGGCCTCTCGATCGGCCATGTCTCGCCGGAAGCGGCCAATGGCGGCACGATCGGCTTGGTGCGCGAAGGTGACATGATCGACATTGACATCCCGAACCGCACCATCAGCCTGCGCGTCAGCGAAGCCGAGCTTGCCGCCCGCCGCGCCGAGCAGGATGGCAAAGGCTGGCATCCCGCAGAAGTCCGCAAGCGCAACGTCACCACGGCGCTGAAGGCCTACGCCGCTTTCGCGACGAGCGCCGATCGCGGTGCTGTGCGCGATCTGAACGCCCGTTAACTGCCCGAATCCATCAACTGCTCTGTCGACCGGTCGCTTTCAAAGCGGCCGGTTGATGTTTTTATAGGTCTCGCCGAACTGCTTCAGCCGCTCCTCATAGGCGGCCTTGAGGCAGGCGGCATCAGCCCCGCATTCCTGCCGCTTCTTCAGCCAGGCCGTCTGCTCGTCCTGCAATGTCCCACGTGAGCCCATGGCCAGCAGGCCGGAGAGCAGCTCGAAGGTCGTCGCCATCTTCACGTCGGCATCGTTGAGGGCGCGGTTGTCGCAGATTGTCTCTTCGTCCGGCTTCAATTCTTTCGCATCGCAGTCGAAGCTTGCCGCCTGCGCCATGACCGACGCGAAGATTGCAGCTGCAAAACCAAGGGCTCCCGTCATTGCTCTCATTATCATCATTCAAAGTCTCCTTGCCGCCGATCAGACCAGCTTGCGCACTGCCAGAGCCAGGAAGATGATGCAGGCAAGCCAGACGACAAGGATGAAGATCAGGCCGCTCCGGCCGGAAGGGCGTTCGATGCGTCTTGCGGCTTCTTCGCGAAGCTCGCGCATCAAGTCGGGCGGAACAAGCCACGTCGCCAGCAGGATGCCGAGCGGCACGAGGACGAGATCATCGAGATAGCCGAGCACGGGAATGAAATCCGGGATGAGATCGACCGGCGACAGGGCATAGGCCGCGACGGCGCCCGCCACTGCTTTTGCATACCAAGGCACCCTGGCATCGCGCGCAGCAAGCCACAGGGCGACAATGTCACGCTTCAGTGACTTCGCCCAGATTTTGGTTTTTGATATCAGCTGCATGGCCAATCTTCCTGGATCGAATTCGTAAGGCCTTCAAGCAAAATCTCTTGAGCTCTTCGGTTGCCTTATTCTTCCATGCTTCCGCCCTCTTTCCTTTCTAGCGTCGGACGCTAAAACAATTTTTCTAGAGGATTCAAAAGGGATATCCATGCAAGGCCTGTTCAAACACGCCTCCCTCTCGCTGCTCGCTCTGACGCTCCTTCTGCCGGCCGCAGCGCAGGCGGAGACTGCAAAGACGGTACCCGAGAGCCAGATGCAGATGCAGCTCTCCTTCGCGCCGCTGGTCAAGCAGACATCGGGCGCTGTCGTCAATGTCTATGCGGAAAAGACCATCCAGCGCCAGTCGCCCTTTGCCGGCGATCCCTTCTTCGAGCAGTTTTTCGGCCAGCAGATGCCGAACCGCTCGGAAAAGCAGTCCTCGCTCGGCTCGGGCGTCATTGTCGAGGCGAACGGCACTGTCGTGACCAACAATCACGTCGTCGAGGGCGCTGACGATATAAAGGTGGCGTTGTCTGATGGCCGTGAATTCCCCTGCAAGGTGGTGCTGCGCGACGACCGCGTCGACCTCGCCGTGCTGAAAATCGATAGCAAAGCGATCTTCCCGACACTGCCGATCGGCAACTCCGATGCGGTCGAGGTCGGCGATCTCGTGCTGGCGATCGGTAATCCTTTCGGTGTCGGCCAGACGGTGACGAGCGGCATCGTTTCGGCGCTTGCGCGTAACCAAGTCGTCAGGAACGAGTTCGGATTCTTCATCCAGACCGATGCCTCGATCAACCCCGGCAATTCCGGTGGCGCGCTGATGAACATGAAAGGCGAGCTGATCGGTATCAACACTGCGATCTTCTCGCGCGGCGGCGGCTCGAACGGCATCGGCTTTGCCATCCCCGCCAACCTCGTCAAGGTCTTCCTTGCTTCCGCTGATGCGGGTGTCAAATCCTTCGAGCGGCCCTATGTCGGCGCGAGCTTCGATGCCGTAACCTCCGAAGTCGCAGAGGCACTCGGGCTCGATAAGGTCCGCGGCGCGTTGGTGGTGAAGGTCTCCGAGGGCGGGCCGGCCGCAAAGGCTGGACTCAAGGCGGGCCAGATCGTCACATCAGTCAACGGCATCTCCGTCGAGCACCCGGATGCATTGCTCTATCGCCTGACGACGGCTGGCCTCGGCAGGTCGGTCAATCTGACAGTCATCGAAAACGGGCGCGAGGAGCAGCTGTCGCTGGCGCTCGACCGTGCGCCGGAAAGCTCGCCGCGCGACCAGCGCCTCATCGGCGGACGCACGCCCTTTAGCGGCGCCGTTGTCGAAAACCTGTCGCCGCGTGTCGCCGACGAGCTTCGCATGCCCTCGGAATCGGCCGGCGTCGTCGTCGCGGACGTCAAGGAGGACTCGCCGGCCGCCCGCCTCGGCTTCGAGCCCAAGGACATCATCGTCTCGATCAACGGCACGGAAGTGAAATCCACCAAAGAACTGGCCGAAATCGCCAGCAGCGACCCCGGCCTCTGGCGGGTTGAGATCGAGCGCGACGGTCAGCGCATCCGGCAATTCTTCCGATGAGCAACGATCTCTTCGCGCCGCGTGTTCCGGAAGAGGTGGCCGCCAAACGGCCGCTTGCCGACCGGTTGCGGCCGAAGACGCTTGCCGACGTCACCGGTCAGGAACATCTGACCGGTGAGGATGGCGTGCTGAAGCGGATGATCGAGAGCGGTTCGCTCGGCTCGATGATCTTCTGGGGTCCGCCCGGCACCGGCAAGACGACAGTGGCGCGACTGCTGTCCGGCGAGGCGGGGCTGGCCTTCGAGCAGATATCGGCGATCTTTTCCGGCGTCGCCGATCTGAAGAAGGTGTTTGAGACTGCCCGCCTGCGCCGCATGGACGGGCGTCAGACGCTGCTCTTCGTCGACGAGATCCATCGTTTCAACCGCGCCCAGCAGGACAGCTTCCTGCCTGTTATGGAGGATGGCACCGTCATCCTCGTCGGCGCCACCACCGAAAACCCGTCCTTCGAGCTCAATGCCGCTCTTTTGTCGCGCGCCCGCGTGCTGACCTTCAAATCGCATGACGAAGAAAGCCTGGAGGAATTGCTGAAGCGCGCCGAGGCGATCGAGCAGAAGCCGCTGCCGCTGACGGAGGAAGCGCGCGCCAGCCTGATCCGCATGGCCGACGGCGACGGCCGCGCGGTGCTGACGCTCGCAGAGGAGGTCTGGCGCGCGACGCGCGAAGGCGAGACCTTCGATACCGAAGGCCTGACGCGCATCGTTCAACGCCGCGCTCCGGTCTATGACAAGGCGCAGGACGGCCACTACAACCTGATCTCGGCACTGCATAAATCCGTGCGCGGCTCGGACCCCGACGCCGCCCTCTATTATCTCGCCCGCATGTTCGATGCCGGCGAGGATCCGCTCTATCTCGGCCGGCGGCTGGTGCGCATGGCGGTGGAGGATATCGGTCTTGCCGATCCGCAGGCGCTGGTGATCTGCAACGCCGCCAAGGATGCCTATGACTATCTCGGCTCGCCGGAAGGGGAGCTGGCGCTGGCCCAAGCCTGCGTCTATCTCGCCACCGCGCCGAAATCGAACGCCGTCTACACCGCCTTCAAGGCGGCAAGCCAGGCCGCAAAGCAGAACGGCTCGCTGCTGCCGCCGAAGCACATCCTCAACGCGCCGACCAAGCTGATGAAAGGCGAGGGGTATGGCGAAGGTTATCGCTACGACCATGACGAGCCCGACGCCTTTTCCGGCCAGGACTATTTCCCGGAGAAAATGGGCCGGCAGACCTTCTACGATCCGCCGGAGCGCGGCTTCGAGCGTGAGATCCGCAAGCGGCTGGAATGGTGGGCGAAGCTTCGCAAGGAGCGCAATCCGCGCTGAGCCGTCTGAACGTCAGGAGGACCGCGGCGTCTTCTGATTGGCTGGCGCGGCGATCACCTTGACGGTGGATTCCGCCAGCCCGTGATGACCTTCCATATCGACGACGACATGCCAATGACCGCTTTCCGGAACGGCAAGCTTGACCGGCGATTTGCGCGCCACGCCGCCGATATATTTGAAATCGAGAACCTCGGTGAAGCGCTGGAAGTTCGGCGCCGTCATCAGCCGCACATTGTTCACCGCATTCAACGACACCTCGACGATCGTCCCGGCGCGTTGTTCCCTAAGATCGTAATGGGTGAAGCGGAAATTCGGTTTCGGCATCGGTCTCGCGCTGTCTGAAGTCTCTGCGCCGAGATTTTACCAGCAAGCCGGTTAAAGAAAAGTTTGACTTCGGCCGTTCGGCCGGTCTGCGTTTTGCCGGCGCAATGCGCTTTTCAAGCATCTGCCGGCCGCCGCGCCTGACACTGCGTGGGCGGAGAGGGTGGAAGGCGGATATTTCGCACGGCTTTGACCTTTGCAGTGATGGCGAGAGTCTACTGCCGGCCGCGATAGGAAATCCATTCGGGGCGAGGGGAGAAATATAGAAATGGCATAAAGGCGGTTGGCAGAAATTTCGAAACAGTGTCGGAAAATGATTGCCACTGCCGTCCTTGCGGTATCGTTGCAAACATGGAGCAAGAAACATGTCGAAGATGAGGCTGATATCGATGATCGCAACCGCGGCCGCCCTCCTGGCCGCGCCCGATATGGCAGGCGCCGCGCCTTCTATTGAGGACAAGGCAGCCGCACCGATCATCAGGAAGGGAAGCGTGCCGGTCAACGGCGTCGATTATTATTATGAGATCCGCGGCGAGGGTGAACCGATGCTGCTGCTGCACGGCGGTCTCGGGCAGATCGAGATGTTCACTCCTGTCATGCCTGTCTTCACCGATCACCGGCAGGTGATCGCCGTCGATCTCCAGGGCCATGGTCGCACGCCGCTCGGCAATCGGCCGATCGAGCTTCCGGATATCGGCGCCGATCTCGCGATCCTGGTGAAGCAACTCGGCTACGATAAGGTCGACGTCTTCGGCTATTCCTTCGGTGGCGGGGTGGCGTTGAATATGGCAGCGAATGCGCCCGACCGCGTCCGCCGGCTGGTGATCCTCTCGGCGCCCTATGCTCAGAACGGCTTCTTCCCGGAGATGCTGCCGCAGCAGGCGGCCGTCGGCTCCGGTATGGCCGAGATGATGAAGGACACGCCGATGTTCCTCTCCTACAAGGCGGTGGCGCCTGACGTTTCCGAATTTCCGAAGCTGCTCGACGCCATGGGGGTGTTGATGCGCAAACCCGTCAATTATAGCGATGCTGTCGCCAAGCTCACCATGCCGGTCATGCTGATCTACGGCGATGCCGACATGATCCGCCCAGAGCACATGATCGACTTCTATCACAAGCTCGGTGGCGGTCTGCGCGACGCGGGCTGGATGCGGGAGAACATGTCGAAGAACCGGCTGGCGATCCTGCCCGATCTCACCCACTACGAGACCTTCGCCTCGCCCCTCGTGGCGACCGTGGCGATGACCTTCCTCGACGGAGGCGGCAAGGCGCCGAACTGGGCCGAGCAGGTCGGAAAGTAAAAGAAGGCGGCCGGGCCATGGCCACCTTTTTACTTGCCATCAGCTGTCGCGCCGGTTTTTCCCGATCCAACTGCGTCACCACAGGATCGTTTCCGAGACCGCCGGCACGCGACGAGAGGCGAACGCCAATTTGCCGCAAGGCGTTCCTTCCTGCGTTAAGAGCTGCCGCCGCCGCATCCGGAAATGTGGATGCATCGGCGGCATCGGTTTTGCCTCTTCAGGCCACAGCCGTCGTTTCGCTTGCAAAATCCGTAGAGAGAGCGAGCTCCCGCCAGGCGGCCAGTTCCTTTTCGACGCTCGCATGCTGCGCCTCGATCATAGCCACCGTATCGCTGCCGAACGGCATGCGCAGCGGCGGGTTGACCGAGTCGACCATCGTCATGATGCCGGCAGCGAGCTTGGCAGGATTGCCGGGCTGCGCATGGTTGGCGTCGGCGGCGAAATTGCGCATGTTGCCGGCCGGCGTGCCTTCGTAGTCGGCAATGGAGGCCGGGCTGACCGCCAGCGACGTGTCGGAAAGAAAGTCCGTGCGGAAGAAGCCGGGTTCGATGATCGTCACCTTGATGCCGAAGGGTTCGAGTTCGGCGGCCATCGATTCCGACAGGCCCTCGACGGCGAATTTCGTCGAGCCGTAGACACCCCAGCCGGGATAGCCGAAATAACCGCCGATCGAGGAGAAGTTCAAGACATGGCCGGAGCGCTGGCGGCGCATATAGGGCAGTACCGCACGTGTCACCTTCAGGAGACCAAAGACGTTCGTGGCATATAGCCTTTCGATCTCTTCGGCCGTGGCCTCCTCGACGGCGCCGAGCAGCCCGTAGCCGGCATTGTTGGCGAGAACATCGATGCGGCCGAAGCGGGCGATGCCGGCAGCCGCAGCCTCTTTCGCCTGCGCCTCATTGGTAACGTCGAGGGCGACGGCAATAAGGTTCGGATGATCGCCGAACTGCTCCGTCACTGTCTTTGGATTGCGGGCGGTGGCGATGACGGCATCGCCGGCTGCCAGCGCTTCCTTGGTCATCAGCGCGCCGAAGCCGCGGGATGCACCAGTGATGAACCAGATTTTCATGACGAATTCCTCTTGGATTGTTCGAGTGTATGGGCGCCAGCATCTCTGTGCTGACGGGGTAAGTTTGACCGGAAGTTTGCTGATGTATAAGATTTGTTATTCTCGAAACTATGATGAGTGAAATTCAGCAATGCGCGCGACCGAACTCTCCGAACTTGCGGCCTTCGCGGCAGTGGCGCGGCACAAGAGCTTCCGCAAGGCGGGGGAGGAGCGGGGCGTCACTGCCTCTGCCGTCAGCCATGCCGTGCTCAATCTCGAGGACCGGATCGGCATCCGTCTGCTCAACCGAACGACCCGCAGCGTGTCGTTGACCGAAGCCGGCGAACTCCTGATTTCCCATCTCTCTCCGGCCTTCGGGGAAATGGCGGCGGCGCTCGATGCGCTGAACCGTTACCGCGACACGCCCTTCGGCAAGGTGAGGATCAACGTGCCGAATTCGATCGGTCCCTTCGTCATCGGCCGCATCATTGCCCCTTTGCTCCAGCACAATCCGAATTTGCAGCTGGAGATCAACGCGACCGACAGGCTGGTCGATATCGTCGAGGAGGGTTTCGATGCCGGCATCCGTTTCGGCGAGCGCGTCACCGAGGGCATGGTCGCGCTACGCATCAAGCCCCGGATCCGCTTGGTCGTGGTCGGTTCGCCCGCCTATTTCGAGACCCGGCCGAAGCCGGCGACGCCCCACGAGCTCAAGCGCCATCTTTGCATCCAGAACATGTTTCCATCAGGTGCGCGTTATGCCTGGGAATTCGAGAAGGACGGCCAGACGGTGAGCTTTCAGCCAAACGGACCGTTGTCGCTCGACGATCACGAACTGATGATGCAGGCAGCGCTCGGCGGCGTCGGTCTTGCCTATATCTGGGAGCCCCGTGCCGAAAAGGCCGTTGCCGGCGGCGAGCTGATCCAGGTGCTCGACGACTGGTGCCAGCCGGAGGAACCGCTCTATCTCTACTATCCGAGCCGCCGCCACATGTCGGCGGGATTCAGGGCGGTCATCGACGCGATCAGGGCGGAGTAAAGACGCTCAATTCCTATCCGCGCATGCCGGCGATCGTCTGAAGAGCGTCGAAATAAATTGTCAGGTCGCGGGCAGGATCCTCCGGCAGCTCTGCCGCACGGAATACCTTGCCTCCCGTTGCCTCGATGCCCCCGTCGATCATCAGGTTATCGGCCATGCCGTGATTTTCGATTGCAATGCCATCCGGCCCGCGTGGGCGTCCGCTCGCGACATCGATCTCCAGCCCCGCATACCAGATCGAACGAACACGCAGGCCATAGTCGTCGGGGTGGTTGGTATAGGCGAATACCGATTTTCCGAGCGCGATCATGAAGCCGATTTCATAGACCGTGCCCGGGTCGGCGCTGACGCCCCGAAAGGGCGTGATGTTGGCAAGGCAGATATCGGCCCGGCGCATGGCGTCGTCGTTGCGTGCGTAGATCTCTGCGGCCGTCAGCTTCACCGGCGTCTGGTTTTCGTCGCTGCCGGGACCGGTCGGTTCGAAACCGAACTGGCGCGCCAATCTGCGTTTTTCGGCCATGATGGGCGTGGCATCGGGAAGAAAGACCTCCGGGCCGGCAAGGTAAATGGTGGTCATCCGTATCCTTCATTCTTGTGCGAGCCGAAGCGTCGGGGCTGGGGACCCATTTCTGACGGAAGCCCGACGCATGGCAAGCCGTACCGGTAGCGATTGTCGTTTTTTTTGACACGATAGCCCGATGAGCGCGCACGAGGTGGGCCACCGCGGTTGCACCGCGCGTTGTATCGGCCTGGCGCGGGCGGGCTCAGGCTGGACATCAGCGGCGTGAAAAAGCCGAAGGTTGCGCTTCTCCCCCTTTTGACTCCGCTGGACGAAGCGGCCAAAGATACCGCCATCACCAGCATCATCGGGAGAGGTTGATGAAGGGTCGGATTGTGCCAAATCGAAGAACGCCAAAGCGGCTCAAATATCTGTGTTCCGCTTTAGCCGCGCTGACGCTGTCGGCTTCGGCAGCGTTCGGGCAGGAGGTCGGACCGCAAAGCCAAGCCTCGCGCGAGCAGGTCGAAAAACTCGTCGACCTCTGGAAGAATCACTTTGCCGGCGCCGATAGCCTGCAGCAGCGCCGCACCGCCTTCAAGTCGCTGATGGAGACAACGCCGGGGCCGACACGCATCCAGGTTCGGCAGGTCGATGCCGACGGCGTCGATGCAGAACTGATGTGGCCCGCCCGCCTTCATCACCCGATCGGTGAAAGGGTGATCCTCTATATTCATGGCGGCGGCTTCTCCAGCGGCTCCATCCGCACGCACAGCCTGCTTGCCGGCTCGCTCGCCAAGGCCGCATCCAGCGATGTTCTTCTCATCGATTATCGGCTGATGCCCGAATATACCTATCCCGCGCAGATCAACGACGCGCTGACGGCCTATCGCTGGCTTCTCGACAATGGCTATCGCAACGACAACGTCGTCGTGGCGGGAGACGGCGCCGGCGGCAATATCGCGATCGAGACCGTGCTGCGGCAGATGCAGGTCGGAAAGGCGCTGCCGGCGGCCGTCATTGCGCTCAGCCCCATCACCGATCTTGCCGCGACGGGCGGATCGATGACATCGAATGCCGAAAGCGATCCGCTGGTCGGCAAAGACTGGATCGAGACTTTGCGTAAGGCCTATCTCGGCCGAAAGTCTCCGTCCGATCCCCAGGCATCGCCGCTTTATGCCGACCTGACGGGCTTTCCGCCGCTGCTGCTGCAGGTTGGTTCCGGCGAAGTCCTGCTTGATGATACGCTGCGGCTCGGCGACAAGGCGCGCCAGGCGGGCGTCGACGTCACGACCGAGGTCTGGCCGGGCATGCCGCATCAGTGGCAGTTGTTTCCTTCGCTGCTCGACGATGCCGATCGGGCGAGCCAGAATATCGCCGATTTCGCGATCCGGCACTTTGCCGACAAGCCGCAGGAATAGGCCCCTACGCCCTCATTGCGATGTGCCGCGCGATGGGGAAGGCGCAAGAGGCCTCTCGACCTCCCGGCCAACGCTGAGCGCCTTGCGCACTTTCGGCTCCAGCCGCTCGAGATAGGCGTGGTCGGGTGCGGCACCCAGCGCATCCAGCATTTTCGAGAAGAAGCACCGGGCCGCCGCCGCGGCCGTGACGTCGAAGACCTCGGCATCGCTCAGCCCGTGCTTCTTCAGCCCGTCTATATCCTGCTGCGTCACCGACGTCGCGTCGTGCGCCACCTTGGCGGCGAAGGCCATGATCGCGCGTTCGCCGGCATCGATCGGCGCTTTCTCGGTTTCGTTGACGACAGCCGTCAGCCCGTCGCTGGTAAACCCCTCGCGCAGCAGCACGGAACCGTGCGCCAGCATGCAATAAGAGGATTTCAGTTCCTTGGCCGCCGCCAGCGTCACCAGTTCATAGCGCCTGAGGCTCATATGGCCGCGAATGCTCGCAAGCAGTGCCGCCCAGCACTCCATCACCTCCGGCCTGTGGCCGAAGGCACGATACATGTTCGGCAGATAACCATAATTGGCCTCGGCCGACGCATACATCGACGTCGTCTTCTCGCTGGCGGATGCATTGGGGGTGTGAATGAAAGCCATTGCATGGTCCTCCTCTATTGCGAGAAGGATAGGGTAGATATGCCGGACAGCAATCCTGCGCCGTCAGTTCAAGCGCGAGCCGTTAGCCCTGCTTAAGAGGCCTAGATGTTTGACAAGAAGATCAAGTCTGTCCTCGGCATCGGCTCGCCCGTCTCTTGATAAGCAAGCCAAGGGGACGAGCCTCGATTCTTCCACGACCCTGCCGGCCGGGGAGGTCCATAGGCGCTGGTCAACCGTGACTGGAATTTAGATCGTTCCAATTTAATAGCTGAGATTTCGATGGCGAATAAAACTGAATTCCTGATAGGAATAAAATAAAATTATAGCGGATCACTAAATTTTTCTTGACAGAATTGGAACGTTCCAAATATTTATACCATTAGTCGACGTCACGGTCGGAGAGGGAAATGACAAAGGCGCGGGTAACCGTCATTGACATCGCGAAGGCCGCCGGCGTCTCCAAGTCGACGGTTTCGTTGGTGCTGCAGGGGTCCTCCCTGGTCAATGAGGCGACGCGCGCCAAGGTCAATACCGTGATGCGGGATCTCGGCTACGTCTACAATCGCGGCGCAGCCAATCTTCGGCAGGCCGGTGCCAAATCGCGGATCATCGGAGTTGTTGTGAACGACCTGACCAACAGCTTCTTTGCGGAGCTGGCGGTCGGCGTCGATATGGTCGTCCAGTCGGCCGGCTTCGTGCAATTCCTGTCGAACACCGGCGAGAGCATCGACAGGCAGCGTGAGGTTGTCGCATCGATGCGTGAGCATGGTATCTCCGGACTCATCGTCTCGCCGGCGCGCGCCACCGATGCCGCCGACTTCAAGCCGCTTGTCGCCGCCGGGATTCCTGTCGTGGTCGTCGTTCGAAACCTCCCCGGCGCCAAAGTCTCGTCGATCGTCTCCGACAACCGGGCGGGCATGGTCTCCGCGGTCAAGCATCTGGCCGGGCTTGGTCACAAGCGCATCGCCTTTCTCGGCGGCTTTCCCGACACCGCCGTCTTCGACGACAGGCTTGCCGGTTACCGAAATGGCGTGGAGGCGGCCGGGCTCGGCTATCACGAAGAACTCGTCATCTCGTCGGCGCCGTCGCGGGCCGGCGGGGTGGAGGCAATCGGAAAGGCGATCGCGCTCGGCCTTCGGCCGACCGCGGCCGTCTGTTTCAACGATGCCGTTGCCTTCGGTGTTTGCGACGGATTGCGCTCGCGTCGTCTGGAGCCAGGCGTCGACTTCGCCGTCGTCGGTTTCGACGACGTCATCGAGGCTCAGGCGGCGGTACCGGCGCTGACGACGGTCTCGGTCGATCCGCAGGGCATCGGGCGCCGCGGCGCGCAGATGCTGCTCAAGCAGATCAACGCCGGCAAGGCCGAGGCCGAGACGATGACGACAGCCGTTCGGCTGGTCGTTCGCGAGAGCTGCGGCGCCGGCAAGACCGCACCGGCAAAGGCTGGCAAGAGCGTAAAATCGAAACAGGACGCTGAGTAATGCCCATGAAGAAGCATCTCACCCCAGCCGAAGCGGCCGCGCTCATCCCGGACGGCGCCGTCGTCACGGTATCGTCTTCGAGCGGTCTCGGTTGCCCGGACCTCATGCTGAAGGCGATTGGCGAGCGTTTCGAGGCGACCGGCCATCCCCTGGGAATCACGACCCTTCATCCGATCGCCGCCGGCGATATGAGCGGCATCAAGGGCGTCGATTACATCGCCAGGAAAGGCCTGCTCAAGTGCATCATCGGCGGCTCCTATCCATCCGGGCCGTCATCATCCGAGCCGCCGCTGATCTGGCAGATGATCACCAACAATGAGATCCCGGCCTATAACATTCCCTCCGGCATCCTGTTCGACATCCATCGCGAAGCCGCCGCCAAGCGGCCGGGTGTGCTGACCAAGGTCGGCGTCGACACTTTCGTCGATCCCCGGCGTCAGGGCTGTGCGATGAACGAGCTTGCTTCGGAACAGCAGGTGGTCAAGCGCGTCAGCTTCGAGGGCGACGACTGGCTGTTCTTCCCCTCGATCGTCCCTCAGGTCGCCATCATCCGTGCCACCACCGCCGATGAGCGCGGCAACCTGACATACGAGCATGAAGGTGCCTATCTCGGCGGTCTCGATCAGGCGCTTGCCGCCCGTAACAATGGCGGCATCGTCATCGCCCAGGTCAAGCGGATCACCAAGGAAGGCTCGCTGAAGCCGCATGACGTCCGCGTGCCGGGAATGCTGGTCGACTATATCGTCATCGATCCTGATCAGAAGCAGACGACTCAGACGGCCTACGATCCCGCGATATCAGGCGAGATCTTCCGCCCGCTTGATAGCTTCAGCGTTCCGGAATTCAATGTTCAGAAGGTCATTGCGCGCCGCGTCGCCCAAGAGTTGCAGGCGGGAAGCTGCGTCAATTTGGGCTTCGGCATCTCGGCCAACGTGCCGCGCATTCTGCTGGAAGAAGGGCTCCACGGCGCCGTCACCTGGGTTATCGAGCAAGGCGCGGTCGGTGGGGTGCCGCTGCTCGACTTCGCCTTCGGCTGCGCCTCCAATGCCGACGCCTACATGCCGTCTCCCTATCAGTTCACCTATTTCCAGGGCGCGGGCTTCGACGCGTCGCTGCTGTCCTTCCTCGAGATCGGCAAGGACGGGTCGGTCAACGTCTCCAAGCTCTCCTTCCGGCCGCATGTGACGGCCGGCGCCGGCGGCTTCGTCGACATCACGGCGCGGGCGAAGAAAATCGTCTTCTCCGGCATGTTCAACGCCGGGGCGAAGCTGTCGATCGCCGATGGGGCTCTCGTCATCGAGAGGGAGGGCAAGCTGAAGAAGCTGGTCAACGAGGTCGAACACGTCACCTTCAGCGGCAGGCGGGCGATCGAACAGGGGCAGGATATCACCTATGTCACCGAGCGGTGCGTGATGAAGCTGACGCCTGAAGGCATCGTCATTACCGAGATCGCGCCCGGCGTCGATCTTCAGTCTCAGATCCTCGATCAGTCCGAATTTCCGCTGACGGTCGCGCCCGACCTGAAGGTGATGGATACGGCCCTCTTCCGCGAGGCAGGCATCGGCTTGTCGCTTCCTGCCAAACGGGCACGGACACTGGAGGGCGCCATCCATGGCTAGCGGAACAGTCAGGATCGATATCGACGGACATGTCGCGACGCTGACGATTTCTCGTCCGGAGAAGTTGAACGCGCTCGATCTCGACATGCTGAAAGCGCTGGCAGAGGCGGCCGACGCGGTGGAAGCGAACCCGGATGTGCGCGCTGCCATTCTCACCGGTGAGGGTAAGGGCTTTTCCGCCGGCGGCGATATCAAAGCTTGGGGCGGAATGCTACCTCAAGAGTTCGGTCATCTCTGGGTCCGGCATGGCCATCGTGTCTTCGAAAGATTGGCGACACTCCGGGTGCCGTTGATCGCAGCATTGAACGGCCACGCCCTCGGAGGCGGGCTCGAACTGGCCGGCGTTGCCGACATTCGCATCGCCGAGGAACACATCAAGATCGGCCTGCCGGAGACCGGCCTCGGAATGGTGCCGGGCTGGTCCGGCACCCAGCGTCTCGTGCGCCGGTTCGGCGCCCAGGCCGTCCGCCGCATGGCGCTGGGCGGCGAGATCTTCACCGCCGAGGAAGCCCGCCTGCTCGGTATCGTCGACGCGGTGGTTCCGACAGGAAACTCGGTCGCCGCTGCCAGGCAATATGCCGGTCGGATTGCGGCGCGGGGACCGGCGGCCCTCGAGATCGCCAAGCTGATGATCGCATCGGCGAACGGCGAAGATAACGGAACCGCGGTCGAAGCCCTTGGCTCGATCCTCGCGGCGAAAACCGGCGATCTGAAGGAGGGCGTCGCATCTTTCAGCGAGAAGCGCCCGGCAACGTTCAAGGGAGAATGGTAATGACGGTCATCGTCAACCCGACTGCGCTCAGCGACCACAAGGCACGCGATTTCAAGATGCTGATCGACGGCAGATGGGAGGCGGGCGCCTCCGATCCGATCGAGCGCGTCGCGCCAAGCCATGGTGTCGTGGTCAGCCGCTTCCCGGCCGGCAGCAGGACCGACGCCGAGCACGCCATCGCTGCCGCGCGCAGGGCGTTCGACGAGGGGCCGTGGCCGCGCATGACCGCGTCCGAACGCTCCGCCATCCTGCTCAAGGCGGCCGATCTGATCGCCGCACGGGCTGAGGAACTGGCATTTCTCGATGCCATCGAGGCAGGCAAGCCGATCACCCAGGTGCGAGGAGAAATTGCCGGCTCGGTCGACATCTGGCGCTATGCGGCGGCTCTCGCACGCGATCTCCATGGTGAAAGCTACAACACGCTCGGCGACGGCACGCTCGGCGTCGTCCTGCGCGAGGCGATCGGCGTTGTCTCGATCATCACGCCGTGGAACTTTCCGTTCCTGATCGTCGGCCAGAAGCTGCCCTTCGCGCTCGCCGCCGGCTGCACCACCGTCGTCAAGCCCTCGGAGCTGACATCCGGATCGACGCTCGTGCTCGGAGAGATCCTGCAGCAAGCGGGCGTTCCCGATGGCGTCGTCAACATTGTCACCGGCACGGGACCTCAAGTCGGCGCGATCATGACCTCCCACCCTGATGTCGACATGGTGTCCTTCACCGGCTCGACGGGTGTCGGAAAACTGACGATGACGAATGCGGCGCAGACACTGAAGAAGGTCTCGCTGGAACTCGGCGGCAAGAACCCGCAAATCGTTTTCCCCGATGCCGACCTCGACGCGTTCGTCGATGCCGCGGTCTTCGGCGCCTATTTCAATGCCGGCGAGTGCTGCAATGCCGGCTCGCGGCTGATCCTGCATAAGTCGATCGCTTCCGACGTCGTCAGGCGCGTCGCCGAACTGGCGAAGGACGTGAAGGTCGGCGATCCCCTTGATCCGTCAACGCAGGTCGGCGCGATCATCACGCCGCAGCATCTGGAGAAGATCTCAGGCTATGTCACCGGCGCCAGAAGCAGCGGCGCCCGCGTCGCCCATGGCGGCGAGACGCTTGACCTCGGCATGGGGCAGTTCATGTCGCCGACGATCCTCGAAGCGGTCATGCCTGATATGGCGGTGGCCCGTGAGGAAGTCTTCGGTCCTGTTCTGTCGGTTCTGACGTTCGAAACAACAGCCGAAGCGATCAGGATCGCGAATTCGATCGATTACGGCCTGTCGGCCGGTGTCTGGAGCCGCGATTTCGACACCTGCCTGACGATCGGCCGGTCGGTGAGGGCAGGCACGGTGTGGATGAACACCTTCATGGACGGCGCCTCGGAACTGCCCTTCGGCGGCTACAAGCAGAGCGGCCTCGGCCGTGAGCTCGGCCGCCATGCGGTCGAAGACTACACGGAGACCAAGACGCTCAACATGCATATCGGCAAGCGCACCGGCTGGTGGATGCCGCAGACGGAAAAGCTGGTCTAGCCGGCAAAGCAACTACGCCCGGCGAGGGCGGGCAATTGATGCGGGAATGGTCCCGCATCTTTCAAGAAGGAACTGGGAGGTTCTTCGATGAATAGGTTTTTGACCACGACGGCCGTGATCGCATTGGCTCTGGCCGGCACGCATGTCGCGGCCCGCGCCGCCGACGTCAAGGAAGTGCAGATGCTGCACTGGTGGACGTCAGGCGGCGAGGCGGCGGCGTTGAACGT
>NZ_JARFVE010000008.1:0-336930 GCF_029194105.1 Rhizobium mulingense | reverse complement strand
AAGTAGCCGGTGCCGTAAGCGTCGCAGACGCGAACATATTCAACCGGTTCCGGCTCGGCAGCAACGATAGCGTCAGCAGCCTGAGCACCGGAAACTACTGCCAGAGCAGCAGCGGAGCCGAGAAGAAGGCTCTTGATGTTCATAAATGACCTCCAATTCAAAGTTTCGATCGGGTTTGGGATCTTTCGCTGAGCAGCGTTCCCTGCCCCATTCCCGTGTTTCAAGAAGTGGACGATCCGTCGCCCTTGCTTCCGAGGGTGAAAATACAAGACGGCGGCCGTCACGCAATCACCAACTTGCTTCAACAGGGGGTTTGAGGGAGCCTTCCCCACATTCTGTTGCTGAAAGGACACAAGTCGGGCAACCGGCCTCGATTTCCTTTATTCTTTGTTAAGAAAAGCCTGATTTTGCGGCAGCTTAGGCGAGATCGACAAGGCGCTGGACATGCGTCTTCCGACACATTTGTGACGTTCTTCTGACGAAATCTGATCATTGCGGGAGACATCCGGATCGCCAGAAGCGTAACCGCCCGGTCACCGATTCGCTTTCGCAGGTGGCCGAGGACAGGAGCGCGGGACGTGATTCCTGCCGGCGATTCTCTCTCTTCGAAGGAAAGAGATTCTCCACCGCGACTGAGGCATCGCCGACCAAGCGACCATGATTCCCGCCGGAGGTAAGACATGACATGCTGCGAAAATCGAAATGGCGGAGAAGATGGGATTCGAACCCACGATACGCTTTTGACGTATACTCCCTTAGCAGGGGAGCGCCTTCGACCACTCGGCCACCTCTCCGGTGCGGCCTAACTATGGTGACCGGTCTGTGAATGCAAGGGTTTTTTGAGTTTTCATCAGAAGAAATGCAGCGGCCGGCATTTCGACCAGGTTGGGCAATGGGGGCATTGCTGCCTGCCCGTGATTTGCATAATTCGATCACGCGTCTCTTCAATACGAGACCACGCTCTGCCCCCAGGCGCTCGGGGAAAGCGAGACGAAACGGTTCCGATTCGCAGCCCCTCGGATCGCAAAATGACGCGCGACCAAAGGTTAACCTAACCATTGCAATCAGGCCCTTTCAGCAGAGGGCCGCGCCCTCTGTGTCAGGCAAAGGGCTCTTTCCTTGCGGCATCGCCTCTCGGCTCAGGCGAGCAGGCTCTTGAGATCGGCGGAGGGGTCGGCGAGAATCGATCGGTCGGGGTTAATTCCGGATTCCAGCAGTTTCTTGCCGGTCACATAGGCTTTGGCATCGTTGATCGCGTCGACGGCGATCAGCCGGCTTTCCTTGAAGTACCAGACGGAATGGGCGCCTTCGCGGGCGCCGGGGCGCAGCAACGTATCGTCATAACCGAGATTGAAGCCGGCGATCTGCAGCTTGACGTCGTACTGGTCGGACCAGAACCACGGCTTGGGATCATAAGGCTCGTTGCCGCCGGCGATGACGGCGGCCGCCGCTTCGGCCTGGTCGACAGCGTTCTGCACCGATTCGAGCCGGATGCGCCCGCCCTGCCAGGGAAGGGCCGCGCAATCGCCGGCAGCAAAAATCGCCGAATCGGAGGTGCGGGCGAATTCGTCGACGATGATGCCGTTGGCGACTTCGAGGCCGGCTTCCTTGGCAAGCTGATCGTTCGGCACGACGCCGATGCCGACGACGACAAAATCGACGTCGATAGTCGATCCGTCGGAAAGCGCCGCACCAGCGACGCGGCCGTCCTTGCCGATCAGGTGCTTGAGCCCGGTTTTCTCACGGATCACCACGTCGTGGCCCTCGTGGATCGCGCGCATGATGTCGGCCGTCTCCTTCGCCGCAACGCGCTGCAGGATGCGGTCGGCCATCTCGATGACGGTGACTTCGAGGCCGAGATGGCGGGCAACGGCCGCCGCCTCCAGGCCGATATAACCGCCGCCGATGATCAGGACGCGACGGCCGGGCCGCATCTCGTCGGCGAGCATGTCGGCGTCGCGCTTGTCGCGGGCGACATAGACGCCTTCGAGATCGCCGCCGATTGCGGCCGGCAGCCGGCGCGGCGTCGAGCCGGTGGCCAGCGCCAGCGTGCCGTAGTCGAGAACGGAGCCGTCTTGCAGCAGAACCTGCTTGCTGTCCGGCTTGATCTCCTCGACCCAAGTGGAAAGGCGAAGGTCGACGTCATTGTCGCCATACCAGTGCTGATCGCGAAACAGCAGGCGGTCGAAGCTCATTTCGCCGAGCAGATATTTCTTCGAAAGCGGCGGGCGCTGATAGGGCGCTACATCCTCGGCACCGATGAGAGTGATCGGGCGCGTATCCTTCAATGCTCGCAGCTTGGCCGCCAATGCGAAACCGGCCTGCCCCGCGCCGATAATCACCAATCTATCCGTCACGATTTCACTCCCGAAACTGCGCCCGACAATCACGTCAAGGCCTATCCCCTGCCCGGAGCGCCGTCAACGGAAAGCGGCTTCTTACCTTCAGCCGATTTCGATCCAACGACACTCGTGGAAGGACTGTGCCATGGCATGCACCGACTTCTCTATCCTGAGACCGTCTTTAAATGTCACGATCGACGACGGTTCACCCGATATTGCCCGGATCAGCTCGCGGCATTCGATGATCTTGAGATCATTAAAGCCGAGGCCGTGGCCGGGCGCCGGAATGAACCGATCATACGGCCGATGGGCAGGTGCCGCCAGTATCTTGCGAAAACCCTGTTCGGAGCCACGCCCGTCGGCCTGGTAGAGTTCGAATTCATTCATACGCTCCTGATCGTAGACGATCGAGCCTTTCGAGCCGTAGATCTGCAGGGCGATGCGGCCCTTGCGGCCCCATGCGGCGCGATTCGCCATCAGCACAGCGGAGATGCCGCCGCCAAGCCGCATCAGCACGTTGGCAGCGTCGTGATTTTCGACGGCACGGCGGCCACCACCGTTGAGCGGACGGTCGGCATAGGGCTTAACCATATCTGTAATGACGGCCTCGACGTGGCCGAATAGATACCAGAGCAACGACAGCGGGTGCACGGCGAAATCGTCGAGCGCACCATAGCCGGCGGCAAGCTCGCTCTTCCAATAGAAAGAGACGTCAGCATCGGCCATGAAATCCTCGTCCATTTCGACGCGGATATGGTTGACCGTGCCGATGGCGCCCTCACCCAAAAGCGTCTTGATATGTCGCATGACCGGATTCTGGATGTAATTATAGCCGAGGGCGGCCACCTTGCCCGATCGTTCAGCCGTTTCCAGCATGCGCTCGGCATCGGCATAGGCCGGCGCCATCGGCTTTTCGCACCAGACATGCTTGCCGGCTTCGAGGGCTGCAATCGCCATCTCGGCGTGGAACTGATTGGGTGTGGTTACGGAAACGACGTCGACCTCCGGGTCGGCGATCAGCGCCCGCCAGTCGGCGGTTGCCTTCTCGAAGCCGAATTCGGAGGCGCGCGCCTCAGCAAGCCCGGCATTGGCTTCAGCCAGATGCACGAGTCGCGGACGCTCGACATCGCCGAACACGGTCTTCACCGCATTCCACGCCAGCGCATGGCACTTGCCCATATAACCCGTGCCGATCAAACCGATGCCAAGTGGCTTCATTTCCGTCTCCTCCAGGACTGCGCGCGGATTTTTGGAATATTTAGATCATTTTGGCAAGAGACCGTTCACCGGCATTTTCCGTCTCATCCCCTGCCAAAACTGTTTAAAAGGCTTGAATTACAGGCGATTAAAAACAATTAGGCGTGCCGTTTGAAATCGTTTATGCTCAATAATATGGAATATTTGTTTCATCCCGTGAGCCGCACGCATGGATAATGACCCCCAGAGGCACGCACGTGTGCCGCGCGATTTCGAAAGCCTGCGCAGCACCATCATCGAGCGCAAGGCGAGCATGCCGAAGCGGCTAGCGCAGGTCGCTGCCTTCGCGCTGGGCAATCCCGACGAAATCGCCTTCGGCACGACGGCGAGCATCGCCGCTGCCTCCGACGTCCAGCCCTCGACGCTGGTGCGCCTGGCACACCATCTGGGTTATGAAGGCTTTTCCGATCTGCAGAGCATCTTCCGCGAAAGGCTGCGCGACCGGACACTGAGTTACGAAGAACGGCTCGTCACTCTGGAGCAGGCGAGCGGCGACGACGAGGACGCGAACCTGCTCTCCGGCTTCATTGCCGCGGCAAGCCAGTCGGTCAACCGGCTGGCGGCGACCGTGCAGAGCGATACGTTCACGAAAGCGGTGGATATCCTGGCCGCCGCCGAAACGATCTATCTGATCGCCAAACGACGCTCCTATCCGCTGACGGCGCATATGACCTACGCTTTTTCCAAGCTCAACATCCGCCACCAGATCGTCGCCTCGCCGAACGGCGTCGATCCTGAGATGGTGCAGTTCGCAACGCCGAAGGATGCGGCGATCGCGGCAAGCTTTTCGCCTTATGCGGCCGACAGCCTCAGCCAGAGCCAGGAGCTTGCCGACCGCGGCGTCCCCATTATCGCGATCACCGATTCGGCCTTCTCGCCGCTTGCCGCCTGCGCCACCCATTGGTTCGAGGTGGCGGAGGCCGATTTCGCCGGCTTCCGCTCACTGTCGGCCTCGATGGCGCTCACCATGGCGCTGCCGGTCGCCATCGCCGAGCGGCGGCGCAAGCGACAGCACGCAAAAGCGGGAAAAGCGAAAATGGAATAAACATTCCGAATTGACAAAATATCGGAACCAATGTTTCATTATTATAATTCGCAGGCACTGGAAGCCGCGCAAAATCTAGCGGGAGGACATCATGGTACAATCGAATCCGGGTTTACAGCCGGAGCCGGCGCTTGATGTAATCACCATCGGCCGCTCCTCGGTCGATCTTTATGGTCAGCAGATCGGCTCGCGGCTGGAGGATATCGCCTCCTTTGCCAAATCCGTCGGCGGCTGCCCGTCCAATATCGCCATCGGCACGGCGCGGCTCGGCCTCAAATCCGGCCTCATCACCCGCGTCGGCGACGAGCAGATGGGACGCTTCATCCGCGAGCAGGCGGCGCGCGAAGGGGTCGCGACGGACGGCATCGTTACCGACAAGGAACGGCTGACGGCGCTCGTGCTGCTTGCGGTCGAGGCTGAGGGCGTATCGCCGATGATCTTCTATCGTTCCGACTGCGCCGACATGGCGCTTGAGGAAGGCGATATCGACGAAAATTTCATCAAGTCGTCACGCGCCGTTCTCGTATCCGGCACGCATTTCTCGCGGCCAAATACCGAGGCCGCGCAGCGCAAGGCGATCCGCATCGCCAAGGAGAACGGCCGCAAAGTAATCTTCGACATCGACTACCGGCCGAACCTCTGGGGCCTTGCCGGCCATGCCGAAGGCTTCGAGCGCTACGTGAAGTCCGACCGCGTCTCCTCGAAGATGAAGGAGACGCTGCCCGATTGCGATCTCATCGTCGGCACTGAAGAGGAAATCCTGATCGCTTCCGGCGCCGACGACGTGCTCGGCGCGCTGAAGGAAATCCGCCGCCTGACGCCGGCGACGATCGTCCTGAAGCGCGGCGCCATGGGCTGCATCGTCTATGAGGGGCCGATCGCCGACGACCTCGAAGCCGGCATTGTCGGCCAGGGTTTCCCGATCGAGGTGTTCAACGTGCTAGGCGCCGGTGATGCCTTCATGTCCGGTTTCCTCCGTGGCTTCCTGCGCGACGAACCGATGAAGACCTGCGCCACCTGGGCCAATGCCTGCGGGGCTTTCGCCGTCTCCCGGCTGCTCTGCTCGCCGGAATATCCGACCTGGGCGGAGCTCGACTTCTTCCTGAAAACCGGCAGCAAACATCGGGCGCTGCGCAAGGACGAGGCGATCAACCATATTCATTGGGCATCCACCCGGCGTGGCGACATCCCGCTGCTGATGGCGCTGGCGATCGATCACCGCTCGCAACTCGTCAGCGTCGCCGATGAAGTCGGCGTCGGCCACGAGAAAATCGTCGCCTTCAAGCGGCTGGCAGTCGAAGCGGCGGCGCGCGTTTCGAACGGCCGCGACGGTTACGGCATGCTGATCGACGAACGCTTCGGCCGCGATGCCTTTTTCGATGCGGCGACGAAGAATTTCTCCTGGATCGGCCGGCCGGTGGAATTGCCGGGTTCCAAGCCGCTGCGCTTCGAATTCAGCCAGGATATCGGTTCGCAGCTTGTCGAATGGCCGCTCGGCCATTGCATCAAATGCCTGTGCTTCTATCATCCCGACGACCCGGCCGAATTGAAGAGCGAGCAGCAAGAGAAGCTGCGCACGCTGTTCGAAGCCGCACGCAAGGTCGGCCGCGAGCTGCTGGTCGAGATCATCGCCGGCAAGAACGGACCGCTTACCGACGATACGATCGCAACCGCGCTGGAAGAACTTTATGCGCTCGGCATCAAGCCGGACTGGTGGAAACTGGAGCCGCAAGCCT
Source organism: Rhizobium mulingense (assembly GCF_029194105.1). Classification (NCBI taxonomy): domain Bacteria; kingdom Pseudomonadati; phylum Pseudomonadota; class Alphaproteobacteria; order Hyphomicrobiales; family Rhizobiaceae; genus Rhizobium; species Rhizobium mulingense. The sequence continues at coordinate 330,550 of NZ_JARFVE010000008.1, read as the reverse complement.
CCGGCGAAGCCTGGAAGAAGATCGACGCGGTGATTGCCAAAAATGATCCATTGTGCCGCGGTATCGTGCTCCTGGGCCTCGAGGCGCCCGCCGAGGAACTGATCTCCTGCTTCGAGGCGACGCTGGCGGCTCCTTCGGTGAAGGGCTTCGCCGTCGGCCGGACGATCTTTGCTGATGCGGCGCGCGCCTGGCTTTCGGGCGCCATGAACGACGAGGAGGCGATTGCCCATATGGCCGGCCGCTTCCGGCAACTGACAGAGGCGTGGCTGAAGACACGCGGGCTTCAGTAGCAATAGAATTGAACCCCTCCCCAACCCCTCCCCACAACGGGAGGGACTTAACTTGAGGCGCCGCCTCACGCCATCATCGAACATCCTCTGGATGAGACGTGCGGCGGGAACGCAGAGAGGCGAACAGGTTAGCCCCTCCCCTTGTGAGGAGGGGTTGGGGAGGGGAAAAGATAAAGAGTTAAAACTCCGGGAGACCCCGATGGGCAAGACGATTCGGTTAACGATGGCGCAGGCCGTCGCGCATTTCCTTAAAAAGCAGATGACGGTTGTCGACGGCAAAAAGGTGCCGATCTTTGGCGGCGTCTGGGCGATCTTCGGTCACGGCAACGTCGCCGGCATAGGCGAGGCGCTTTATCAGGTGCGCGGGGAATTGACGACCTATCGCGCCCACAACGAACAGGGCATGGCGCATGCCGCGATCGCCTATGCCAAGGCGAATTTCCGCACGCGCTTCATGGCCTGCACGACCTCGATCGGTCCCGGCGCGCTGAACATGGTGACGGCCGCCGGTGTCGCACATGTCAACCGCATTCCCGTTCTTTTCCTGCCGGGCGACGTTTTCGCCAACCGCGCGCCGGATCCGGTGCTGCAGCAGATCGAGGATTTCGGTGACGGCACTGTTTCGGCCAATGACGCCTTCCGCCCGGTTTCGCGCTATTTCGACCGCATCACCCGGCCGGAGCAGATCATCTCGGCGCTGAAGCGTGCCATGCAGGTGCTGACCGATCCACTGGATTGCGGTCCGGTGACCTTGTCGCTCTGCCAGGATGTTCAGGCCGAAGCCTTCGATTATCCGGAAAGCCTGTTTGAGGAAAAGGTCTGGACGACCCGCCGGCCGCAACCGGATGCAGACGAGCTCGCCAATGCCATCGCGCTGATCAAGGCATCGCAGAAGCCGGTGATCGTCGCAGGCGGCGGCGTGCTCTATTCACAGGCGACGAAGGAGCTTGCCGCCTTTGCCGAGGCCCATGCCATTCCCGTCGTCGTCACCCAGGCCGGCAAATCCTCGATCGACGAAACTCTGCCGCTGGCGCTCGGCTCGGTCGGCGTCACCGGCACATCGGCAGCGAATGCGATCGCCGAAGAGACGGACCTCGTCATCGCCGTCGGCACACGCTGCCAGGATTTCACCACCGGCTCCTGGGCATTGTTCAAGAACGACAGCCTCAAGATGATCGGGCTCAATATCGCCGCCTACGACGCGGTGAAACATGACAGCCATCCTGTCGTCGCCGATGCCCGCGAAGGGCTGAAGGCGCTTTCGGCGGGCCTTTCCGGCTGGAAGGCGCCGGCGGCGCTGACCGAGAAGGCGGCTGCGGAAAAGAGAGTCTGGATGGAAGCTGCGGCGAAGGCCATGGCGACGACCAATGCCGCCCTGCCCTCCGATGCGCAGGTGATCGGCGCGGTGGTGCGCACGATCGGCGGCGACAGTACGACGCTGCTTTGCGCAGCCGGCGGCTTGCCCGGCGAATTGCACAAGCTCTGGCCGGCGACGGCGCCCGGCAGCTATCACATGGAATACGGCTTTTCCTGCATGGGTTACGAGATCGCCGGCGGCCTCGGCGCCAAGATGGCGCGTCCCGAACGGGATGTCGTCGTCATGGTCGGCGACGGCTCCTACATGATGATGAATTCCGAGATCGCAACCTCGGTGATGCTCGGCCTCAAGCTCAACATCGTCGTGCTCGACAATCGCGGCTATGGCTGCATCAACCGGCTGCAGATGGGAACCGGCGGCGCCAACTTCAACAATCTGCTCAAGGACTCCTATCACGAGGTGATGCCGGAGATTGATTTCCGCGCGCATGCCGAAAGCATGGGGGCCATCGCCGTCAAGGTCGGCTCGATCGCGGAGCTGGAGCAGGCGATTGCCAGTTCGAAGAAGAACGACCGTACCTCGGTCTTCGTCATCGACACCGATCCCTTGATCACTACTGAGGCCGGCGGCCACTGGTGGGATGTCGCGGTGCCCGAGGTCAGCCCACGCGAAGAGGTCAACAAAGCGCGGAAGGGCTATATCGAAGCACGCGCCGCCCAGCGCATCGGCTAAATCATTGCTGTCATTTTTCGGAGGAGCGGAACCGCTCCTCCGCATTATCTTTAAGGAGAATGTTGATGAAGGCCAAACTCGGCATGTCGCCCATCGCCTGGTGGAACGACGACCTTCCAGAACTCAGCGACGATGTGTCCCTGGAGGAATGCCTGCGGCAGTCGCGCAGCGCCGGCTTTACCGGCATGGAGCAAGGGCGCCGTTTCCCGAGCAACCCGGAAGAAATGCTGCCGATCCTGCGCGCCGCCGACGTGACGCTGTGCGGCGGCTGGTTCTCCGGCACGCTGGTCAATGAGGAGCTTGCGGTCAACAAAGACCGCATCGCGCCGATGATCGAACTGTTCAAGGCAGTCAACGCGCCCTGCATCGTTTACGGCGAAGTCGGACGCTCCATCCAGGGCGACCGCTCAAAACCGCTCGCGACCAAGCCGCGCCTCGCCGACGACGAGATGAAGGCCTATGCGCGCCGCGTCACAGAATTCGGCGAATGGTGCGCCGAGCAGGGCATGCCCCTCTCGTACCACCACCACATGGCGGCCGTCGTCGAAACCGAGCCGGAGCTCGATGCCTTCATGCGCAATTCGGGCGAAGGCATTCCGCTGCTGCTCGATGCCGGTCATCTGGCTTTTGCCGGCGGCGACGTGCTGCGCGCCATCGACAATCACCATGCCCGCATCAATCATGTCCACGTCAAGGACATTCGCCAATCCGTGGTCGATGGGCTTGACCGCAGCCGGCAGTCCTTCCTCGACGCAGTAGCGCTCGGCGCCTTCACTGTCCCGGGCGACGGTTCGCTCGATTTCGGCGCCATCGTCCAGCGGTTCGCCGACCACGGCTACGAGGGCTGGTTCGTCGTCGAGGCCGAACAGGATCCGCGCAAAGCGCCGCCGCAGAAGATGGCCGAGATCGGCCATGCGGAATTGATGCGGGTGATGGCCGCGGCTGGTTATACGGTGGAAACGGAAGGTTTTCCCAAGGGATAACGGAAAAGAAAACCCCTCCCCAACCTCTCCCCACAAGGGGGAGGGACTTACTTGAGGCACCGCCCTGCTCCAGACAGCGCCACCTTGCAAAAGGAACGTCGCAACATGAGCGAGACAGCGCCGCAGATTAAGGCCCTCCCCCCTTGTGGGGAGGGGTTTGGGGCGGGGATTTTGTAACGTACGAGGAGAAACACCAATGCCAAACCTCAAGGTGAAACCGTCCGGCACGCATGGCCGCGTCACGCATGTCACCCCTGAAAATGCCGGCTGGACCTATGTCGGCTTCGATCTGCATCGCTTGAAGCCGGGCGAGACGGTTTCAGGAGAGACCGGCGATCGGGAAATCTGCCTCGTCTGGGTCACCGGCAAGGGCAAGGCATCGGCCGGCACCAGGGATTTCGGCACGCTCGGCGGCCGCATGAGCCCGTTCGAAGGCGCGCCGCATGCACTTTACATCCCGATGGAATCGACGTGGTCGGTGACGGCGGAGACCGATCTCGAGCTCGCCGTCTGCTCGGCGCCCGGCGGCGGCACCTACCAGGCGAAGGAAATTCCGCCCGGCACGCATCCACAGGTGACGCGCGGCAAGGGCACGAATGTGCGCTACGTCAACAATATCATGCCGGAGGACGACAGCTCGGCGCATTCGCTGCTCGTCGTCGAGGTGATCACGCCCGGCGGCCACACCTCCTCCTATCCGCCGCACAAGCACGACCAGGACGACCTGCCGAACGAGAGTTTTCTGGAAGAGACCTATTACCATCGCCTCAACCCGCCGCAGGGCTTCGGTTTCCAGCGCGTCTATACCGACGATCGTTCACTGGACGAAGCGATGGCGATCGAGGACGGCGACGTGACGCTGGTGCCGAAGGGCTACCATCCTTGCGCGGCAACGCACGGCTACGATCTCTACTACCTCAACGTCATGGCCGGACCGAAGCGCATCTGGAAATTCCACAATGCCGCCGAGCACGAATGGCTGCTGAAAGCATAAGCGCGCCTCCGATCGCTAAATAATCTGACAGCGGCAAGCCGCCGCTGATGGTTCACTGCCTCCATCCAACAAGAATGGAGGATCATCATGCACAGCTCGAATAACACCATAGCAGGCCGCAACGTCCGTTCTTCGCATCAGGGGCGCGGCCTGTTGCTTGCGGCAATTACGGCTGTCCGCTGGCTGGCACGCAAGGTCGGCGAAAGGCGCAACCGCAATGCGCTGATGGAACTTTCCGACGATCAGTTGAAGGATATCGGCCTTTCCCGGGGGCAGACGGAAAGCGACGTTCACGTCTATAGCCGCTACTGAACACAGGCATCAGTCGTGATACTGTCCGCGGGTCGCCTTGTCGGCGGTCTGTCCGGCTGGAATATAGGATGTCGCAGTTTTCAACAACATTGCTCCTGGAAACAAAGACCGTCACCATTCGTGACATCGTCTGCAATGGCGAATGCCGGCATAAGAGCGACGAGGAATGCGCCCACAAGACAAGCCTCGTCTACCCCTATCGCGGCATCTTCATGCGGCATGTCGGCCGCGCCGATACGGTGGCTGAGGCCAATCAGATGCTGTTCTTCAATGCCGGCCAGAGCTATCGGATCAGCCACCCGATCGAAGGCGGCGATGCCTGCATCGATCTGGCGGTTGACGAATCCATGCTCGAAGAGCTCGCGCCGAAGGACCAGGTGCAGCTGGGTGCGGCCTTTTCATTCCGCCGCCAGCGCCGCCGGATCGATCCGCGCGCGCAGGCGCTGGTCGCTCTGCTGCGTCACGGTCTCCGCCGCAACATCGCCGAAACGCTGGAGGCGGAAACATTGGCGCTGACGCTGGTGCACCGTTCGCTCGGCGAGCGCACATCGCATGCGGCGGGCGCCAGCGCCGGCCGGCAGAAACTCGTCGACCGGGCAAAGCTGGTGCTTTCCTCCGATCTCGCGCGGCGCTGGACACTTTCGGAAATCGCCTCCGAGGTTGGCGTCTCGCCCGTTTATCTCACCCAGGTCTTCCAGCAGGTCGAGGCGACGCCACTTTACCGCTATCAGCTGCGGCTCAGGCTTGCCCGCGCACTCGATCTGCTCGGCCAGTACGAGGATCTGACCGCGCTTGGCCTCGATCTCGGCTTTTCCAGCCACAGCCATTTCAGCGCGTCCTTCAAGCAGTCCTTCGGGCAGACGCCGGCCGAATTCCAGCGCTCGGCGCAATTGCGGCGCAGGTAAGTCCGACATCGATCGCTAAAGATTTCGACAGCGGCGATGCGGTCTTTGATGATCTTATGAAGACTGTCCCGATCCGGGACGATCAACCGGAGGATCATCCAATGAAGAAGTCGACCTGCGCTGCCTGCGACTGCGAACTCGGCACGGAGACGATTACCGTCAAGCTCGGCGGCAAGACCGTCGAGGTCTGCTGCCAGGAATGCGCCGCGGCGCTGAACGAAGCGGAAGCCGCGACATCGGCCGCTTCGGCAGACACGGAATAGAATATCCGGCAAGGCCGCGCACCGGCGCAGCTTTGCCATCTCAGGCAGGCAGAAGCCCGTAGCGCCAGCCGTGACGTTTCGCGTTTTGCGACAGAACCAGCACGGCCAGAACGACCATGCCGACTTCGGCGAAGACCGGCACCATCCAGATCCCCTGCTCGCCGAAGACGAAGGGCAGCAGGAAGGTAAGCGGCAGGGTGAAGAGATACGGCCGCGACAGGCCAAAGATCGCCGCGCGCGGCGCATCGCCGATCGACTGGAAATAGGACGACAGGATCAGCATCTGCCCGAAGAGAAAATAGGCGCCGATCGTCCAGGGCAGAATACGCCTAACCTCGGCGACAATGGCAGGATCGGCGACGAAGACGGCGCCGAGGCGGCCAGCCAAAAGTTCGACCGCGATCTCCACCAGGCTGCAATAGACGAGCGCCGAAAGCATGGCGATCTGCAAGCTGCGGCCGACGCGAAACCCGAGGCCGGCACCGTGATTGTTGCCGGCAATCGTCTGCAGGGCGACGCTGAGGCAAGCAGCGGCAGATAGGTGAAGGTCATGATCCGCGTGATGATGCCGTAAGCGGCGACCGTCGCGACATAATCTGCCACGCTCCAGAGCGAGATATTGACGAGAATGGCGGCGGATGCCAGCGATATGCCGATGAAGCCGAGGCTCATCGGCGCGCCGAAGGCGGCGATGCCGCGCCATTCGGCAAGGGCCAATCCTCGAGAAGGTCTGAGTGCCGCCGCCCGGCGCCAGCGATAGGCAAGCACGGCAGCGAGACAGACGAATTGCGAGGCGATGGAGCCGGCGGCCGAACCGAGCACGCCCCAATGCATCACGGCCATGAACAGCCAGTTGGCGAGGATGTTGAGCAGCGAGGCCGACAGCGTCACCAGCGTCATGAAACCGATCTTGCCTTCGCAGCGCAATCCGTCGAGATGCAGCGACAGAAAGAAGCTCACCGGCGCAAAGGCAATCATCGTGCCCATGAACAGCATGGCGCCATTGGCCACGGCGGGCGTGCCGGCACCGGTATCGATGATCTGGCGGCCGAGGGTCCAGTAGAGCATATTGAGGACCAGGGTGACGGCCAGCGCCAGCGTATGGGCGCCGGCAAATACCCTGCCCGCGCTCTGGCGATCGCCGGACCCGAGCCGGCGGGCGAGCATGCTCGCCATGCCGTTCGAAACGAGCGATTGCAGGGCGATCAGCAGCATCAGGCCCGGGAAAATCAGGCTAACGGCGGAGAGCGCATCGGGGCCGGCATAGGCGCCGAGGAAATAGGCGTCGACGACGGTGAAGAGGCCGTTGAGCGTGGTGATCGCGACGATCGGCACCGCCGTCCTGATGAAGACGCCCGGCAACCAGCCGGTGAGAAAAGCATTGCCTTGGGAAAGATCGGTCATGGAGAAATCCGTACAATATGGCGCTCCGATCCGGGGTGACATCATCCGGATTCAGATGGCCTCAAAGTGAATCAAAAGTGATTTAGAGATCGAGCACCAAATGCGGCACGCCGTTCGAGGTTTTCCTCGGCGAGACGCCGTCGGCATCGATCTGCGCGCTCACACGCCGGCGAAAGGCTGAAAAGCTCTCGAAGGTCACGACATCGACCGCTTCGTCGAAATGGATGGTGATCCTGTGGAGTTCGCCTCCCGGCAGGGCCGACAGCGCCAGAACCTCGCCGGTGAACGGCTGATTGAGATAACGGCCGCGAATGTGCGCCCCGACGAAAAGGGGTGTCTTCGCAGCCGCATTGGGTTTCGCCGCCAGCGCCGCCAGCGTGTTCCAGTCGCGCGCGCCGTACTGGCGGGCGATCATTTCGAGCGCCGCACTATGGGTCAGCGCGGTGCCGCGATCGTTCATCGCCTGGCGCAGGCGTTTGGCCTGGGCCTTCAATTCGTCAATGCCGGGATAGGTCGTCGTCATGGAGTGGGCCTTTGCAAAAGGCATGCTCTTCGACTGTGGATGGGAGCTCGCATTGCCGTCAGTCAGCATGCACCAAGGGGCCGTGACCATGATCGCGAGGACTTCACCATGGATTTTCATCCGCGAGCGGCCGGTGCCTCGAACCGGGAGTTTGTATGCGCGAATGCCGCCGACATGTCAAGGATGGCCGATATGCACCGGGAATGAACAAATTTGGAGCAACACTGCCAGAAATCGATGCGATTTTCCGGCAATCTCCCAAGAAGACTTCAATCTTAACGATGTTCTTCAGCAGCTATCAGTAATCTCGTGTTAATTTTCTCATATGATAGCGGAGGCTAAAAGGGCCTTTCAGATGCACCTCGACACAGAACACCCCAAGCCGGAACGTGCTTACAGGGAATTCAACCTCGACAGGCCCGGCAACATCATCTTCGTCGGCCATCACCTCAGCACCGGAACGCAGGTGCGGTGCCTGATTCGGACGATCACGCTGGCCGGCGCGGTACTCGAGGTCAGCCCGGGCCTGGAGATGCCGAGCCATTTCTTTCTCGAAATCCTCGGCATTCACGACGAGATCGGCGCCACCATGGTCAAGCGCGAAGGCGAATTGGTGACGGTCAGCTTCAACATGCTGCTCAATCCGGAATTCCTGCACCACGTGCTGCGACTGAGCTTCGAAACCTGAAGCTTCTTTCAATCCGTGCCTTATCGCGGCGTGGCCTCGTCTCGCCTCTTCTTGAGGAGAGATACGCGATGATCGGGATGATCCAGAGAAGTCCGCGCCATTCCGGACCATCGAGCGGATCGGCCATGGGATCGCGGCGCATGCGGCGTTTGCGAGTTTCGACTTCCTCGAAGAGAACGACCCAGTTGAGAAGCATTGCCTATCCTCCATATTGCTGGAGCACTTGAGCTAGGCCTTCACGCGCTGGCTATGTAGAGGCGCCGGGGAAAGGGGGTTTTCATCCATGAAAGATGCGAGCTGGGACGATCTGCAACTCTTCTTCCATGTTGCGACCGGCGGCGGGCTTTCGGCGGCGGCAACACGCACCGGCCTCAGCGCGCCGACGATCGGCCGGCGCATGCTGGCGCTCGAACGGGTGACCGGGCGGTCGCTGTTCAGCCGTGGCCCCACCGGTTACCTTCTGGCGAAGGACGGTCAGGAGCTCCTCGATCGCGTCCGGCGAATGCAGGATGCGGCGCAGGCGATCTCAGACTGGCGCGACGAGGTGCTGATGCTGCCGATCGTCTCGACGGCCGCCGACAGCTGGACCCTGCGCTTCATTGCCGACCATCTGGCCGGCGTCTGGACGCCGAAGGACAGTTTCCGCATGTGCTATAAGACGTGTGATGCGAGCGTCGACTTCACCTATCGCGAGGCGCACATCGCCATTCGCCATAGCCGGCCGGACAGCGGCAACGTCGCGATCCGCCGTTCGGTCAAAGTCGCCCATGCCGCTTACCACGCGGCCGACTTTGCGCAGACCAATTGCAACTGGATTTCGCTTGGCACCGACACCGCGATCACCCCGGCGGACAAATGGACGTTCGAACCGCCGGATTATTGGATCACCAGCTGGACGAACACGCCGCATGTGCTCTTTTACCTGATCCGGGGCGGAGCCGGCCGCGGCGTACTGCCCTGTTTCATCGGCGATCAGGAGCGCAAGCTCGTGCGCGCCGGGCCTGTCATCGACGATCTGACCTACGACATGTGGATCGTCGCGCATGACGATGAGCGGCAACGGCCGGAGGTCAGGATCGTCATCGACCGCCTGGGAGCCCTGTTTGCCGACCATGAAGATCTGTTTGCCGGGCAGAGGCCGTCGGAGTGAGGGGAACAAGAAGCGCGGGCCAGCCAGTCCGCGCTCTCTTATGCCTTTGATCAGGCGGCGAGATGTCGCTCGATCTCGTCGATCGGCAGATTGGTATAGTCTTTCGCCAATTCCGCCGAAATCGCCGCCTGCGTCTCGGCGCTGAGCGCCGGCCGCAAGGTGCCGAGCGCCTTCGGCGGCGCAATGAGGACGATGCGGTGTGCATCCTTTGCCTGGGTCAGCTCGTCCATTCGTTCCGCCACATGTCTCAGGAATTGAGCTTCGGCCTGCTCCTGCCAGCTGGTCTCTTCGACAGCGCTGCGGCTGAACCCATCGGCGGCATGGCTGCGACCGGGCTTGTCGGCGCCGATCTCGCGATCGGGCTCGTTCGGCTGCGTCAGGGTTTCCAACACCTTGAGGTTCACCAGTTGGGCATCGCCGGCATTCTGCATGATCAGGGCCTTGGCTCCATTGCAGACTACGACCCATGATTTCCCAGGAATTCTGACGTCGGTCATCTTCAACTCCTCGCTGTCCTCATCGAAGCGCGCTGTGCTTCATCGATCAAGACAGAACGTCCGGCCGTTGAAAGAGTTCGAGAAATGGCGCCGGAAATCGATTGGAGCGGCGGTCCGGTTTCCAGGCCTCGCTGTTTTCTCGTCTTTCGCCGCCGCGGCGATTTGTGCAGGCGATGTTGTCCGGCAGCTGCGGCGCCGACCGCTGGCCGACGCATATCTCGCCCTCAGAAATCTCGGATGAAACGGGTGTCGGGCTGACGGCCCCGTCCCGATTGTGAACATCGGGGCGTCCCGCTTGGGAACAAAATTGAAAGTCGTTAAAATTGTCATTTTATATTTGACGAATGCGCAAAACATTCATGTGACCTTGGCCGGAGCAAGATCAGCTTGCACCAGAGCAAGAACCCCAACTGTGCCCTGCCTGACGGAGAATGCAAGATGACTATGCTCCGCGCCACACACCTTGCCACGGTCAAATCCGCCATCTACGACCTGCGCTGGGAAGAATTCCACGTCAAGCGCCCCGCCCGTATCGTCGCCGTCCGGCCGTGCCTCACCGGCGTATCGATGCGAAGCGCCGAGGTCATCGATATCTCGCAAGGCGGCGCCACCTTCATCGTGTCGACCACCGCCGGTCTGCCGAAACATTATTATCTCAACATTCTCGGCCTCGCCTATCGGATCGGCTGTGCCGAGGTCTACCGTCGCAAGGAACGCATCGGCGTGCGGTTCATCAACCTGATGGATCCCGAGGTTCTGCGCCGCGTGGTGCGCACCGACTTCCTTGTCGGCAACATGGAAGCGCTCGATGCACGGCGTGCGCCGATGTTCCGCCCGCAGGCGTCGCCCATCGGTCAGCTGTTGAAATAATCTGGCTTGCCTTGGCCGTACCCCGGCCTATTGTTGCGTCAACCGTCAACATGTCCGGGAACTTGCCTTCGCATGTCCGCCTTTTCGCGCTTCACGCCCCTCATCAGCGCCCTGCCCTCCACAGTTCCCTTCGTGGGCCCCGAGGCCATCGAGCGCCAGCGCGGACGTGCCGTCTTGGCACGCATCGGCGCCAACGAGAACGGCTTCGGCCCGGCCCCTTCCGTGCTTGCGGCGATAAGCGAGGAGGCGGGCAATATCTGGAAATACAATGACCCGGAAAATTTCACGCTGAGGGAAGCGCTCGGCGCTCATCTCGGCACCTCCTCCGCCAATATCGCCATCGGCGGCGGCATCGACGAGTTGCTTGGCCAGATCGTCCGGCTGGTGATCGAAACCGGCGCGACGGTCGTCACCTCGCTCGGCGCCTATCCGACCTTCAATTTCCATGTCGCCGGCTTCGGCGGCCGGCTGGTGACCGTGCCCTATGTCGATGACCGCGAGGATCTCGACGGGCTGCTCGAGGCCGTCAGGCGCGAGAATGCGCCGCTCGTCTATTTCGCCAATCCCGACAATCCGATGGGAAGCTGGTGGGACGCCGACAGCATCGTCGCTTTCGCCCGGGCACTGCCCGAGACGACGCTGATGGTGCTCGACGAGGCCTATAGCGAGACGGGACCGGCAAATTCGCTGCCGTCGATCGCTTCGCTGATCGATCTGCCGAACATCGTGCGCACCCGCACCTTCTCCAAGGCTTATGGCCTTGCCGGCTCCCGCACCGGGTACGTTATCTCGACGCCCGGCACGGCGCAGGCCTTCGATAAGATCCGCAATCATTTCGGCATGAACCGGCTGGCGACGGCAGCCGCGCTCGCCGCCCTCAAGGACCAGGCCTATCTCACCGAGGTGGTCCGCAGGATCCATGCGGCGCGGGAGCGCATCGGCCGCATCGCCCGGGCAAACGGCCTTGAGCCGCTGCCCTCGGCGACGAATTTCGTGGCGATCGACGCCGGCCGCGACGGCGCTTATGCGCGGGCGATCGTCGACGGGCTGATGGAGCATGGCGTCTTCATCCGCATGCCCGGTGTGGCGCCGCTCAATCGCTGCATCCGCGTCAGCGTCGGGCCGGAGACCGACATGGCGCTGTTCGAGGAAGCGCTGCCGCAGGTGCTGAAGGCGATCGGCTGATCAAGCATGATGCTGAAACATGTGAGCGGTTTTCGTTCGACATCATGCTGATAATTAAACGAAGAACCGCGGCCGGTATCCGGCCGCGGTGCTCTTCTCCCGGCATCGGCGTTTCAAACGCCCCGCCCGCCCCTCTTTCGAGGTTGTTATTTCTGTCGAAGCGCCAGCAGGAGACGGTTTCAGTGAACCGTCATCCATTCGCGGGCAGCGCGCAACGCTTCCACGAGCTGCATCTTGTTCATGGTGGCGGCCACGTCGGCGCGAAGCTCGGCGGCGCGGTCGTTACCCTTGATCGCGGCAATGTTCAGCCATTTGTGGGCAGCGACGAGATCGACGGCGCAGCCGCGGCCGGTCGCATACATCAGACCCATTTCGCAGAAGACATCGGCGCTGTTGTCGCCACCCATGGTGGCCGTTTCAGCATTGTGCATTTCAAAGCGTGCCATCGGTTTTATCCCTGTTAGTCTGTTTATGACTTACCCTGTTTTACCTCCGGACCTTGCCGTCTATTGCGGCTTGCAGCCCTTCAGTTTCGGCGGGTTTGCCCCGCTCGTTTGATGGCTTCACTATGCCGAACCGCCTTCAAAAAACGCCTAAAATCCATGATTAATTTGAGACAAACAAAGTGCAAACACTTGGTAAAATTGGATTTTTATTAAACATCGGATGCCCTGGAGCTTAAGGGTTTTCGTTCGAATTTTACGAAAGATTCAGATTCGAAAATAAACCGATCGTTCATCATGAAATCAGCAGACGACAGATTTAAGAGCCTCGACCTTTCGCTTTTTTTCCAGCTTTCGGCGATCTCCGGCGATAGCGATCACCCTGTATTTACCTTTACGTTCGCGTCAGTTATTTTCGCGGCCGGTCAAAGGACATCAGGGAGGAAAAGATGATCCGCAGCTTCATTCTCGCCGGCGCCATCGCCGTGATCGCGGGCACAGCGCATGCCGAAGAGCCGATCGTTGGCAATTGGAAAACCGCCTCGGGCGAAACGGCGGTGATCGCGGCCTGCGGCGGCAGCTACTGCGTGACGCTAAAAACCGGCAAATACAGCGGTCGGAAGATCGGCAGGCTTGCCGGTACCGGCGGCAGTTACGCCGGCGAGATCACCGATCCGGCCGCCGACAAGACCTATAGCGGCTCGGGCAAGGTTTCCGGCAATTCGCTGCGGATGCAGGGCTGTGTCTTGAAAGTCCTCTGCAAGTCGCAGACCTGGACGCGGCTCTGATGCGATAAGGCCAACATAGCAAATATCCAAAACGCCTAATCATGCCGGCCGAAATGCCGGCATGCCTCGGAGCTTTCTCAGCTCGCCAATCGTCACGACAATTCTTCAATCCTGCCCCGCAAGCTGAACGGTGGATGAACCGGCATCTCAGCACTCGTTCAGCCGTCGCATGGCAAAACTCATGTCATGGTTAGGTTGCGCATCGGGGCATGAGATGAACCTCTACATTCTGGCAAGACGTTTCAGCATCATCACGCTGTTCGCAGCAATCTTCGCGATCACATTTTCGGCGATCGTTGTGCATGAAGGCGGCGGCGGCACGCAGTCGCATTTCGGTGCGAGCTATACCTGCCTGGAGAGAAACGGGACCTTCTGCGCGCCGACGGTGCGGTGAACGGTACAGACACGGAAGAAGATTAAAAATCGATTTCCGCCGGCGCACGTTGTTTGCTTGTCAAAAACAACTCTCTATAATGCGTCATGAACAAACGAATCTCCCCTTTGTCGCCCCTCGACATTTCCTCTCCGCCCCCTTTCCAGCCGCAGAGCTTCGATGATCCCGCCAAGGCCGTCGACACGCTGACCGAACTCTACGAGCGCAATACGGCCTTCCTGATCGAGAGCTTCACCGAGCTTGCCCAAGGCGCTCCGATCGCCTCGCGCTACCGCGCTTTCTATCCGCAGGTGAGCATCGAGACGACCAGCTTCGGGCATGTCGATTCGCGCCTCTCCTACGGCCACGTCACGGCGCCCGGCATCTACACGACGACGGTTACGCGGCCGAAGCTCTTCAAGCATTACCTGAAGGAGCAGCTGTCGCTGCTGATGAAGAGCCACAATGTTCCAGTGATCGTCTCGGAATCGACGACGCCGATTCCGCTGCACTTCGCCTTTGGCGAGGGCGCGCATGTGGAAGCAGCGACCTCCGCCTTCGTCGACGTCCCGATGCGCGATATCTTCGACACGCCGGACCTCAACACCACCGACGACGAGATCGCCAACGGCGAATATATCCCGCCGCCGGGCGAGCCCTCACCGCTTGCTCCGTTCACCGCCCAGCGTATCGATTATTCGCTCGCCCGGCTGTCGCATTATACGGCGACGCATGCCGAGCATTTCCAGAATTTCGTGCTATTCACGAACTACCAGTTCTATATTGACGAATTCTGCAGCTGGGCGCGCAAGCTGATGGCCGAGGGGGGCGACGGTTATACCGCCTTCGTCGAGCCCGGCAATATCGTCACCCTGCCCGGTTCGAGCGTGCCGGATACGGATGCGACACTTGCCCGCCTGCCGCAGATGCCGGCCTACCATCTGAAAAAGAAGGGCCATGCCGGGATCACCATGATCAATATCGGCGTCGGTCCCTCCAACGCCAAGACGATCACCGACCATGTCGCCGTGTTGCGCCCGCATGCCTGGTTGATGCTCGGCCACTGCGCGGGCCTGCGCAACAGCCAGCGGCTCGGCGATTATGTGCTTGCCCATGCCTATATGCGCGAGGACCATGTGCTCGACGACGACCTGCCGGTCTGGGTGCCGATCCCGGCGCTCGCCGAAGTGCAGGTGGCGCTGGAGGCGGCCGTCGCGGAAATCACCGGCTACGAGGGTTTCGAGTTGAAGCGCATCATGCGCACCGGCACCGTCGGCACGATCGACAACCGCAACTGGGAACTGCGCGACCAACGCGGGCCGGTGCAGCGGCTGTCGCAGGCACGCGCCATAGCGCTCGACATGGAATCGGCAACGATCGCCGCCAACGGGTTCCGCTTCCGCGTGCCTTACGGAACGCTGCTCTGCGTCTCCGACAAGCCGCTGCACGGCGAATTGAAGCTGCCGGGCATGGCTACCGCCTTCTACCGCACGCAGGTCAACCAGCATCTGCAGATCGGCATCCGCGCCGTGCAGAAACTGGCCGCCATGCCGAAGGAAGCCCTGCATTCGCGCAAGCTGCGCAGCTTCTTCGAGACAGCCTTCCAATAGAGATTTCCGTTTCTTCGACGGAAATCTCTTTGTCTTCACGCAATTCCGGCAAAAGCGCTTCGCGCTTTGCCTGGCAAAACCCACCGCGCATTTTTACCGGAATTGCTGTAGGCCGTTTCCTCATCGGCCTGCGACGACAGGCGCTGGCTGCTGCGCAACCACCTGCGGTCGGCCGGCAGCAAGATTCAGCCCTGCTATCAGCAGGGTGAAGGCGACGAAGGTGAAAGCGGTGCGCAGCAGAATCTTCAGCCCATCGCCTTCGTCGAACGCCTGGGGACGCTTGTCATGGCGGCGGGCCCAGATTTGGCTTGCGAGCGCGATTTCAAGAATACTCATTGCCGTTCTCCTCGACAGGTTTCGATGAAGCCTTGTCGAGTGCTGCCTTGCGATTTCGACAGCCGGCGGCGACAAAGATTTTTTCTGCCGCTGTCGAAATGTGTGAAGCTCGATCGTCCAGAGTCATTGAAACATCCCAAGGAGGCTGTCTGCGATGAAATATCTCTGTCAGGTCTGGTTCGACGGCGCGGTGCTCGACGCGATGACGAAAGAGGAGAAGGCCGAGTTCGACGCGAATTCCTTGAACTACGACAAGGACCTTGCCGAAAGCGGCCACATGATCGTCGCCCAGGCGCTGCAGCCGCCGACATCGGCGGTGACCGTGCGGGTGCGCAGCGGTGAAACATCGGTGACGGACGGTCCTTTCGCCGAGACGAAGGAGGCGCTCGGCGGTTTCATCCTGATCGAGGCCAAGGATCTCAACGAAGCGATCCGCATCGCCGCCGGCATCCCGCTTGCGAAGCTCGGTGCGATCGAGGTGCGGCCCATTCATTCCTTCGGAAAAGACGCGTGAGGAGACGGCGATGAAATATCTGTGCCAGGTCTGGTTCGAAACCGCGAAGATCAACGCAATTTCCGCCGAGGAAGGCGAAAAGCTGACGAAGGATTCGATCATCAACGATGATCGGCTGCGCGACAGCGGCCACCTGCTCGTCGCATTGGCGCTGCGCGAGCCGGCCACAGCCGTGACGGTCAGGGTTCGCAGCAACGAAGTGACGGCGACGGACGGCCCTTTCGCCGAGATCAAGGAACATCTCGGCGGCTTCGTGCTGATCGAGGCCAAGGATATGCAGGAAGCAACCGCGATCGCCGCGACCTTTCCCGTGGCGCGTTATGGCGCGATCGAGGTGCGACCGGCCTATTCGATCAAGGAGGAGTGCTGAGCGATGCGCTACATCTGCCTGATCTATAACAGCGCCGACACCGACGGCAGACTGACAGCTGACGAAGGCGTCGACCTCATCAAAGCGCATTTCGCCTTCGACGAGGAACTGCAACGCGACGGCTTCATGATCCATTCCGATGCGCTCGAAATGCCTGACCAGGCGAGCGTGCTGCGGGTTCGAAACAATAGGCTCTCCGTCACCGACGGCCCCTATGTCGAAACGAAGGAGCATCTGGCCGGCTTCTACGTCATCGAGGCGCCTGACATGGCGAAGGCGAAGGAGATCGCCGGGCGAATTCCGTCGGCCCGCTATGGCGCGGTCGAACTGAGACCGGTGCGAACGCTCACCCTCCCGAACTGAGGTGCCCCCTTGGAAAGCGTCATCGAGGAGATCTACCGAAGCCAGTCTCGCCGGGTGCTGGCGACGCTGATCCGATTGCTCGGCGATTTCGACCGTGCGGAGGAAGCGCTGCACGATGCCTTTGCAGCGGCCGCACGAACATGGCCGGTCGACGGCGTTCCCGACAACCCCTCCGGCTGGCTGGTGTCGACCGGCCGCTTCAAGGCGATTGACGCAATCCGCCGGCGAGCGCGTTTCGATGCCGCGCAGCAGCACATCGAGGACAGCCTCTACAGCATCGACGCAACGGAGATGGGCGAGATGGAAGCGATCGAGGACGACATGCTGCGGCTGATCTTCACCTGCTGCCACCCTGCGATCCCGGCGGATGCGCAGACGGCGATGGCGCTGCGGGAGATCTGCGGACTGACCACCGAAGAGATCGCCCATGCCTTCCTCATCCCGGCGCCGACGGTCGCCCAGCGGATCGTGCGCGCCAAAGGCAGGATACGGACCGCGAACATCCCTTATGAAGTGCCGGGCCGCGAGGCGCTGCCCGAGCGGCTCGACCGGGTGCTGCATGTCATCTATCTCGTCTTCAACGAAGGCTATTCCGCCTCTTCAGGAGACGCGGTCGTTCGTGCCGACCTGACCGGAGAAGCAATCCGGCTGGCGCGGCTGCTGCTGGCGCTGCTGCCGCATCCTGATGTTTGCGGACTTCTGGCGCTGATGCTGCTGCAGGATTCCCGCCGCAGCGCGCGCAGCAGCGAGGAGGAAGCGCTGGTGCTGCTTGCCGATCAGAACCGCTCGCTCTGGGACCGCGCCAAGATCTTGGAAGGCCTGGCACTCCTGGCCAAGGCAATGCGGACAGACGAGATCAGCACCTATACGGTACAGGCGGCGATCGCCGCCGAACATGCGAAGGTGGCGACCGCCGAGCAAACCGACTGGCCGCGGATTGCCTTCTACTACGACCTGCTTCTGGCAGCCCAGCCCTCGCCGGTCGTCGAGCTCAACCGCGCCGTGGCGATTTCGATGGCCGAGGGGCCGGCAAAGGGGCTGGATCTGATCGATGCCATTCTGGGACGCCAGGAACTGCAGGCCTATCATCTTGCCCATTCGGCCCGTGCCGATTTCCTGCGGCGGCTCGGCCGGAGGGAGGAGGCGATTGCAGCCTACCAGACGGCCTTGTCGCTCTGCCGGCAGGAGCCGGAGCAGGCGTTTCTGCGAAAGCGGATTTCAGCGCTTGCCGCGGCGTCCGAGCGGCAGTGAGATCGCTGTGCCCGTCAGCGCCGAAACGATGATCAGCAGATGGGCATTGACGCTCGCCTGCGCCAGCACGGCGAGTGCCGCCCGCTCGCTCGACGCTCCGAGCGCAATGGCGCCGGCGGTGATGCCGGCCGGATAGGTGCCGACCCCGCCCGGCGCATGCACCGGCAGGACGGAGGAGAGTTCGCCGCCAAGCGCGCCGCCGAAGCTGGCCGCCATGGGAAACACGCCCATCAGGCCGAGCGCCCATGCGAGCACGATCACCTTCACCAGCCAGTTGACGATGGTCATCGCCCAGGCGCGCGCAAAGGCTGCGGCATCGAGCGGCAAGCCGTTTTCGATCTCGACGACCAATCTCTGCGCCTTTGCAGGCAGAAGCCTGGCGGCGACGCGCAACAGCGGCTTGCGCGCGGCGAAGGCTGCGACCGGCAGCAGCAGGAAGGCCGCCCAAAGCGACCATGCGACGAGAGCATCGGCTGCGGCGAGCGCAAAGCCAATGCCGGCGGCTGCCAGCAGAGCATGCAGGTCGAGCAGCCGCATGACTAGGAGTGCCGAGGTCCCGCGCGTCAGCGGAATGCCGAATTCAGTGCGCATCAACAGAGGAAAACTGGTCTCGCCGGTCCGGAAGGGTAGCATGATGTTCAGGAGATTGTGGATCTGCGTGACCCGGAAGAGGGTCGCAAACCGGCCCGCGGTCTCCGTCGGAAAATAGTCGTAGATGCGCCAGGTGCGCAGGAAATAGGTACCCGTCAGAGCCACGAGCGCGCCGATCACGGGACCTGCCCCGACATCGGCCCATTGGCTGATGATGACGGGCCACCCCCAGAACCACTGCACGAAGAGCGCATAGGCTGCGACAATTACGACCGTCAGCGCCGTCATGCGATTGCGCATAAACCAGGACTGCTGGCTTTCAACGATCGAACTCTTCATGTAGTAGGCATTCCTCGCTTGGCGTCGGCATGGGCCTCGGTTCCGTCCCCGGCGTTTTAGGAGAAATGAAGGTTGCGCACAACGGCGGAGTTGATGACGGTGACGGGATCGCCTCAAGCCGGCGATCCGCGCGGCGGACCGACAGATGGCGAGGCCTTGCCGGCTTGACTTGGAGATCGATGTTGGAGCGCATTACCAAAAGCATCAAGAGCGCCAGCATTTTTCTGGCAGTCTATTTCCTGCTGAACATCCTGCTCCGCATCTCATTGCCTCATACGCTCGATCTCGACGAGGCAGAGCAATCATTCTACTCGCAATATCTTCTGGCCGGCTACGGCCCACAGCCGCCCTTTTATAACTGGATCCAGTACGCCATCGTCTCGGTGACCGGCATCACGATGTGGGCGCTCTCGGTTCCCAAAAACATCATCCTGTTCGGCTGCTATCTTTTCTACGGTCTGGCTGCCCGCGAGGTGCTGAAGAGCCGTTTGCTCCCGCCCATCGCCATGCTGAGCCTGATCACCCTGCCGCAGGTCGGCCTGATGGCGCAGCGCGAGCTCACCCATACCGTTGCCCTGCTGTTTGCGACCTCGCTCTTCCTCTTCGGCTTTTTCCGGACGCTGCGCCAGCCGACGACCGGCAGTTATCTCGTCATCGGCATTGCCACCGGCATCGGTCTCATCTCCAAGTATAATTTCGCCATCCTGCCGTTTGCCGCCTTCGTCGCCGTGCTGCCGGACTGGAAGTGGCGCAACCGCCTGTTTGACTGGCGCCTGCTGCCGGCCGCCGTCATCGCCATTTTGATCGTTCTGCCGCATGCGCTCTGGCTGCCCGATAACCTCGTCAGCGCTTCGGCCCCGACGTTGGAGCGGATGACTGCCGAGCATGAGGCCGCAGCCGGCCTCCCCCGCATCGGACAGGGGCTGTTGTCCCTCGTCATCGCCGTGCTGGGCTTCATCGCGTTGCCGATCGTTCTCATCGCGGCTGCCTTCAGGCGGGATTTCTTCCATGCGCTCTCTTCGTCCAGTCCGATGATCCGGGTGATCGAGCGGATGATGGTTGTCAGCCTGCTCGCCTTCGCAGGCATCGTCGTCTTTGCCGGCGCGAGCGACATCCATGAACGCTGGCTCGACCCGTGCCTGCTCGTCCTGCTGATCTATCTGTTCCTGAAGCTGGAAACAGCAGGTTTCGATCTCTCCGCCGGCCTTGCACGCTTCCGGCCGGTGGTGCCGGTTTTCATGATCGTCATCCTGTCGATCCTGCTGCTACGGATCGTCGCCATTCAATATATCGGCACCTATACGAGAACGAACGTCCCCTTCGCGAACTTCGTGACCGAACTGACCGCGACCCGGAAACCGGTTCTGATCGTGGCGGGGACCAAGTTCGTGGCGGGCAACATGAAGCTGGAGTTTCCCGACGTTCCCGTCGTGATCCCGTTCTTCCCCGGCCCCGGGGTTCCCGAATATGCGGCTGCGAAGGGGCCGGTGCTGGTTGTCTGGCGCGGCGAAACGGCAAACGACCCTACCATTTCCCCCGGCTTGGCCAACGATCTCGTGAAATCGGGTATTCATCTGAACGAGATAAATACCCTGACGCTGCCCTATCTTTTCGGTGACGGCAAACATACCTTCTCCATAGGCTACTCCTGGGTGGAGGGCGGCGCGCAATAGCGTTGCGGCAGCTGGAGCGAGGGAAACCGGCATTGCCCGCTGGCAACGGGCGGACACTTCATGTAGTAGGCTTCCGCATACGCGGTGGCGGCAGTAAGGACTGCCAGGCCGCCGGCCTTTTGGAGATGAAAGTTGCAGACAACGGTAGAGCCCATTCGCGGCACGAATGATCCGGTACAATCGCTCGAGCTGTCGCTGGTCGTGCCCGTTTTCAACGAAGAGGAAAGCGTCGGCCCTCTGGTCGAACGTATCCTTGCAGCGATGTCCCAATATCCTCATCGCTGGGAACTGATCCTCGTCGACGACGGCAGCACGGATGCGACACTTGTCAACGCCCGCAAATACGTCGGGCGCGAGGGGCTGGCGCTGAGGATCGTAGAGCTGCAGCGCAATTTCGGCCAGACCGCCGCCATGCAGGCCGGCATCGATACCGCCCAGGGCCGGCTTATCGCGACGATGGACGGCGACCTGCAGAATGATCCGAAGGACATTCCTGCGATGGTCTCGGAGCTCGAGCGGCGAGAACTCGACCTCCTGGTCGGCTGGCGCAAGAACCGCAAGGACGGTCTGTTCCTGCGCAAGATACCCTCCTGGTGCGCCAACTACCTGATCGGCCGTATCACCGGCGTCAAGCTGCACGATTACGGCTGCAGCCTGAAGATCTACCGTGCCTCGATCATCAAGCA
This sequence comes from Rhizobium mulingense, assembly GCF_029194105.1. NCBI lineage: Bacteria > Pseudomonadati > Pseudomonadota > Alphaproteobacteria > Hyphomicrobiales > Rhizobiaceae > Rhizobium > Rhizobium mulingense. Next base: position 309,099 of record NZ_JARFVE010000008.1, on the reverse strand, counting down.
GGTGAAGCTGATGGGCGAAATGCACCGCTTCATCCCGGCCTGGGTGGCCGGTGTCGTGCCGAGCTCGCGCATCGGCGAAATGGCCGTCACCCACCATGCCCGCGAGCACGGCGTTTCGAAATACGGGATTTCGCGTACCTTCCGCGTCATCCTCGACCTGCTGTCGGTGATGTTCTTCATGCGCTACAAGGCGAGGCCGGGGCATTTCTTCGGCTCGCTGGGTCTCGGTCTCGGCGCCGTCGCCATGCTGATCCTGCTTTACCTTGGCTTCGACAAGTTCATCATGGGCAATGATATCGGCACGCGACCGATGCTGATGGTCGGCGTCGTGCTGCTGCTGTCGTCGGTGCAGATGATCACCACCGGCATTCTGGCGGAAATGATCGCGCGCACTTATTATCGTGACGACGCCTCTCCGAATTATATCGTGCGGCAGATCTTCGACGATCAAAGCCAAGCCTAAGCCGGCAGCACGATGCTGGAACGCGCGACCAGGACGATCGGAATCGCGGGTCTGCTGCTCGCAGCCTATTTCGTGCTGAACGTCGGGCTGCGACTTGCGCTTCCGCATTCGCTGGAGCTGGATGAAGCCGAGCAGTCCTTCTTCTCGCAATATCTGCTGGCGGGCTACGGCCCGCAGCCGCCCTTCTATAACTGGATGCAATATGCCGTCGTTTCGGTGACGGGCATGTCCATCGGCGCGTTGATCGTGCCGAAGAATATCCTGCTCTTCCTATGTTACTTCTTTTATGGCCTTGCCGGGCGCGAAGCACTGAAGGACCAGGCGCTCGCCGCCGTCGGCATGCTGGCGCTGATCACCCTGCCCCAGGTCTCCTACATGGCCCAGCAGGATCTGACCCACACGACGGCCCTGCTCTTCGCCAGTTCCCTGTTCCTCTATGGCTTCTTCCGCACGCTCGACCGGCCAGGCATCGGCAGCTACCTCCTGCTCGGCCTTGCAACGGGCATCGGGCTGATCTCGAAGTACAATTTTGCGCTGATGCCGGCGGTCGCGCTGATTGCCATCCTGCCTGACGCCGAATGGCGGCGCAGGGCGCTCGACTGGCGCATGCTGATCGCAATCGCCGTTGTGCTCATCATCGTCCTGCCGCACGCGATCTGGCTGCAGGGCAATCTCGAATTCGCCTCCTCCGACACTCTGGTCAAGATGGCCGCCGGCAACGAACCCGCCGGCATCGTGCGGATCGGCAAAGGCATTCTCGCCTTTGTCGTCGCCATCCTCGCCTTTGCAGCACTGCCGATCGCAATTTTCGCCGCCGCCTTCCGCCGGGATTTTGTCCTGATGCTTTCATCCGGAAACCGCTGGACCGGGATGATGGAGCGGATGATGCTTGCTAGCCTCGCCGGAATCCTTCTGATCGTGCTGTTCACGGGTTCCACCACGGTGCGCGAGCGCTGGCTCGATCCGTTCCTGCTGGTGCTGCCGATCTACTTTTTGGCAAAGATGAAGGCGGCCGGGCTCGATCTTTCCGCCGGGCTGCGCCGCTTCCGGCCGGTCGTGCCGGTGCTGATGGCCTGTGTGCTGGTCGCGCTCGGCTTCCGTGTGGTCGGCGCCGGGCTGATCGGCACCTATAGCCGACCGAATGTGCCGATCGCCGATCTCGCCCGCGAAATGACCCGGCAGGCCGAACCCGCGCTGGTGATTGCCTCGGATACCTATGTCGCGGGGAATATGCGTCTGCAGCTTCCCCATGTGCCCGTCGTCATCCCCGATTTTCCCGTTGCCGGCATTCCGGCCTACACGACAGCAGGCGGACCGGTGCTGATCGTCTGGCGCGGCAAGAAGACGGCGACGGCGGCGGATGCCGTCATGCCGGAGCGGTTTTCATCGGCGCTGACGGCGGCGGGCATCGCGCCGCAGGAGATCGGCGCCTTGTCGCTTCCCTATTATTTCGGCCGCCAGGGCGATAATTTCGCACTCGGCTATGCCTGGGTTCGGCCGGGGGCCAGATAGAATGATCAAGACCGGTCTTCGCGACGTGCGCTGGATTTTCGTGCTGCTGGCCGTCTATTTCACGCTTCAGGTCGGTGTGCGGCTCGCAACCTCGCATTCACTCGATCTCGACGAGGCCGAACAGGTTTTCCGCTCGCAATGGCTCGCCGCCGGTTACGGGCCGCAGCCGCCGTTCTACAACTGGCTGCAATATGCCGTCTTCCGGTTTGCCGGTGTTTCGCTTGTCGCGCTTTCGGTGGTGAAGAATCTCCTGCTGTTCAGCGCCTACCTGCTATATGGCCTGACCGCGCATCTGATTTTGCGCGACAAGGCGCTGGTGGCGATCGCGACGCTCGGATTGCTGACCATCCCGCAAATGGCTTTCGAGATGCAGCGAGACCTGACGCACACGGTCGCGGTGTTCTTCTCGGCCAGCATCTTCTTCTACGGCTTCATCCGCAGCCTGAAGCAGCCGAGCCTTGGCTCCTATCTGATAACAGGCATCGGCATCGGCTTCGGCCTGCTGGCCAAATATAATTTCGCGATCTTGCCGGCGGCAGGGCTGATTGCCGCGCTGGCGGAGGCGCGCCTGCGGCCGCGGATCTTCGACCGGCGGCTGGTGCTGACCGCTGTCGTGGCGCTTATCATCGTCCTGCCCCATCTCTTCTGGCTGAAGGACAATCTCGATTTCGCCACCGCCCGCACGCTGGAGAAAATGACCGCGAGCGGCGATGCGAGCTATCTCATGCAGGTCACCATGGGTGTCAGCTCGCTTGTTCTCGCCACCTTAAGTTTCGCCGGATTGACGGTGGCGGTCTTCGCCATCGTCTTCGGCAAGAGCCTTCGTCCGGCGCTCACCGCCGGTTCGGAATGGACGCGGCTCATCGAGCGGATGCTGCTCGTCTTCCTCATCGGCATCCTGCTGTTGATCGTCTTCGGCGGTGCTGCCGGCATCAAGGATCGCTGGCTGGTGCCGATGCTCTTCATCCTGCCGCTCTATTTCTGCCTGAAGATCGACGCCGCCGGCGTCGTGACCGACAAGGCGTTTCGGCGTTTCATGGCCGTCGTCGCCGTCATCATGATCGCTGTTCCGGCCGCCCTTTACGGCAGCGTCGCCGCCGCACGCTTCACCGGCCATTACGAACGGCTGAGCAGGCCCTATGCCACGATGCTGGAAAGCTTGCGCAAACAGGCCGAACCGGCGGCGATCCTTGCGGGCGACAGCCTGCTCGCCGGCAATCTCAGGCAGGATATTCCCGGTGTGCCGGTCCTCTCCGTGGATTATCCCGGTTTCCGTCCGGATCTTAGCGGCCGGCAACCGTTGCTTCTCGTGTGGCTGATCCCGCCGAAGGGGGGAAGCGAGGGGCTTCCGCGGACCATGGCTGACTGGCTCCAGGCCAATCTCGGCGTGTCCGCGCCTGAGACATCAGTGATCGACGTGCCCTATTTTTATCAGCGCGGCGACGACCACTACCGATTCGGGTATGCTTGGCTCGACCGGTCGGCTGAGTGAAATCAGAAATACGGCGGTCGCATCAACCGAATGGCCGGAATAAGTGTAGCCTTGATTAAAGTGGCCGACCTCGTTGATCTGCACATGGGCTATCATCCGCCTCGTCACCGGTTTAGGCCGTGACTGGACATTGTCTGGTTTCCCTGGCGGGTGCTGACACGGGCGTCTGCCCTGTGAATGCTTTGCCGTGCCTAGCTCATCATGCATCAGCAGCAGCGGCATGGATCGCAGGCTCAAGGGGCCTGGGACGACGGAGAGTGGGGTTGGCGTTCTCGCCAAGGTCGCCGCAGCGTACAGAGACACACTACAACCGGTGCTTCAGTAGGCCAGCCTTACCACGTCCGCCTCACCTGTGTTTCAGGCGGCGGCGTCAATGGTGCGATACGGCCGGAAGTGCGGGCATTGCGAGCGCCTGCTTATCGCCGCATTTGCAATGGACCCAGCCGGCTGGGCGACATCAGGATCTCAGTTCCTTCCAGGTCGCATCCAGCGCCAGCTTGGTAATCCTGGCCATCTCGTCCACCTCCGCGTGGCTGATGACGAGTGGCGGCGAAGCAAGCATGCGGTCGCCGGTGGCGCGCAGCACGAGACCGTTCGCCAGCGCGTGATTGCGCACCAGCGCGCCGACCGGATCGGGCTTCTCATAACGCCTGCGCGTGCTCTTATCGGCGGCAAGCTGCAAGCCGCCCATCAGGCCGATGCTGACGGCCTCGCCGACCAGATCATGGTCCACGAGCGCTTCCCAGGCCCTGCCGAAATGGGGGCCGATATCGTCACGCACGCGTTCGACCAGCCCTTCCGCCTCGATGATGCGCAGATTTTCGAGTGCGGCGGCAGCACAGACCGGGTGGCCGGAATAGGTGAAGCCGTGATTGAACTCGCCGACCTCGTTGATCAGCACGTCGGCAATCCTATCGCTGACGAGTACGCCGCCGATCGGCAGGTAACCGGAGGAAAGCCCTTTGGCTATCGGCGCGAGATCCGGCGGGACGCCGAAATGCTGGTGGCCGAACCAGGCGCCCAACCGGCCGAAACCGCAGATCACCTCGTCGGTCACCAGCAGGATATTGCGCGCCTTGCAGATGCGGTCGATCTCCGGCCAATAGGTTTCCGGCGGGATGATGACGCCGGCAGCTCCCTGCACCGGCTCGGCGACGAAGGCGGCGACGTTCTCCTCGCCCAGTTCATCGATCTTCGCTTCGAGTTCGCGGGCGACCTTCAGGCCGAATTCATCAGGCGAGAGATCGCCGCCCTCGCCGTACCAATAGGGCTGGCCGATATGAACGATTCCAGGGATCGGCAGGTCGCCCTGCTCGTGCATGTATTTCATGCCGCCGAGACTGGCGCCGGCGACGGTCGAACCGTGATAACCGTTCTTTCTCGCGATGACGATCTTCTTCGACGGCTTGCCGACGGCGCTCCAATAGACGCGAGCCATGCGGAACCAGGTGTCGTTCGCCTCCGAACCGGAACCGGTGAAAAAGATATGGTTGAAACGCGCGCCGGCGTGCGACGTCACCTTCTGCGCCAGCAGCGCCGTCGGCGTCGAGGTCGTGCCGAAAAAGGTGTTGTAATAAGGCAGCTCGTTCATCTGCCTTGCGACGGCCTCAGCGATCTCGCCGCGGCCATAGCCTATATTGACGCACCAGAGGCCGGCGAAGCCATCGAGATATTTCCGGCCGCGATCATCGAAGATGTAAACGCCCTCACCGCGCTGGATGACGCGGGCGCCATCGGCGTTCAGCTTCTTCATGTCGGCGAAGGGGTGCAGATGATGGGCTGCGTCGATCGCGGCAAGGTTCGAGGGAGGGTAAGTATCGGGCATGGCTGGTGAAAGACCCTCGCGGATTGAAAGGCTGCTATCGATGGGATAGGAGCTTGGCCTTGTCCCGGAGGATTTTCAAGGTCATGGCGAGCGACAGGATGGACGGCAAGGCCGGTGGCGACCCGCGTTTCGAGATCCTGATCGTCGGCATGAACGGTGAGCTGCGCGGCAAGCAGCTTCCATCAGGCGCCGAAGGCAAGGTCTGGGCCGGTGAGATCCGCCTGCCGACGTCAACGCAGTCGCTCGATATCTGGGGCGACGACAATGACGACATTACCGGCCTGTCGCTGACGATCGGCGATCCCGACGGCATGGTCGTCGCCGACCGGCGCAGCCTTGCGCCGATGCCCTGGGCGCCCGAGGGCTCGATGCAGGTGCTCGCCACCATGTGTGAATTCGACGGCAGCCCGAGCTTCATGGATCCGCGCGCCATCCTCGCTTCGGTGGTCGAGCGCTATCGCAACCGCGGGCTGACGCCTTTGGTCGCCACCGAGCTGGAATTCTACGTGATGTCAGCGGACTGGCGCGATACCGGGCGACCCTCGCCGCCTGAAAGCCTTACCTATCGCGGCGAACCGAACGGCTTTCAGCTCTACGACATGAGCGCCGTCGATGCACTCGAGGACTATCTGCAGACGCTCAAGGCCTACGCCAAGGCGCAGGCACTACCGGCGGATGCAGCGACGGCGGAATTCGGCCCGGGCCAGTTCGAGATCAATCTCATGCATCGCGCCGATGCGCTGGCCGCCGCCGACGATTGCCTCTATCTCAAGCGTATCGCCGAACAGGCGGCGCGCCGCCATGGGCTGAAATCAACCTGCATGGCCAAGCCCTATTCCGAGCATGCCGGTTCCGGTCTGCATGTGCATGCCAGCGTCATCGACAGCCAGGGCCGCAACATCCTCGATGCCAAGGGCGGCGAGCCGAAGCTGTTGAAATCGGTGACGGCCGGCCTGCTCGACAGCATGCGCGCGGCGCAGCTGATCTTCGCGCCCTTCGCCAATTCCTACCGCCGCTTCCAGCCGGGCTCCTTCGCGCCGGTCGATCTGACCTGGGGCAGCGGTCACCGCGGCACGGCGGTCCGCATCCCTGACAAGGACGGGCCGGCCGCGCGTATCGAGCACCGCGTCGCCGGTGCCGATGCCAATCCCTATCTGCTGCTCGCGGCAATCCTCGGCGGCATGCTGAATGGGCTCGACCGAGAACTCGACCCCGGCGAGGAGACAACGCCTTCATACACGCCCGCGAACACGACCCGGCTGACCCATGATTTCCTCAGCGCGGTCGAGACGTTCCGCACCTCGCCCTTCATCGCCGACATCTTCGGCGCACGCTACCAGGCACTCTACGGCGACACAAAGCGCAAGGAAGCGCTGGCGCATCTCAGCACCGTGTCGGATTTCGACTACCGCACTTATCTGCCGCGGCTCTGAGGCTTATGCCGCAGCCGACTACGCAGCGGGCTCGCGGCGTTCGTCCTCGTCCACCTGGGCTGCGAGGCCTTGCTTGACCAGGACCTTCAACTCGCCGGGATGCAGCCTGATCGAGACGTCACGCTCAAGCGGCAGCAACTCGCCGTCCATGACGCAATTGGCCTTGCGGCGCAGTTTCGGGAAATGCAGGTGCACCTCCGCCGGGTGCATCACCATGACGTCGGCATTCTCACGGACTTTGCCGCGCAGCATGTCGACGGCGAGGCGGGCGACACCGAGCGGCTTCAGTGGGTTTGCCGTATAGAAGCCGAGTTCGCCGCTTGTGAGATTATCGGCATACAGCAACGCATTTTCGCCGAAAGGATTGTTGGAAACCGAGATTGCCGAGACCCTGCGGCGTTCTCGCATGCCGGCGGCTTCGAACTCGACCTCAAACTCAGGTGGATTGAAGATCACGCCGAGAGCTGCCTTGGTGCTTGCCCGTATTTTGCCGAGCCGCGAACGATAGCTGTAGGCATTGCGGTAGCGTACCATCCGGGCATGCAGGCCGGCGGAAAACTGGTGAATGAAAGGCCTTCCGTTGGCGCTGGCGATATCGACATTGTCGATCTCGCCGGAAGCCAATACGTCGAGCGCCTGCCAGATATCGAGCGGCACCCTCAGCGAGCGGGCAAAAAGGTTCATCGTGCCGGCCGGTACGACGCCGAGCGCAATGCCGTTTTTCCAGGCGATCGACGCCGCCGCCGAAATCGTCCCGTCGCCACCGCCGGCGACGATGCCATCGATATCGTCGCGCTTAGCCGCCCTTTCCATGGCGGGAATGATTTCCTTGCCGGAGAAAACGATGGCATCGAAATCGTGCCCGGCATCCCGAAAGGCCGCCTCCGCCCTCTTCTCGTAGGCCAGCATATCGGTGGTCCTGAAGGTGCCGCCGTCGCGATTGAAAAAGCCTACAAGCTTCATGAGGCCTCCCTTCTCTGGCGCGGAACTTCTCCTGCCTTGCTCCTCAGATGGTTGCGGTATCGGCGATTTCAAGCGCCGCCGCTTTTCCCCAGAAGCTCCGGAAGTGCAAAAATTGCAATAGACATATGCACATAACAGGACGCTGCACTGCAAAAAATGCACTCGACGCGGGCGGGGACCTCACGGATAGATAGAGGTTCCCAATACCTCTCCACGTCCTGCCAATCAAAACGATCGGCCCGCCTCCGTGCCAGGCCCTTTGCCAAGCAGAGAACCGCCTCAAGGAGCTCTCGTGAGCCAGATCGCGATCAATGAACCCGTCGAAATCGAGCCGGATGCCAAGCTGCCGTCGGCGACCACTGTTGCCTTGGTTCAACTGGCGCTTGCCTGCGGCGGCTTCGGCATCGGTACCGGCGAATTCGCCATCATGGGACTGCTGCCCAATGTCGCCGAAACCTTCTCGGTGACGACGCCGCAGGCCGGCTATGTCATCAGCGCCTATGCGCTCGGCGTCGTCATCGGCGCACCAGTCATCGCCGTGCTCGCCGCCAAGATGGCGCGCCGCACACTGCTGTTGACGCTGATGCTGGTCTTTGCCGCCGGCAACATTCTCAGCGCCGTCGCCCCGACCTTCGAGACCTTCACTCTGCTGCGCTTCGTGAGCGGCCTGCCGCATGGCGCCTATTTCGGCGTTGCGGCCCTGGTCGCCGCCTCGATGGTGCCGGTACATCGGCGGGCACGCGCGGTCGGGCGCGTCATGCTCGGATTGACGGTGGCCACCCTTCTCGGCACGCCGGCCACAACGCTCTTCGGCCAATCGCTCGACTGGCAGGTGGCATTTCTGACGGTCGGCGTCGTCGGCCTGCTGACGGTGGCACTGATCTGGTTCCACGTTCCGAAGGACAGGGTTTCAGAAGAAGCGAGCTTCCTGCGCGAACTCGGCGCCTTCCGCCGGCCGCAAGTCTGGCTGACGCTCGGCATCGCCGCCGTCGGCTATGGCGGGATGTTCGCCATGTTCAGTTATATCGCCTCGACGACGACCGAGGTGGCGATGCTGCCGGAAACCGCGGTTCCGATCATGCTGGTGCTGTTCGGCGTCGGCATGAACGCCGGCAATTTCATCGGCTCGTGGCTCGCCGACAAGTCGCTGCTCGGCACGATCGGCGGATCGCTGGTCTATAATATCGTCGTGCTGACCACCTTCTCGCTGACCGCCGCCAACTCCTACATGCTCGGCCTCTCAGTCTTCCTCGTCGGCTGCGGTTTCGCCGCCGGCCCGGCACTGCAGACGCGGCTGATGGATGTCGCAGCCGATGCGCAGACGCTTGCGGCCGCCTCCAATCATTCCGCTTTCAACATCGCCAATGCGCTCGGCGCCTGGCTGGGTGGTCTCGTCATCGCCCGGGGCTACGGTTTTGCGGCAACCGGTTATGTCGGCGCGGCGCTGTCCTTCCTCGGTCTTTTCGTCTTTGCAGCCTCGCTACGACTGGAGCGCCGTAGCGCAAGCTTCGAAGCCCTCTGACGCGGCCTCCGGGCTGCAGAAGACGTGTTCCTCTCCCCATGCGGCCAGCGCAAGGATGACAGGCTTCAGCGTCGTGCCAAGCGGCGTCATCTTATATTCGACGCGTGGCGGCACGACCGGGTAGACGGTGCGCGACACCAGGCCTGACTCTTCCAGTTCCCGTAACTGCTTGGTCAGCATACGTTGTGTCACGGCCGGCAGCTTTCGGCGCAATTCGTTGAACCGCAACGTGCCCTGCATCAGGTGAAACAGAATCACGCCTTTCCATTTGCCGTCCAGAAAACTCAGCGTTGCCTCAACCGGACAGCCCGGGAAATTCTTGACAAGCTTGGCGCGGGGCAGCGACATCGACAGTATCCTTTTTGGTACTACGTACAGAATTTGTGCATTCTTGCGTTGCCTGAGCGTAATGCGCATCTAGCTTCCGTGCAATGAACACAGGAGCTTCCGATGCGCGCCGTTGCTTACAAGACGCCCCAACCGATAACCTCGGAGACCTCGTTGATCGATGTCGATCTGCCGATGCCCGAGGCCAGCGGCCACGATCTGCTCGTCGAAATCCGGGCGGTCTCCGTCAATCCGGTCGATGTAAAGGTGCGCGCCCATTCCGCACCGCCGGCCGGCCACCTCAAAGTGCTCGGGTGGGATGCCGCCGGCACAGTCAGGGCCGTCGGCGCCGATGTCACCTTGTTCACGCCGGGCGACGAAGTCTTTTATTCCGGTGTGATCAGCCGCCCGGGCAGCAATGCCGAATTCCATCTTGTCGACGAGCGCATCGTCGGCAGGAAACCCACGAGCCTCGATTTCGCGGCGGCAGCCGCCCTGCCGCTGACCTCGATTACCGCTTATGAGGCGCTTTTCGACCGGTTGAAAGTAATGGATCCGGTGGCGGGCGCGCCGCGCACGATTCTCATTATCGGCGGCGCCGGCGGCGTCGGCTCGATCGCCATCCAGATCGCCCGCGCGCTCACTGATCTGACCGTTATCGCCACGGCGTCACGGCCGGAAACACAGGGCTGGGTGAAGGAACTCGGGGCGCATCACGTGGTCGATCACTCCAAGCCGATCGCCTCACAGGTGGCAGCGCTCGGCCTCGGCGCACCCGGCTTCATCTTTTCGACGACCAATACCGACAGCCATATCGGCGACATCATCGAAGCGATCGCACCGCAGGGCCGTTTTGCGCTGATCGATGATCCGAAGACGCTCGATATCGTGCCCTTCAAGCGCAAGGCTGTTTCCATCCATTGGGAGTTGATGTTCACCCGCCCGCTTTTCGCCACGCCCGACATGATCGAGCAACACAAGCTGTTGAACAAGGTTTCCGAGCTCGTCGACGCCGGCAAAATCCGCACGACGCTTTCCGAGGTCGTCGGTCCGATCAACGCGGAGAACCTGAAGAAGGCGCATATGATGGTCGAAAGCGGCCGGATGAAGGGCAAGGCGGTGCTTGCCGGATTTTGACGGCACGCCTAACGTCTCGTACGGGGCTGCAAGACGCCATCAAGGAACATTGGGTGTCGCCTCACAGGGTGCGACATTCTGGCGTTAAGCATTTCTCCCGCTTGACTTATTCCGCGTTCGGGACCACTAGCATGACACGTGGATGACACCTGTCTTCCACGGATTTCAACGGAGCCATCACTCAGATGCCAAGCGACAGTAGCAGTCGATTGCCTTTGCCGTACGCGGCCCTCGTGCGCTGACCGACTCCTGTCGGCTCGCCCGTCGGGACGCTACGGCGGATCGATGGAAAGGCGAGCCTCAATGAATATCAATCGCTTCCCTCTTCGGGCAGGCCATGCCGCCCGTGCCTTCATCAACAACAGCCGCGGTGCAACGATCGCCGAGCGCGTCGACGCGTTGAACGCACTCACCGTCCAGGATGCCGGCCGCGTGCTGACCGGCATGCCGCTCGACTATGCCGTCAACATCCTCGACCGGCCGGAGCTTCGCAACGCCGCACAGATCCTGGCGCTGCTGAGCGCCGAGGATGCCGCACGGCTGCTGCACGGCATGTCCAACGACCGCGTCGCCGACGTGCTGCTCGAACTTGACGCAGAGACCCGCGCCCGGCTGTTTGCCGGCCTCGACGAGCCGGTGCGCATCGCCATCCAGCACCTGATGGGCTATCCGCCGCGAACCGCCGGCGGCATCATGACGACGGAGTTCGTCAGCGTTCCTGACAGCTGGACCGTTGGCCAGACGCTCGACCATGTGCGCCAGGTCGAACGTTCGCGCGAGACCGTCTACGCCATTTATGTGCTCGACGAGGCAAGCCATGCGCTGATGCATGTGGTGACGCTGCGCCGCCTGATCACCGGCGAGCCGGATGCTTCCATTCTTACGGTGGCGCAGAAGGGCGTTCCGGTTGCGGCCGATCCGCTGATGAAGCAGGAGGATGTCGCCCGGCTGATCCGCAAGCACGATCTGCTCGCTTTGCCTGTGACCGACGACCATGGACGGATGCTCGGCATCGTCACCGTCGACGACGTGATCGATACGATGATCGCCGACACGACGGAAGCAGCTCAGAAGTTCGGCGGCATGGAGGCGCTCGGCCAGCCCTATATGAAGATCGGCTTTGCCGGCATGATCCGCAAGCGCGCCGGTTGGCTCGCCGCGCTCTTCCTCGGCGAGATGCTGACGGCAAGCGCCATGCAGCATTTCGAGGGCGAACTGGAAAAGGCCGTGGTGCTGACGCTGTTCATCCCGCTGATCATGAGCTCGGGCGGCAATTCCGGGTCACAGGCAACATCGCTGATCATCCGGGCCTTGGCGCTCGGCGAGCTGAAGCTTTCGGACTGGTGGAAGGTGCTGGTCCGCGAACTCCCGACCGGCATCGTGCTCGGTGCGATCCTCGGTCTCGTCGGCTTCATCCGCATCGTCTTCTGGCAGACCGCCGGGCTCTACGACTACGGCCCCCACTGGCAGATGGTCGCCATAACGGTGTTTGCCGCCCTGATCGGGATCGTCACCTTCGGCTCGATCTGCGGTTCGATGCTGCCCTTCGTGCTGCAGAAGCTTCGGCTCGATCCGGCCAGCGCCTCGGCACCCTTCGTCGCCACACTGGTCGACGTCACCGGGCTCGTCATCTACTTCTCGGTGGCGCTGCTCATCCTCAGCGGGACGCTGCTTTAATTCATGTCGCAGCATGCCCGGGGGAACTTACTTTCCCTCGGGCAGCTTCAACGGCCCATGCGTCTTGATACTGCGGATGGCGAAATTCGAGCGGATGTCGCTGACATTGGGAAGGGTCAGCAGCGTCTCGGTCAGGAGCCGCTCATAGGCGGCGAGATCCTCCACCACCACTTCGGCGAGGAAATCGGCCGTTCCCGAGATCAGGAAGCAGGAGACGATCTCGGGGATGGCGAGCAGCGCCTTCTGCTGCGCCTCGGAATTCTCGCGGCTGTGGTGGACGACCTTGAATTCGACGAAGACCGTCAGGCCGAGACCGACTTCCTTGCGGTCGATATCGGCGGAGTAACCGCGGATGATGCCGGAACGTTCGAGATTGCGGATGCGGCGCAGGCAGGGCGACGGGGAAAGATTGACCTTCTCGGCGATCTCGACATTAGTGGCGCGCGCATCTTCCTGCAGGCATTTCAGGATGGCGAGATCGAATTTATCGAGATTTGGCATTTTCGTAATGTCCATCGGCATCATTTGGCAGAAGATTGCGTTTAGCACGATTTTGTTGCCACAGATAGCAAGGACATGCCCCGGCATCTGGCGCTAATCTTCACTTCAACCGGACAGGATCCGGACGGAGGAAAGGATTAGGACGATGAGTACGATCGCATTTTCAAACGACAAATCGCCTTCACAGTCCCTCGGTTATGCCGCCGGCGCGATTACCGTGCTGATCTGGGCGACCTGGTTTCTAGCGACCCGCCACAGCGCCGCAACCTCGCTCGGCCCAATCGATATCGGCCTCATCCGCTTCGGCATTCCGGCCCTCGTGCTTTCGCCCGTCTGGCTTCGGATAGGCCTGCTGCCGAAGGGGCTGCCGCTGCATGTGCTGGCGATCATGGTCGCCGGCTGCGGCGCGATCTTCTTCCTGGTGACGACGCTTGCCATTCACTCCACGCCGGCCGCCTCTTCGGGCATCCTGCTCGGTGGCTCGATGCCGCTTGCCACGGCATTGATCGGCGTTCTGCTGTTTCGGGAGCGGCCCGACGTCACGCGCATCGCCGGGCTGCTGGCAATCGTCGGCGGTGTTCTCATTCTGCTCGCCCGCAGCCTTGGCGATGCCTCCCTGCCCTGGACGAGCCTTGTCCTGCTGCCGGCAGGCGCCGTACTCTGGGCAAGCTACACGCATGCCTTCCGCCGCTCGGGCCTGACCGCCATTCAGGCCAGCGCGTTGATTGCCGCCTGGTCTTTCCTGATCATGGCTGTGCTGGCCCTCGTCTTCGGCATCTCGCTGCCGCAAGCGCCGCTTCCGGAAATTGGTCTTCAGGTGCTGAGCCAAGGCATTCTTTCCGGTCTCGTCGCCATGGTCGCCTATGGCACGGCCGTCCGGACCCTCGGCGGAACGCAGGCCGCCGCCTTCACGGCGCTGACGCCTGTTCTGGCGACGCTCGGGGGCGGCTTCCTGCTCGGCGAAACGATCGGCACAGCCGAAATCAGCGCCGCCGTCATCACCGGCATCGGCGTGGCGCTCTCGACGGGGATTGCCGCACGCCGCCGCTGACGCGCCAACTTTGGCGCCAAGCCAAAAGCCGCCGGCAGCCCGGGCTGCGGCGGCTCTTTTGATGGGTCCGTTTTAGCCGCTCAAGCCTGGATGACCACAACCCTGGCGCCGACTTCGACGCGGCTATAGAGGTCGATCACGTCATGATTCATCATGCGGATACAGCCGCTCGACATGGCCAGGCCGATTGATTCCGGCTGGTTGGTGCCATGGATGCGGAAATGGGTATCGTTGCCGCCGCGATAGAGATACATCGCCCGCGCGCCGAGCGGGTTGTTCGGGCCGCCCGGCATGCCGCCGGCAAGCCTGCGGTAGCGCTCTTCGCGGCGCTGCATGTTTTCCGTGGGGGTCCAGCTCGGCCATTCGGCCTTGCGGCCGATATAGGCATTGCCGGCAAATGCCAGCCCTTCGCGGCCGACACCGACGCCATAGCGCATCGCCCTGTTGTCACCGAGAACGTAGTAGGCGCGACGCGCGGGTGTGTCGATGACGATCGTGCCCGGCGCGTGAGAGCTTTCATAAGCCACCTCCTGGCGGCGCAGCTCGGGCTTGATCTTGTCGATCGGCACCTGCTTCAGCGGAAATTTTTCATCCGGAAGAGCGGCGTAGTTCGTCTGGCTGTTGAGGCCGGTCGAAGAGCAGCCGGCAACAAAGAGCGGCAGAGCGATCAGAAAGCCGCGACGGGAGATCGTCATGAATGTGTCCTTAGTGCGTCAACACGATGTCGCAAGCTAAGGAAATTATGGTTAATGAATCGCTAAGGACGACCGTGGGATATGATCACGAAGGCGTCAGCGGGTGAAATTGCCGGCCGCAGCCGGCAATCGCCCTTACATATTCGGATAGACCGGTCCCTCGCCGCCCTGCGGCGGTACCCAGTTGATGTTCTGGTTCGGATCCTTGATGTCGCAGGTCTTGCAGTGCACGCAGTTCTGGGCGTTGATGACGAATGTCTTGTCGCCATCCTTCTCCACCCATTCATAGACGCCGGCCGGACAGTAACGCGTTGACGGGCCGGCATAGATGCCGAGCTCCGAGCTCTTCTGCAGCGCCATGTCCTTGACCTGCAGATGCACCGGCTGGTCTTCCTCGTGATTGGTGTTCGACAGGAACACCGAGGACAGCCGGTCGAAGGTCAGCACACCATCCGGTTTCGGATAGGCGATCGGCTTGTGCTGCGCGGCCGGCTCCAGGCTTTCCGCATCGCTCTTACCGTGTTTGAGTGTACCGAAGAAGGAGAAGCCGAACAGCGTGTTGGTCCACATGTCGAGGCCGCCGAGCGCCACACCGAGGGCGGTGCCGAACTTCGACCACAGCGGCTTGACGTTGCGGACAAGCTTCAGGTCCTTGCCGATGTCGCCATTGCGCCAGTCGTTCTCGATCTCGACGACCTCGTCATGGCTGCGGCCTGATACAATCGCCGCCGCCAGCTTCTCGGCCGCCAGCATGCCCGACAGCACCGCATTGTGGCTGCCCTTGATGCGCGGCACGTTGACGAGACCGGCCGAACAGCCGATCAGCGCCCCGCCGGGGAAGGACAGCTTCGGCACCGACTGATAACCGCCTTCGGTGATGGCACGCGCCCCATAGGAGAGCCGCTTGCCGCCCTCGAAAGTGCCGCGGATCGCCGGATGCGTCTTGAAGCGCTGGAACTCCTCGAAGGGGTAGAGATAGGGATTCTTGTAGTTCAGGTGAACGACGAAGCCGACCGCCACCAGATTGTCTTCCAGATGATAGAGGAAGGAGCCGCCGCCGGTCTTCATGCCGAGCGGCCAGCCGAAGGAGTGCTGCACCAGACCCTGTTTGTGGTGCTCCGGCTTGACCTGCCAGAGCTCCTTGATGCCGATGCCGAATTTCTGCGGCTCGCGGTCCTTCTGCAGATCGAACTTGGCGATCAGCTGCTTGGCGAGTGAACCGCGCACGCCCTCGCCGATCAGCGTGTATTTGCCGCGCAGCTCCATGCCGCGGGTGTAGTTCGGCCCCGGCTCGCCGTTCTTCTCGATGCCCATATCGCCGGTGGCAACCCCGATCACCGCGCCCTTGTCGTCGTAGAGCACCTCGGTTGCGGCAAAACCCGGATAGATCTCGACGCCGAGCTCTTCCGCTTTGCCGGCCAGCCAGCGACAGACAAGCCCAAGCGAGACGATGTAGTTGCCGTGATTGTTCATCAGCGGCGGCATCATGAAATTCGGCAGGCGGATCGACCCGGCCGGGCCGAGCAGCAGAAACTGGTCGTCTGTCACCTCGGTTTTGAAGGGATGATCGGCCTCATCGCGCCAGCCGGGCAGCAGCCGGTCGATACCAACAGGGTCGACGACGGCGCCCGAGAGAATATGGGCGCCGACCTCGGCCCCCTTCTCCAGCACGACGACCGACAATTCGGGATTGACCTGCTTCAGCCGGATCGCCGCCGCAAGCCCGGCAGGGCCTGCTCCGACGATCACAACGTCGAATTCCATGCTCTCGCGCTCGGGCAGCTCAGTCGTCTCGGTCATTCATTCGTCTCCGCTTGGCCGCCTGTGGCCATCATCCCATGGTCCCTGTCTTGTCAAAACGACGAAGCATTGTCGAGCCGGGATGCGACAGCCAATCCTCAATTCGCACAATGATATTCAGCTGATCGAAGATTCATAATAACGCTTACGTCAACGTCAATTGAGAAACCCCGAACGCGTTACTGCCCTCCCTTTCCTTTTTCGTCGCCTGCGGCTTATACATCGCTCGAAGACATAGGAGGATATCATGGATCTCGGCATCAAGGGCAAAAGGGCACTCGTTCTCGCCTCCTCACGCGGGCTCGGCCTCGGCATTGGCGCGGCGCTGGCGCGGGAGGGCGCAAACGTGCTGCTCTGCGGGCGCAGCGGCGAGCAGCTCGAGGCCAATTGCAAGGCAATCAACAGCGAAGGCAATGGCCGGGCTGACTGGATCTGGGCCGACCTCACGGACGAGCGCTTCGTCGAGACGGCGACGACGGCCGTGAAGGACAAGTTCGGCGGCCTCGATATCCTCGTCAACAATACCGGCGGACCGACGCCCGGCACGACCGAGGAGATGACGCCCGAAAAGCTCGAAACCTACTTCCTCTCCATGGTCGCCCGCGTGATCACCCTCACCAATGCACTGCTGCCTGGTATGAAGGCGCAGGGCTGGGGCCGCATCCTGACGGTCGCCTCATCGGGCGTGATCGAGCCGATCGCCAACCTGGCGCTGTCGAATACGTTGCGCCCGGCGCTTGCCGGCTGGAGCAAGACGCTTGCCGCCGAAGTGGCGAGCTTCGGCATCACCACCAACCTGCTCCTGCCGGGCAGCATTCTGACGGCGCGGCTCGACGATCTCGATGGCGCCGCAGCAAAGCGCACGGGCAAAAGCCTCGAGGAGGTCCGCGCCGACAAGGAGGCGCGCATTCCCGTCGGCCGCTACGGCCGGGTGGAGGAGTTTGCCGCAACGGCCGCCTTCCTCTGCAGCCAGCCGGCAAGCTACATCACCGGCTCGCTCATCCGCTGCGACGGCGGCGCGGCACGATCCGTCTAGTCTAGAGGCTGCTCAGGCGGCGCGGGCCGACGCGGCGGCCCAGCTCGCCGCGCTGCGGATCATCTGCTCGACATTGCCCGGATCGTCAGCAAATTCGGCGAGTTCGGAAAGCCGGTGGAAGCCGGTCATGATCGCGATGCGCCGCCGGTCGAGCCGGCGCCCGGTCAGGACCTCATAGGCCGAGATGATGCGCGCGGTCAGATCGGGCGAGATGAAGTTCGAATAGACGAACTCCTGGTGCAACGGCCCGAAACCGGAATCGGCGAAATCGTAAAGGCCGTTGAGCCTGCCCTGCCGAAAGTCGAAGGCCATGTTCCATCCGTGGCCGTCGAAAAAGCCGTAGACCTTGCCGTAGGGATCCGGCGGCAGGAATTCGAAATCCGAAATGACGACCTCGGCAAAGCGCTGGATGTCGGCCGGCAGCAGCGGCAAAGCCTTCTTTCTCACCACGTCCGGCGATTGCCACGGCTGGATCGCCGTTGCGCCGGCCGCACGCAGGCGGTCGGCGTCGAGCGCATGCAGCTCGGCGTAAAAACGCGCGAGATCATCCGCCAGACGCTGACGGTCGCCCTCCCCGAGCGCATCGTAATCTTCGGCAATGAGGTGTTCGCCCTCCAGCTTGGCGTGGCTGGAGAAGATCGGCGGGCCGTCGTGTATGCGCATATCGGGAACCGCAATCGACAGCGCCGGCCTGATGATGTCGAGCAGGGCCGCTTCCCTCACCAGCGCCCTTTCGGCGCCGAGATGGCGGGGAAACTTGAAGATCAGCGTGTCATCGACGTCGACCGCCATCGAATCCCAGCCCTTCGCCGCCAGCTTGAAGACTGAGGCCGTCAGTTGGGGAAACACGCTTATGATGAGAGAGCGAAATTCGCTGGCGTCCAACTCAGTCATGGCGACCTGCCTCCTCTGTTTTTCCGCCTTTCTCGCGTGCAGCGCTCCGCGTGCGGGAACGGCATCAGCCTGCGCCGCGGACCGCCGGCAATGCCGCCACGGAACCGCGTCAAACGCACCCCTATATATTAGTATAGTTTGAATATTACGGAATATTCATTACAAAATTTTAAGCCGTTATAACCACTTAGTGATCGCGGCCGGGGAATTATGTCTTTTTTGCGCCGCAATATAAGCGGCTCAATCGGAGCATAAAATTCGCAACCCTTGCTCAACCCGGTTCTGCCCCATGAAGAAATTTTGGATCACCGTCAGTATTATCGCCGTTGCCGCCGTCGGCCTCTGGCAATTCGGCAATCTAATCCCCTATGCCTCGCATATTCCCTACCTGTCGGAGCTGATCCGGCAGCCGGCCGGCGGCAATGGCGGTGGTCAGCAGGCCGACCAGGCCCAGGACGGTGGACAGCATCAGGGCGGCGGGCGCAGACGCGGGGGTGGCGGCCCGACCGTCGTCAAAACAGTCGCAGCCGTCAAAACGACGCTGCCGATGGATGTGACGGCGTCCGGCTGGGCCGACGCGGATGACAACACCACGATCGCCGCCCAGGAGCAGGGGCTGATCGTCAGTATCGCTGCGCAGGACGGGGCGACCGTCAAGGCCGGCGACCTGATCGCCAAGCTCGACGACCGGACGGCCAAGGCCGCCGTCGACAAGGACAATGCTATGATCGTGCGCGACACGGCGACGCTTTCGGAGGCCGAGACCGCGCTGGTGCGTGCCCAGGATCTGTTCGACCAGAAGGCCGGCACCCAGCAGAGCCTCGATCAGGCGAGAGCCGCGCGCGATACCGCCGCCGCGACGGTCGATGCTGATAAGGCAACACTTGCCTCCGATCAGATACTGCTCGAGCATACCGATATCCGGGCACCGTTCGACGGCCGGCTCGGCGATATCGCCGTCAGCAAGGGCGCCTTCCTCAATGCCGGCGCGGCCATCGTCACCATCGCCAAATACGATCCGATCTATGTGAAATTCCACCTGCAGGAACGTTATCTGCGCGAGCTGAAGAAGGCACTCGCAGCCGGTCCGGTCGAGGTCAGCACGGCGCCCAATTCCACCAAGGGGCAGGTCCGCAAGGGCGAGATCAGCTTCTACGACAACACGGTCGATACGGCCTCGGGCACGATCCTCGCCAAGGCGAAATTCGAGAACGCCTCCGGCGCGCTCTGGCCTGGCCAGTCGGTCAATATCGTGGTGCATTTTAACAGCAAGGAACAGCAGGTCGTGGTGCCGACGGTTGCCGTCAGCCCCGGCCCGGATGGTTTCTTCGCCTTCGTCGCCAAGGACGGAAAATCGCATCTGACGCCGGTCACCGTCGCCCGCGCCAATGGCGGCTTCACCGCCATCGAATCCGGACTTTCCGAAGGCGACCATGTCGTGGTCGAGGGTCAGGGCCAGCTCAGCGATCAGCAGGCGATCCACGAAGAGTTCGACGAAAAGGCGCTCGATGTCGCCTCCGCCGACGCGCCTCGGCAGCCGCTGCAGTCCGAGACGATCGCCGTGGGAGCGCAGCAATGATCCCGAATTTCTGCATCCAGCGCCCCGTCGCGACGACACTGCTTGCCATCGGCGTCATTCTCGCCGGCCTTGCCGGTTACCGGCTCGTGCCGGTCGCCGCCCTGCCGCAGGTGGATTTTCCGACGATCAACGTTTCGGCGCAGCTGAGCGGCGCCTCACCGCAGACGATGGCGACGTCGGTCGCCACGCCGCTGATCAAACAGTTCGAGACCATTCCCGGCATCAGCGAGATCAGCGCCTCGAGCTCGCTCGGCAGCACCAGCATCGTGCTGCAGTTCGACCTCAACCGTGATATCGACGCGGCCGCGGCCGACGTGCAGGCGGCAATCTCGCATGCGACCCGGCAGCTGCCCGACAATCTGACGACACCGCCGAGCTATCGCAAGACCAACCCGGCCGATGCGCCGGTCATGCTGCTCTCGGTGCAGAGCAACACCATGCCGCGCAGCAAGCTCGACGAGATCGCCGAAGACATCATCTCGCCGTCGCTTTCCACCCTCCCCGGCGTGGCCCAGGTCAGCGTCTATGGTGCCCAGACCTATGCGGTGAGGGTCGAGGTCGATCCCAACAAGCTGCTCACCCGCGGCATCGGCATCGATACCGTCAACAAGGCGCTTTCTGCCGCCAACAGCCAGCAGCCCGTGGGCACGCTGCAGAACAATGCGCAGAGCATGACCATCACGGCGAATACGCAGCGCACCAATGCCGAACAATTCCGGTCGCTGGTCATCGCCAATCCGAATGGCGCGCCGATCCATCTCGGCGATGTCGCCGATGTGCAGGACGGCGTCGAGAACCAGTATACCGGCAGCTGGTATGATGGGCAGCGCGGCATCATTCTCGCCATCCAGCGCCAGCCGGATGCCAATACGGTCGACGTCGTCGACGCCATCAACGCCAAGCTGCCGCAGCTTCACGCCGAAATCCCGGCTTCAGTCACGACTGTTGTCATGAACGACGCCGCAAAACCCATCCGTGCGGCCATCGCCGACGTGAAATTCACGCTGTTCCTGACGATCGGCCTCGTCGTTCTGGTTATTTACCTCTTCACCGGCCATGCGACGGCGACGATCATTCCCGGGCTTGCCGTTCCGCTGTCACTGATCTCGACCTTCGGCATGATGTATGTGCTCGGCTACAGCATCGACAATATATCGCTGCTCGGGCTGACGCTCGCGGTGGGGCTGGTGGTGGACGATGCCATCGTTATGCTCGAAAACATTCTGCGCCATGTCGAGGAAGGCATGCCGGTGCGCGAGGCGGCGATCAAGGGTGCCGGCGAAGTCAGTTACACCATCATCTCCATGTCGGTTTCGCTGA
Source organism: Rhizobium mulingense (assembly GCF_029194105.1). Taxonomy (NCBI): domain Bacteria; kingdom Pseudomonadati; phylum Pseudomonadota; class Alphaproteobacteria; order Hyphomicrobiales; family Rhizobiaceae; genus Rhizobium; species Rhizobium mulingense. The sequence continues at coordinate 287,872 of NZ_JARFVE010000008.1, read as the reverse complement.
TCGCCGTCTTCATCCCGATCCTGCTGATGGGCGGCGTCGTCGGCCGCGTGTTCAACGAGTTCGGCATGGTGGTCGCCATCGCCATCATCTCGTCGGCCATCGTCTCGCTGACCGTGACGCCGATGCTCGGCTCGCGCCTCTCCAACAATCACAGTCGGCCGCCGCCCCTGATCCGACTCTTCGATGCCGGCTTCGAGCGGACGCTCAGCGGCTACGACAGAGCGGTCGGCTGGTGCCTTCGCCATCGCTTCACGATCCTCGGTCTGTTCCTCGGCTCGGTGGCGCTGACGATCTATTTCTTCATGACGCTGCCGACGAGCTTCTTCCCACAGGAAGACATCGGCCGCCTGACGATCAGCACCCAGGCCCGCCAGGACATTTCCTACTCGGCCATGGAGGCGCTGCAGCAGCAGGCGGCAGCCGCCGTCAAGGCGAACCCGGCGGTGAACCACGTGATGTCGACGATCGGAGGCAACCCGAACAAGCCGCAGAACAACGGTTCGATGTTCGTCGAACTCAAGGACAAGAAGGAGCGTCCGCCGCTCGACCAGACGCTGCGCGAGTTGCGCACGGCGATCAACAAGATCCCCGGATTGCAAGCCTTCGTGACGCCGAACCAGAGCCTGCGCTTCGGTGGCCGCCAGACTGCAAGCCAGTATCAGCTGGTGGTGCAGGCGCTGAGCGCCGACCAGACCAACCTCTGGGCCGGCAAGATCCAGGCGGCGATGCGCAAGGACCGGCTGTTCACCGACGTCACCTCGGACGCCCAGAACAACGCCCTGCAGGCCAATATCGTCATCGATACCGAGCGGGCGGCCGCCTACGGGATCGACAACGACACGCTGCGCACGACGCTGCAGGAATCCTTCAGCGGATATGCGGCGGCGGAGATCCAGTCGACCGGCGACAGCTACGATGTCATCGTCGAATATGACACGAGCAAACCCTGGGACGACCAGAAACTGGCGGAAATACGCGTCGCTTCGTCAAATGGCAGCCTGGTGCCGCTGTCGAACTTCGCCCACGTGCAACGCACTACCGGCCCCGTGACTATCAACCAGACGGGCCAGCTCGTCTCGACCACCGTCTCCTTCAACCTGCCGGAGGGCGTTTCTCTCAGTGACGCGACCGCGGCGATCGATCAGATCAAGAAGGAGATCAGCCTGCCGGCCGACGTCTTCACCTCCTATGGCGGCACGGCGGAGATCTTCCAGCAGTCTCAGGGCAATACGCCCTACCTGATCCTGGCGGCGATCCTGACCATCTATGTCGTGCTCGGCGTGCTCTACGAAAGCTTCATTCACCCGCTGACCATTCTCTCCGGCCTGCCGGCGGCGGCCTTCGGTGCACTGCTGGCCTTGAAGATCATGGGCTTCGACCTGTCGATCATCGCCCTCATCGGCCTGCTGATGTTGATCGGTATCGTCAAGAAGAACGCGATCATGATGATCGACGTGGCGGTGGAGACCATGCGCACAACCGGCGAGAAGGCGACGGCGGCGATCCACGAGGCCTGCGTGCGCCGCTTCCGGCCGATCATGATGACGACCTTCTGCGCCCTGCTCGGCGCTCTGCCGATCGCGCTTGGCACCGGCGCGAGCTCGGAGCTGCGCCAGCCGCTCGGCATCGCCGTCGTCGGCGGCCTCGTCGTCTCACAGCTGCTGACGCTGTTCATCACCCCGGTCATCTTCGTCGAGATGGACCGGTTCGGAAACTTCCTCGGCCGGTTAATGGGCCAGAAGAAGATCGAGGCGCCGGTGATGCAGGAGACAAGGGCAATGGCTGCCGAATGATGATTGCCCTCTGACTTCCGCCGCCATCAGCCCTTGGGGCGCACGTCTTCCCCAGGAAGAATACGTGCGCCCTTGATCACATCAACTTTCGATCCTCTTGAATGTGTCACGCCTCTGTGGCATCACCCGCCCTCCTGACTCCGGGCGTCCTCTCGCCCTTCACGGAGCGATGCTCCGTCCCCAATGACAATCGGCATGAAGAGGTGCGGGCATGGCTCAGGCGCTGGGTTTCGACTTCGGCACGACGAATACGGTTCTCGCCATGGCGGATGGCGGGGCGACACGTTCGATGGCGTTCACAAGCACGGCGGGAACGGCCGATAGCATGCGGACGGCACTCTCCTTCATGAAGGATGCCCAGCTCGGCGCTTCGGCGCTGAAGGTGGAGGCGGGCCATGCGGCAATCCGGCAATTCATCGACAATCCCGGCGAATGCCGCTTCCTGCAATCGATCAAGACCTTTGCCGCAAGCGCGCTGTTCCAGGGCACGCTGATCTTCGCCAAGCGCCATAATTTCGAAGATCTGATGGAGATCTTCGTGCGGCGCCTGCGCAACTATGCCGGTGACAGCTGGCCTTCCGATGTCAGCCGTATCGTCACCGGCCGTCCGGTGCATTTCGCCGGCGCCAGCCCCGATCCTGATCTGGCGACCGAACGCTACAACGAGGCGCTGTCGCGCTTCGGTTTTCCGGAAATCCACTATGTCTACGAGCCGGTCGCCGCCGCCTTCTATTTCGCGCAGAACCTGAAGCAGGACGCGACGGTGCTGGTTGCGGATTTCGGTGGCGGCACGACCGACTATTCGCTGATCCGCTTTGAAACCGTCGCCGGCAGGCTGACGGCAACGCCGATCGGCCATTCCGGCGTCGGCGTCGCCGGCGATCATTTCGACTATCGGATGATCGACAACATCGTCGCGCCGCTGATCGGCAAGGGTAGCCATTTCAAGAGCTTCGACAAGATTCTCGAAGTGCCGTCCAACTACTATTCCAGCTTCGGCCGCTGGAACCAGCTGTCGATCTTCAAGACCACGCGCGAATTCGAGGATCTGAAGAAGCTGGTACGAACCAGTCTGGAGCCGGAAAAGCTCGAGATCTTCATCGATCTCATCGACCATGACGAAGGCTACCCACTCTACCAGGCGGTCTCGGCGACGAAGATGGCGCTTTCGGCCGCCGAGGAGGCGCCTTTCGATTTCGCGCCGCTTGGCCGCGGCGGACACCGCAGCATCAAGCGCAGCGATTTCGAAGGCTGGATCGCCGAGGATCTCGCCCGCATTGAAGGCGCGCTCGACGAGGTGCTCGACAAGACCGAGACGAAGCCGGCGGAGATCGACAAGGTGTTCCTCACCGGCGGCACCTCCTTCGTGCCGGCCGTGCGCCGCATCTTCACCGAACGCTTCGAGCGCGACCGGATCGAAAGCGGCGGCGAACTGCTGTCGATCGCCCATGGCCTGGCGCTGATCGGCGAGCGCGACGACATCACGCAATGGACTGTGCAATAAAGCCGGCAGGAGCGGCCGATGTGCCGCCCGCTCTTTCAATGCCCATTTGTCTCCGTTAAGCTTGCCGCATGATCTCCGCCAACGACCTTTCCCCCGCCGAGCTGGCAGCGCTTCTGCATTTTCATGCGGATGCCGGCGTGGAGTGGCTGCTGGAGGAAGAGGCGGTCGACCGCTTCGCCGAGTTCGAGGCGATGAAGGCGGCGCGCCGTCCGGCGTCGACGCAGCAGGAACGTCCCGCGGCCGGGGAACGCCCAAGTATCGGAGAACGTCAGACATCGCCGCGCCCGACGGCGGCAGCACGTCCGGCCCCTGTCTCCGGCCCGCAACCCGCGATTCCCGACGGCGAGGCTGTGCAGCAGGCGCGTTTCGTCGCCGAAGGCGCGCGATCACTCGGCGAACTGAAGACCGCAATCGAAGCGTTCAACGGCTGCAACCTCAAACACAGCGCCCGCTCGACGATCTTTGCCAGCGGCGATGCCGAAAGCGGCATCATGGTGATCGGCTCGGCGCCGAGCGCCGAAGACGATCGGGAGGGGCTGCCCTTCTCGGGCAAGTCCGGCCAGTTGTTCGACAAGATGCTGGCGGCGATCGGGCTGAACCGCTCGAGCGTTCTGTTGACGCAGGTCATTCCCTGGCGCCCGCCCGGCAACCGGGCGGCATCGGCGGCCGAGATCGACATCTGCCGGCCCTTCATTGAGCGTCAGATCGCGCTCGCCGAACCGCAGGCGATTCTGTTGCTCGGCAATTTCGCGGCACGGTTCTTCCTCGGGGAAAACGACACGATTCACGGCCTGCGCGGCGTCTGGAAGGACATCGTCATCGCCGATCGCGCCATTCCGGCCATCGCCAGCCTGCATCCCCAGGATCTGTTAACCGCACCCGTCAACAAGCGCCTGGCCTGGAACGATCTTCTCGCCTTTCAGGCAAAACTCAAATCCCTCTCTCTGCTCAGAAATTAGCCGAAGTTGAATAATTTATGAAGCGCGCCATGCATTTTTCGCATGGCTGCATCGCGCCAGCATGCATTGTAGAATCTATGTTGCACTGCAATATAAGCCTGTGTCTTGGGAGGAATCACAGGAACCAAGGCCATGCACAAGAGATTTCGTCCTATTCATTCCGGGTTTGAAACCCTTCGCCTTGCAGGCGACCAGCTTCGCTCCACTCATGGCTACAGCCGCTTCGGCTTCGCCACGAACGAACAGATGATCGCCCGCGGCACCGGCATCAACAGCCGCACGGCGCGCCCTAACGCGATCTTCTCGGATTTCCAGCAATACTGAGCGGGGTCGCTACGGCACCGCGCATCTCTCCGGACGTGCAAATGATGCTGTAGCGTTTTTTGCTGCCTTTCCATGTCAGAGTAACCACCATGTCGACGATCCTGCTTTCGCTACTGCGCAACATCGAAACCTTCGAGCAGATCCGCGCCGCGGTCTGCGCCGCGCGCGAATATGAGCGCGAGCTGTCGGTAAAGCCGGCCAGTGCTGCCCCCGGCTCAGCAGCGATCGTGTTGTAATCACACCGTCAGCGCGTCGATCCGGGCCGTTGCCCACTCGAAGGCCTCGTCGACATAGGCGAACTTGACCGCCTGCCAGGCGCAATATTCCTCGACGAAATGCCGCGATAGCCAAAGATGCGCCTTGCGCGGCTCATCATACCAGCCGACGCAGCCACGCTGTGCCGCCTTTGCCAGAAGCCGCTGCAGGTGCGTACGCGACATCATGAAATCGGCGGCGAGCGCACGGGTTTCGACGCGCCCGACGAGAAACTTGCCCGCCTTGGCGTCTTCCGTATCCATCCTGGCGATGAAGTTGTCGACGACCAGACCGCCGGCTTCCGTCCAGAGAAACAACGCCACCTGCGTCGGCGGCTCCCGCCAGGCGGCATCCTCCAGGCAGTGGCGGGCAATGCGCGGCTGAATGAGCTTCATCAATGCTGGATTTGCCTGGAAAACAGCCGCCCTTTCACCGCCGTCGAGCAGGTCGAGCGCGGCGAGATTGGCATGGATCCAGGCGGACATCGCCTGGAGGCTGACATTGGCGGGCTCGAAATGGCGCGGCCGGCGCCGCTCGTCGCCGGGCGTATGGGTGATGAAGCGGTAGGTATAGAGTTCTTCGATGAAGGCGAGAACGGTGTTGCGGCTCGCCACCTTGTGGGCGGTGATGCGGCCGGTCAGGCGAACGGCGGTAAGACCCGAGGTCGGGTCGCGCGGATCATATTCCAGGTGAAGAGCATAGGCGGTCTGGGTCAGCAGCCAGCGCTGGTGAGAGGCGAGCAATCGCGCCAGACGCGGGCCGGCGTCGAACATGCCGCGCGTCTGCCCGGCCAGAAAGCGGATACTCATCAGAAAGGAGCAGTTCCCCGCCAATTGCTCCGCCGTGAATGCCATTACGCTTTTCTCCACCTCCGCTCGCAGGCCAGCGTTCGGAGCAGTAATATCGAAAGCCGCGGTGGCATCGGCTCGTCAGCCGTGCACAGCGTTGAATAAATGATAGTTTCTCATGTTCAACAATCATATTCCGCAAGTCGACGCCATCCTAAGAATTGACCATTCCTGCCTTGGACCTCATGCCTGCGGCGTCGTCGCCTTGCGCGCTTCCCGCTGTTCGATGCCCAGTTGATGCTCGCGATAGATGATGAAGATACCGGCGGCAACGACGATGACGGTGCCGATCAGCATGGTGACGCTCGGCACGTCGCCGAAGATGAAGTAGCCGACGATGCCGCCAAGCAGGATCGACGTATATTCGAACGGCGCGATGGTGGAGACGTCGGCATGGCGGTAGCTTTCGGTCAGCAGGATCTGGGCGACGCCACCGCAAAAGCCGGCAGCGATCAGATAAAGCGCCGACGGCCATGGCAGGACGAGCCAGCCGAAAGGGAGGGAAGCCAGCGAGAAGACCGATGCGGTGAGCGAAAAATACAGCACGATCGTCGCCGTCTTCTCCTCTTCGACGAGGCGACGCACCTGGATCATCGCCATACCGCCGAGAACCGCCGAAAACAGCACGCAAAGCGCGCCGACGGCCTGTTCGGCTTCCATGCCGCCTTCGCGAAACAGCGTGAGTTTCGGCCAGGAGATGATGACAACTCCGGCCATGCCGACCAGAACGGCGCTCCAACGGTAGATGCGCACCGTCTCGCCGAGAAAAACCGCGGCGAAAATCACGGCGACGAGCGGCAATGCGTAGCCGAGCGCAATCGCCTCCGGGAGCGGCAAGTGCAGGAGGCCGTAAAAACCGAAAGCCATTGACAGGATGCCGATCGTGCCGCGCTTCAGGTGGCCGACCGGATTGGCGGTGTGGAAGGCGGCGCGCAGCTGTCCGATATAGGCGAGATAGGCCATGATCGGGAAGAGCGCGAAGAAGGACCTGCAGAAGGTGACCTGACCCGCCGGAATATCAGGGCCGGCCAGCTTGATGAACGTCTGCATGGCCAGGAAGACCACGACCGACGAGACTTTCAGCGCAATGCCTCTCATCGGGCTTCTGAGAACCGAGTGCATGATCCTGGCTCTAATGCTGATTTGAACAAACGGGGAGACGCGTTCGACTCGGGAACGCAACAGGTGACGCCGCCATCGTAGCGAAAGAGAATCCCACTGTATAATCCTTAAATCGGAATCGACATCAGGACAAATTGCGCAGGAGCTCAAAGTTTTACGGCATGCTTTGCGCGTCTGAAGAGGTGCGTTGTCATCGGCAAATCCTCAAGCAAAACCGGCAAATCAGGGCAAAAGGCAGCTATTGCGACAATAACGGCTCGATCGTCGCCTTCGCGCGCACAGCAGACCAAAGCGACGCGACGATCAAGGCCGCCTCAATCCGAAATAGCGGCCTTTCTCCCGGCCGCCGCCTTCATCCGTTTCGAGCAGGATATTTTGCCCGCGAAACTTCGTGTTCACGGGCAATTTGCTTTAACTTTAGTTCAGACTTTAATGTAATCATGCCCGGCAAATTATCGCAGAGTGCGCCCGCCTCTGTGTCCGCGGTTGTCAAATAACGGTCTTCAGGAAACACCATGCGAACAGATACCGGCCAGGTCATTCATCTGGCAGATTACCGTCCCACCGACTTCGTGCTGGAACGCGTGGACCTGACCTTCGAACTCGATCCGACGGAGACCAAAGTCGAAGCCCGCCTCATCTTTCATCGTCGCCCCGGCGCCGACATTACCGCCCCGATCGTGCTCGACGGCGACGAGCTGACGCTGGCGGGGCTGCTGTTCGATCAGGTGGAGCTCGATCCCTCGCGTTATGAGGCAACCCCGGAAAGCCTGACGGTGCGCGACCTGCCGGAAAGCGCCCCCTTCGAACTGACGATCACCACGATCATCAATCCCGAGGCCAATACCCAGCTGATGGGCCTCTATCGCACCGGCGGCATCTATTGCACGCAGTGCGAGGCGGAGGGCTTCCGACGCATCACCTATTTCCCCGACCGGCCCGACGTGCTTGCGCCGTTCACCGTCAACATCATCGCCGACAAGGAGGCCAATCCGCTACTCCTGTCGAACGGCAACTTTCTCGGCGGCGCCGGCTACGGCCCCGGCAAGCATTTCGCCGCCTGGTTCGACCCTCATCCGAAGCCGAGCTATCTCTTTGCCCTCGTTGCCGGCGATCTCGGCGTCGTCGAAGACACCTTCACCACGATGTCGGGTCGCGACGTGGTGCTGAAGATCTATGTCGAGCACGGCAAGGAGCCGCGGGCGGCCTATGCCATGGATGCGCTGAAGCGCTCGATGGCATGGGACGAAGAGAGGTTCGGGCGCGAATATGATCTCGACATCTTCATGATCGTCGCCGTCTCCGACTTCAACATGGGCGCGATGGAGAACAAGGGACTCAACGTCTTCAACGACAGATACATCCTTGCCGATCCGGAGACGGCGACCGATGCCGACTACGCCAATATCGAGACGGTCATCGCGCATGAATATTTCCACAACTGGACCGGCAACCGCATCACCTGCCGCGACTGGTTCCAGCTGTGCCTCAAGGAAGGCCTGACGGTCTTTCGCGACCAGGAATTTACCTCCGACCAGCGCTCACGCCCGGTCAAGCGCATCGCCGATGTGCGCCATCTGAAGTCCGAGCAGTTTCCAGAGGATGGCGGCCCGCTCGCCCATCCAGTTCGGCCGACGACATATCGCGAGATCAACAATTTCTACACGAGGACCGTTTACGAGAAGGGCAGCGAAGTCACGCGGATGATCGCGACGCTGCTCGGCAGAGACGGCTTCAAAAAGGGCATGGATCTCTATTTCGACCGCCATGATGGGCAGGCGGTGACGATCGAGGATTTCGTCAAATGCTTCGAGGATGCGAGCGGGCGCGACCTCACGCAATTCTCGCTCTGGTACCATCAGGCAGGCACGCCGCTCGTCACCGCATCCGGCAGCTATGATCCGGCAGCCGGCAGTTTCACCCTGTCGCTCGAACAGATGACGCCTGCTACACCCGGCCAGTCGAGCAAGGAACCGATGCATATCCCGCTCAGCCTGGCACTCTTCGGCGAAAACGGCGGCAAGATCGCGCCGAGTTCGGTCGAGGGCGCAGAATATGCCGGCGAGGTGCTGCACCTGACCGGCCGCACGCAGACGGCGGTGTTTCATGGCGTGGGCTCGCGCCCGGTCGTTTCGATCAACCGCAGCTTCTCGGCGCCGATCAACCTGCATTTCGATCAAAGCCCGGCCGATCTCGCCCATCTCGCCCGCCATGAGACGGATCATTTCGCCCGCTGGCAGGCGCTGACCGATCTGGCGCTGCCGAACCTTCTGAAGGCTGCCCGCGACGCGCGCGAGGGCAAACCAGTCGTCTGCGAGCCGACCTTCGTCGAGACGCTGATTGCGGCGGCCGCCGACGAAAGCCTCGAGCCGGCCTTCCGCGCCCAGGCGCTGGCGCTGCCGAGCGAAGCCGATATTGCCCGCGAACTCGGCGGCAACAACGATCCCGACGCCATCCATACCGGCCGGCAGGCGATCCTCAAACAGATCGCCGATGCCGGAAAGGATGTCTTTGCCGGCCTCCACGCGGCGATGGCGACATCTGGCGGCTTCAGCCCTGATGCCAAGAGCGCCGGCCTGCGGGCGCTGCGCAATAGCGCGCTGACCTATCTCTCGCACGCCGAACAGACACCTGCGCGCGCCAAGGCAGCCTTCGATGCAGCCGACAACATGACCGACCTCAGCCATGCGCTGACGATCCTCGCGCATCGTTTCCCCGACAGTGCGGAGACAGGCGAGGCGCTGGCCGCCTTCCGCGACCGCTTTGCAGACAACGCGCTTGTCATCGACAAATGGTTCACGATCCAGGCCGGCATTCCGGGCGCCAAGGCGCTGGACCGGGTACGCCGCCTGATGGAGAACCCGCTTTTCAAGCGGACCAACCCGAACCGGATGCGGGCGCTGGTCGGAACCTTCGCCTTTGCCAATCCGACCGGTTTCGGCCGCGCCGACGGCGAAGGCTATCGCTTCCTCGCCGGTCAGATTCTGGAGATCGACGGCCGCAACCCGCAGCTTGCAGCCCGCATTCTCACCTCGATGCGTTCCTGGCGCTCGCTGGAACCGACACGCGCCGATCACGCCCGCTCTGCGCTGATCGAGATCGAGCGGGCGCCCGACCTTTCCACCGATGTGCGCGATATCGTCGAGCGCACACTTAAAGGGTGATTTGCCTGGGTGGACCGTCGCGAATCACGCGGCGGCCGATCGCCCGGCGATTCGAATCACCCAAAAAATACAAAATATAAATAGTTAACGGAATTTTACCTTTGCCTCTGGACAAGGCGAATCACCCATGATTCTCTAGGTCAGGTTCGAGCGAGCGGCGCGCGAATCACACGAGGGACAAGGCGAAGAGATGATGGACGTGCGGCGGGCAACCGTGGCCGGAGGACGGCTGCGTGTCGATTTTGACGGGCTGAAAGCCTGGCGAGACAGCCTATCCGGTCACTCGACATCGGAGCCGCTCCTGCGTCATCTGCCGAAGGCGGAGCTGATCTTGAAGCGCGCCATTCCGGCCTTGATCATCGCCTTCCTCTCCGTCGTCGCCGCCTCGCATTTCTTCGGCATGATGAGCGAATATAGCCGGCTGGAGGCTTCCGCCCGCCATGCCACCGCGCTTTCGGCGGCAACAGCCACTGCCGTCTTTGCCGATGCGGTCGACATTTTTGACAGCGGCGATATCACCGAGGCACAGGCGCGGCTTGCCAGATACCTGCCGCAGGACCGGCTGGACAACGGCGCCTTCGTGCTACTGGTGCAGGCCAGCGGCAAGGTTTTTGCCGCAACGACTGCCGGGCTTTCGCATGTCGGCAGCAATGTCGGCGATTTCTTCCCCGAAGTCTCGGCGATCCGGCGGTTCGGCGATCGGGCCGGTGTCATCGAAACGACGATCGGCGGCGTGCCGCACTATGCCGAGATCACACTGATGGGCAATGCCGGCGGCTACGTCGTCGCCGCCACCTCGCTCGAGGAGGTCGGCCGGCTGTGGCGCGAGGAGCTGGCGCTCAACGTCACGCTGTTTGCCGGCATCTCCTCGATCTTGCTCGTCATCCTCTATGCCTATTACACGCAGGTGAAGCGGGCCCGCGACGCCGACGACATCTTCCTGGAATCCAACCTGCGCGTCGAGACGGCGCTGTCGCGCGGCCGCTGCGGCCTTTGGGATTTCGATTTCGAGAACCGGGAATTCTTCTGGTCGCGCTCGATGTACGACATGCTCGGCCTGCCGGGCTCCGACAAGACGATGGGCTTCGGCGAAGCCGCGCGACTGATGCATCCCGATGACGGCGGGCTCTACGAGATCGCCCGCGCCATCGCCAAGGGCCATTCCGGTCAGGTCGACCAGATATTCCGCATGCGCCATGCGGGCGGCCACTATGTCTGGATGCGGGCACGCGCCCAGGTGATCCGCAGCAATTCCGGCCGCATGCACCTGATCGGCATCGCCATGGACGTGACCGAACAGCACCGGCTCGCCCAGCGCTATGCGGAAGCCGATCAGCGCTTGGCCGACGCCATCGAATGCACCTCGGAAGCCTTCGTGCTCTGGGACAAGAACGACCGGCTCGTCATGTGCAACACGCATTTCCAGCAGGCTTACGGGCTGCCGGACAGCGTGCTGGTGCCCGGCACCGAACGCTCGATTGTCAACGCCGCCGCCGCCCGCCCGGTCATCGAACGGCGGATCGCCGATGCCGACGGCTCCGGCTATTCGCGCACGACGGAGGTGCAGCTGGCCGACGAGCGCTGGCTGCAGATCAACGAGCGGCGCACCCGCGACGGCGGCAGGGTGTCGGTCGGAACCGACATCACGCTGATGAAGCGCCATCAGGAGCGGCTGCGTGAATCCGAACGCCGGCTGATGGCGACGATCGGCGATCTTTCCGCTTCGCGCCAGACGCTGGAGATCCAGAAGGCCGAGCTTTCGACTGCCAACGCAAACTACCAGGCGGAGAAGGAACGCGCAGAGGCAGCCAACAAGGCGAAGTCGGAATTCCTCGCCAACATGTCGCATGAGCTGCGCACGCCGCTGAACGCCATTCTCGGCTTTTCCGAAATCCTGCAGAATCAGATGTTCGGACCGCTCGGTTCGCTGAAATACGACGAATATGCCCGGGATATCCATGACAGCGGCAAACATCTGCTCAACGTCATCAATGATATCCTCGACATGTCGAAGATCGAGGCCGGCCATCTCAGGCTGCATTGCGAGCGCATCGACCTCGTGCCGCTGATCGAGGAAAGCCTGCGCTTCACCGCCATTCCGGCGGCCGAAAAGAACATCGTTATCGAGCAGCGCATCTCCTCCGGCCTGACGCTGACGGCCGACCGCCGGGCGATGAAACAGGTGCTGCTGAACCTGCTCTCCAACGCGGTCAAGTTCACCGACAATGGCGGCCGCATCGCGGTGCGCACACGCCGCGTCGACGGCGCCGTCACCGTCACCATCGCCGATACCGGCATCGGAATTCCCCGCTCCGCACTTTCGAAGATCGGCCAGCCTTTCGAACAGGTTCAGAGCCAATATGCCAAGAGCAAGGGCGGCTCCGGTCTCGGGCTTGCCATCTCCCGTTCGCTGACCTCCCTGCATGGCGGCCGCATGAAAATCCGCTCCCGCGAAGCGGTGGGCACGGTGATTTCGCTGCGCATTCCTGACAGCGTTTAACGCGCGTCGTTTCTTAGGTCGTCACGGGTTAGGTCCGAGCGACCGTGGGACTGTTTTCGGCCTTGCCTTTCCTTTATCTGCCGAATTTCGGCGAGCTGGCCTTTGAGGACGTTCAAGGCGTCCTGTTCTTCTCGCGGGAGGTTCTCCAACAGTACATGTTTCAGCAGCACCTCGAGCGCATCGCCAATGCGGCCGATCTGCCGGCCATAGCTTCCGACCTCGTCCAGAATCACCTGTTCCGTCTCGGGCGCCGGCGTCGATCCAAGATCGATGTTGATGAAACCGATTTGTGATCCCTGCTGATAAAATGTCCATGGATTGATGGCCTGCCGGAGTTGTTCAGGCGCCAATGCAAAGTTGAAAGTTTTCATCTTCGATTTCCTATGAGCTGAGACGGCAATACAGGAGATGATAGTCACTCAAGCCATCGATGCGCAGACAATCTTTGCGCATTTCAGGCGACATGCATCAAAGCTTCACGACATTCAGAAATATCTTCCGAACCGCCTTGGAAAGCCGTTTCACCTCCCCCTCCAGCGTCCCGATATCGGGGCAGTCGCCGGCGCGGCAGACGAGTTCGACGAGGCCGGACGGCGCGTCGTTCGGGTCGAACTCGCTCTCGATGCAGAGGCGGATCAGCTGTGAAAGACTGGTGTAGAGTGCGAACGCTTCCAGACATGTGTCGAGATCGGCCGCCGCCATCAGATGGCCGCCCAGCACTTTCAGGGCCTCGCCGGTACTCATCCCGTTGACGGCAACATCGACTCCCTTGGCGGGCGCGATCAGCGCCAGGTATTGAGCGATGAATTCGAGATCGACGACGCCGCCGTGGATCAGCTTCAGGTCCCAGGGGCCGGAAGGCGGCTTTTCCTTTTCGATCAGGTCGCGCATCTCGGCGACGTCATGCGCCACCTTGGCGATGTCGCGATCGGCCGACAGCACCTCCCGGACGATATGTTCCGCCTCGGCGATCAAGCTGTCATCGCCGGAGATCAGCCGGGCGCGGCTCAGCGCCATGTGCTCCCAGGTCCAGGCCTCCTCGCGCTGGTATTTGCCGAAGGCATTGATGCGGGTGGCGACCGGCCCCTTGTTGCCGGAGGGGCGCAGCCGCATGTCGACCTCATAGAGCACGCCTTCGGCGGTCGGCGCCGACAAGGCGGCGATCAGCCTCTGGGTGATGCGGGTGAAGTAGCGCGTCGCGTCGAGCGGCTTCGGCCCGTCGGATTCGGAGGCGGCGTCGTCATAATCATAGAGCAGGATCAGATCGATATCCGATCCTGCGGTCAGCTCGAAGCTGCCGAGCTTGCCCATGCCTGCTATGGCGATGCGCCCGCCGGGATAGTCGCCGTGTGCGGCCCGCATTTCGCCGATCACGGCGTCGAGTGCGGCTGCGATGATGAGATCGGCGAGATGGGTGAAGGCGCGGGCGGCCATTGCGCCATTGATGGCGCCGGTGAGCAGGCGGATGCCGATCAGGAAGCGCTGTTCGGCGGCGAAGATGCGCAGCCGGTCGAGCACCTCCTCATAATGGCGCGCCTGGACGAGCGAGCCCTGCAGCCGCTCGCCGAGATAGGCGCGCGTCGGCAGCTCGGCCATCAGGCCGGGATCGAGCATGCCGTCGAAGACATGCGGCTTGGCGGCGATCACCTCGGCCAGCCGGGGTGCTGAGGACATGATGTTGACGATCAGCGACAGGAGCGCCGGATTGCTGCCGAGCAGCGAGAAGAGCTGAATGCCGGCGGGAAGGCCGGAGATGAAACTGTCGAAACGCAGCAGCGCCTCGTCGGCGCGCCTGCTTTCGCCGAAGACGCGCAGGAGCTCCGGCGCCAGCTCCGTCAGCCTTTCTCGCGCCTCCACCGATTGCGTCGCGCGGTAGCGGCCGTAATGCCAGGTGCGGATGATGCGGGAAATGTCGGACGGCCTGGTGAAGCCGAGCTTCTTCAAGGTCTCCAGCGTATCCGGATCGTCGCCCTGGCCGGTGAAGACGAGGTTTCCGGTTTCGGCGGAAAGCCTGCTCTCCTGCTCGAAGAGGCGGGCATACCGCCGCTCCACCGTCTTCAGCACGCCGACCAGCCTTTCGGAAAAACTCGGCGTGTCGGAAAAGCCCATCATGAAGGCGATGCGCTTAAGGTCGGCGTCGGTCTCCGGCAGAAGGTGGGTCTGCTCGTCGCGCACCATCTGGATGCGATGCTCGACGTCACGCAGGAACCAATAGGCCTCCGTCAATTCGTCGCGGGTCTCGGCGTCGATCCACTTCGCCTTGGTGAGCTCGCCGAGCGTCTCCTCCGTCCCCCGGCCGCGCAGCGCCGGCATGCGGCCGCCGGCGATCAGCTGCTGCGTCTGGACGAAGAATTCGATCTCGCGGATGCCGCCGCGCCCGAGCTTGACATTATGGCCCTTGACCGCGATGGCGCCGTGACCCTTATGCGCGTGGATCTGCCGCTTGATCGAATGGATATCGGCGATCGCCGCGTAATCGAGATACTTGCGGAAGACGAAAGGCGACAGCTTGCGCAGAAACTCGCCGCCGGCGATGAGGTCGCCAGCCACGGCGCGCGCCTTGATGAAGGCCGCCCGCTCCCAATTCTGGCCCCTGCCCTCGTAATAGATCATCGCCGCGTCGACCGGAATCGCCAGCGGCGTCGAACCGGGATCGGGTCGCAATCGCAAATCGCTGCGGAAGACGTAACCATCCGCCGTGCGCTCCTGCAGGATGCGCACCAGCCGGCGCATCATCCTCGGGAACACCTCGATGGCGTCATCGAGGTCGGGCACAATGCCGGCCTGTTCGTCGAAGAAGACGACGAGGTCAATGTCGGAGGAATAGTTTAGCTCGCAAGCGCCGAGTTTGCCCATGCCGAGCACGATCAGCCCCGAGCCCTCGCTCGGCTTCGCCGGATCCCGCAGCCTGACCTTTCCGCCCTCATGCGCTGCCAGCAGCAGATGGTCGATTGCAGCGGCGACAGAGGCTTCGGCGAGCTCGCTCAGCCAGGCGGTCGTGGCCCGGCCATCGACGATGCGCGAGAGATCGGCGAGTGCAACGAGAAAGGCGGCCTTGCGCTTGATGATGCGCAGCCTGCTCATCACCGCCGATTCAGCCGGCGCGGCCCCTTCGCCGTCCGGCCGCCAGCAGTCCCGCGCCTCAGCGATCAGCGCTTCGATCTGCGGCTCCAAGGGTTGCGTAATGGCGCCGGCGAGGATGGCCGGGTCGAGATTGACGATTTCGCGCAGGTAGGGCGAGAGCGTCAGCACGGCGGAGATGAAATCGCGCAGTGGCCCTTCGCCCTTCAGCATCGCAGCGACCGACGGCTCGCTTTTGCCGGCCTGCTGAAGATCGCTCAGCGCCAGCTTCAACTCCGTCTGGCTCAACGGACGCAGCAGCCCTTCGGCGACGTCCTTGAGGCCATGCGTCGATTTCGTCAGCATAGGCTCTCCCTGGCTTTGGAGCGGAAGGAAACGGCCGGCAGAATCACGACCCCGCCTCCTCGATCGGGATTAAACTAGGGTCTCGGCGCCAAACCGCCAATATGCGATTCAACCGATCGTGTTTACACACGGGCCGTTCAGGCAGCCTTGGCCGGGAAGATCATGCTGACGGTCAGTCCGCGCTGTTCCGGCTTGTCGGGATTGGTATCGGAGAGTTCCAGCCGGCCGCTGTGCAGTTCCATCACCGCCTCCACCAGTGAAAGGCCCAGCCCAGTGCCCGGTTTCGAGCGGCTTTCGTCGAGGCGAACGAAGCGCTTTACCACGTCGTCGCGCCGATCGGCCGGTACGCCCGGCCCGTGGTCGGCCACCGACAGGCAGACGCCGTCCGGGCGGCGGGCAAGCTTCAGCGATACCTCACCCGCCCCTTCCGTGTCGGAGGAATATTTGATCGCATTGTCGAGCAGATTGAAGATCGCCTGGCCAATCAGCTCGCGATTTCCCTGCACCTCGATCCCGGGTTCGACGCTGGCGCTCAAGCCAAGCCCGGCCTCTTCCGCCGCCGGCTCGTAAAGCTCGGCGCTGTCGGAAACGATGGCCGACAGCTCGACCGGCGACATCTCGGCTGCGACCGAGCCCGCCTCGACGCGGGAGATCATCAGCAGCGCGTTGAAGGTGCGGATCAGTTGGTCGGATTCGGAAATGATGCCTTCGAGGGCGACGCGCCGCGTATCGACATCGGCCATGTCGAGTGCATCGGCCGCCTTGTTGCGCAGCCGTGTCAGCGGAGTCTTGAGATCGTGGGCGATGTTGTCAGAGACCTGCCGCAGGCCTTCGTTCAGCTTCTCGATGCGCTCCAGCATGGTATTCAATGACATCGAAAGCCTGTCGAACTCATCGCCGGAGCCGCCGACCGGCAGACGCTGCGACAGGTCGCCGGCCATGATCTTCTTGCTCGCATCCGACATGCGGTCGATGCGCTTCAGCGCATTGCGGCCGATGGCGAACCAGATGATGATCGCGCCGAGCCCCATGATCGCCAGCGCCACCATCAGCGCCTGACGCACCAGCAGGCGGAAACGTTCGGGATCGCCGAGGTCGCGGCCGATCAGGATCCGCAAGCCGTTGTCGAGAACGAAGATATTGGCGATCGCCCGATGACGGCGCTCGACACCACCGCCGTCGGTATAACGCTGATAGGCGAAGGGCGCGGAGGTCCAGCCGACCTCCTCGAAGACGCCCGGTTGCACCGAGGCGACATTGCCGGCGAGAATATCGCCCGAGGGGCCGGCGATGATATAGAGATTGGCGCCCGGCTGGCGGGCGCGCCGCTCCATCGTGCGCAGCAGAAGGTTCATGCCGCCGGTGTCATAGGCGCGCTGCACCTGCTCCACCTCCTGCTTGACGGCATCGCGGATCTGGCCGGTCAGCAGTCGTTCCGACATCGCCGTCACATAGAAGACGAGGGTCGCGGCGCAGATGGCGAAAAGCAGGATATAGAGTGCCGAGAGGCGGACTGCTGTGGACTTGAAGAGAACCCTGAAGCGGCTCATCCCTCGTCCTTGATCATATACCCCGCGCCCCGGATGGTTTTCAGGAGCGGCTGGCTGAAGTCCTTCTCGATCTTCGAGCGCAGGCGTGAGACATGGACGTCGATGACGTTGGTCTGCGGGTCGAAGTGATAGTCCCAGACGTTTTCGAGCAGCATGGTGCGGGTCACCACCTGGCCGGCATTCTTCATCAAATATTCGAGCAGGCGGAATTCGCGCGGCTGCAGCGGGATTTCCTTGCCGCCGCGGCGCACTTCGTGGGAAAGCCGGTCGAGTTCGAGATCGCCGACGCGATAGATAACGTCCTGCTCCGGTGTGCCCTTGCGGCGGCCGAGCACCTCGACACGCGCCAGCAATTCGCTGAAGGCATAAGGCTTCGGCAGGTAATCGTCGCCGCCGGCACGAAGGCCGGTCACCCGGTCGTCGACCTGGCCGAGAGCGGAGAGGATGAGCACCGGCGTATGAATGCCCTTGCGGCGCAGCTCGCTGATGACGGAGAGCCCGTCGCGGCGCGGCAGCATGCGGTCGATGACGATGACGTCATAGGTATTTTCCGATCCCATGAACAGGCCGCTCTCGCCGTCGCTGGCGTGGTCGGCGACAATGCCCGCCTCGCGAAAGGCTTTCGTGAGGTAGGCCGCGGCTTCGAGATCATCTTCGATGATGAGAATCTTCATGCGGCCGACATTACCCGCCGGCTGCGTTTCGGCAAGGCTCAAAGCATCTGGCTGCGGAGCGGCGCTCATCGCGATCATCCTTCAAAGATCAGAACAATCGAGCCGTGCGGAGTTTCCTCCGCACGGCTCCCGTTTTTTCGAGGATCAGCCCTGGCCGTTGATCGGCAGGGCGACGAAACGGCTTCCTTCGCTCGACTGGATCTGGAAGAGCGCCCGGGTGCGGCCGTCCTTCTTGGCCTGGTTCAGAACCTTGACGACATCAGCAGGGGTGGAGACTTCCTGGTTGTTGACCGAGGTGATCTTCTCGCCTTCCTTGATGCCCTTGTCGGCGGCGTCGGAGTCCGGGTCGATGCCGGTGATCGCCAGGCCCTTGCCGTCATCCGACGGACCGACCGTCAGGCCGAGATCGGCGAGCGCCTTCTCGGACGCCGGCGCCTCGGGCTGCTGCGGCTGGTTGTTGTCATCGGCGGACGCATCCTTCTGGTCGGCCGGCAGCGTGCCGAGTTCGACGGTCAGGGACTGCGCCTTGCCGGCGCGCCAGACCGAAAGCTCGGCCTTGCTGCCCGGCTGCATCGCACCGATGCGGCGGCTGAGATCACGCGCATCCTTGATGGTTTCACCATTGAGGGCGGTGACGACGTCGCCGGCCTTCATGCCGGCCTTGTCACCCGGCGAGCCGGCCTGCGGGGCGACGACCAGGGCGCCGCTCGGCTCGGAAAGGCCGATGGATTCGGCGATATCCTTGGTCACCGGCTGGATCTGGACACCCAGCCAGCCGCGCGATACCTGGCCGTCCTTCATCAGATCGGCAACGACATCCTTGGCGGTCGAAGCCGGAATGGCGAAGGCGATGCCGACGCTGCCGCCGGACGGCGAGAAGATCGCGGTATTGATGCCGACGACTTCGCCGCTGAGGTTGAAGGTCGGACCACCTGAGTTGCCGCGGTTCACGGCGGCATCAACCTGCAGGTAATCGTCATAGGGACCGGAGCCGATATCGCGGCCGCGGGCCGAGACGATGCCTGCGGTGACCGTGCCGCCGAGACCGAAGGGGTTGCCGACGGCGACGACCCAGTCGCCGACGCGGACATTGTTGTCGTCGGCCCAGTTGACATAGGTGAACTTCTTGCCCTTGCCGTCGACCTTCAGGACAGCGAGGTCGGTGCGCGGATCCTTGCCGATCAGCTTGGCATCGAGTTCGGTGCCGTCATTCATAACGGCGACGAAGGCCTGCCCGTCGGAAACGACGTGGTTGTTGGTGACGATGTAGCCGTCCTCGGAAATGAAGAAACCGGAGCCCTGAGCGACCGGACGCAGACGGCCCTTGCCGGGACCATTCGGGTTGCCCGGACCGTTCTGGCCGAAGCGCCGCTGGTGGCCCTGCTGGTCGTTCGGATCCTGGCCGAACTGGCGGAAGAAACGCTTCAGCGGATGATCATCAGGCAGGTCGTCAAAGCCGCGGCCATTGAAATCGAAGGCGAAGCCGTCATTGTTGTCGGCGACGGGATTGACGCGGTTTTCGACGCGAACCGACACGACGGCGGGCGAAACGGCATCGACGACATTGGCGAAGCTCGGAACAGCAGGCGCCTGAACTTTGACGGCTTCGGCATAAGACCGGGTGATTTCGAGCGGAACGCCGGTTGCGAGCACAGCGGCTGCGATACCGGCAACGGTAGAAGCCTTGAGCACGGTGGCGAGGGACGGACGTCCGTTGAAATTCTTCAGCATTGGAGCACCTTCTCTTGTTCTTAAATCTCAGTCCGGCAGCGCCGGATCAGTCGATGCATCAAGATATAGGATGGCGCACCTTACTGCGAACTGTCCGGCCAATGAAAAATTCGTAATGATTGGAATGTTTCTGTCGGTTACTGCGCCCGGCGCTTCCCTGGAGTGTCCAAAGGATGCGGAATTATTCATCCCGGCTCGACGGGTTGTTATTTCTTCAGAAGCTCGTTCAGCCTCGCCTGTTCTTCCGCCGTCAGCTTGCTTCCCGTCGGCTTGCCAGCCCTCCGGCGCGCAAAGACCAGCAGCGACAATCCGCCGGCGAGCACCAGCAGCGCCGGCGCGCCCCAGAGCAATACGGTCTTCATGCTGAACCGCGGCTTCAGTAGCACGAATTCGCCGTAGCGCGAGACGATGTAGTTCAGCACTTCCTCGTCGCTGTCGCCGTCCTTGATGCGCTCGCGCACCAAGAGGCGCAGGTCTTTGGCCAGTTCGGCATTGGAATCATCAATCGACTGGTTCTGGCAGACCATGCAGCGCAGTTCGGCCGAAAGAGTGCGGGCACGCGCCTCAAGCGCCGGATCGACCAGCACTTCGTCGGGATTGACGGCGAAGGCGGAGAAGGGCGTGAAGAGGATGAAGAGAATGATGAGGAGTCGGGAGAGAACGGACGATATATTGGGTGTACGCCAAGCTTCTCTTCCCCTCATTCCTGTGTCCTCAGGGCTTCGCCCGAGGGATGTCACAGGAATCCAGCCACGGCGCGTCCGCGCCGTGAATGAAAGTATACCGCCACTCAACGAGTCTCCTGCGCCCAAGTCCCTGGGCGCGCTGGATTCCTGTGACGATCCTCGGGTCAAGCCCGAGGACAGGAATGAGGAGAAGGAGGAGGCGCCCGTCATTCTGCCGGCTCCATCGCAGGCTGCACGGGTTTTGCCTTCGCCTTCCTGCGCGGGGCGCCGACGCGCAAGCGGCGGTCGGAGAGCGAGACGAGGCCGCCGGCGGCCATGATCAGGGCGCCGCCCCAGATGCACAGGATGAACGGCTTCCACCAGATGCGCACGACAATGCCGCCGTCCGTCGTGGTGTCCCCCAAGGAAACATAGAGCTGGCTGAGGCCGAAGGTCAGGATGCCGGCCTCGGTCGTCGGCATCTGCCGGGCTGTATAGAGGCGCTTGGCCGACCAGGTGTCGGCAACCGCAACCCCGGCGCGCCGGATGGTGAAGTGGCCGCGCTCCTCGCTATAGTTCGGCCCCCTCGCCGGCCGCATGCCGTCGAACGCAAGGCTGTAACCACCGGCATCGACCGTCTGGCCCGGCTTCATCTCGACGACATGCTCGCTCTGGAAGGTGGTGACGGCGACGATGCCGAGCACGCTGACGCCGAGCCCGGCATGGGCAAGGGCGGTACCGAAGGCCGAGCGCGGCAGGCCGGCAAGCCTGCGCCAGGCGATGCTTCCGGCTACTTTGCCGATGCCGGCGCGATACCAGAGATCGGCAATGGCGCCGAAGATGAGGAACAACCCGGCCGCCAGCCCGAGCACCGAGAGCACCGGCCCGCCATGCTGGATATAGAACAGGATTACTGCGGCGGCGAAAGCCAGAGCTGCGACGATGTAGAGCCGCTGCAGGGCGCCGAGCAGATCGCCGCGCTTCCAGGCAAGCTGCGGCCCGAACGGCACGATGACGAGCAGCGGCGCCATCAGCAGGCTGAAGGTCAGGTTGAAGAAGGGCGGCCCGACCGAGATCTTGTCTCCGGTCAGCGTCTCCAGCAGCAGCGGATAGAGCGTGCCGGTCAACACCGTACCGCAGGCGACCGTCAGGATCAGATTGTTGAGGACGAGCGCTCCCTCGCGCGAGATCGGCGCAAATAGCCCGCCGGCCGAGAGCTTCGGCGCGCGGAAGGCAAACAGCGACAGCGCGCCGCCGATGAAGATCAGCAGGATGCAGAGGATGAAGACGCCGCGGGAGGGATCGCTGGCAAAGGCATGCACCGAGGTCAGCACGCCGGAGCGCACCAGGAAGGTGCCCATCAGAGACAGCGAAAAGGTCAAGATAGCGAGCAGCACCGTCCAGATCTTCAGCGCCTCGCGCTTTTCCATGACCAGCGCCGAATGCAGAAGCGCGGTGCCGGCGAGCCACGGCATGAAGGAGGCGTTCTCGACCGGGTCCCAGAACCACCAGCCGCCCCAGCCGAGCTCGTAATAGGCCCAGTAGGAGCCCATGGCGATGCCGAGCGTCAGACAGGTCCAAGCAGCCAGCGTCCACGGTCTGACCCAGCGCGCCCAGGCGGCGTCGATCCTGCCTTCAAGCAGGGCTGCGACGGCAAAGGAGAAGCAGACGGAAAAGCCGACATAGCCGAGATAGAGCAGCGGCGGGTGGATCGCGAGACCGATATCCTGCAGCACCGGATTGAGATCGCGGCCTTCGGCCGGCGCCGGATCGAGCCGCAGGAAGGGATTGGAGGTCAGCAGGATGAACAGGGTGAAGGCGAGCGAGATCCAGGCCTGCACGGCAAGCACATTGGCCTTCAGCGTCTCCGGCAGGTTGCCGCCGAAGATCGCGACCAGTGCGCTGAACAGCGCCAGGATCAACAGCCAGAGCATCATCGATCCCTCGTGATTGCCCCAGACGCCGGAATATTTGTAGATCAGCGGCACCAGCGAATGCGAATTCTCCCAGACGTTCTCGACCGAGAAGTCGGAGACGACATGGGCATAGGTCAGCACGGCGAAGGCAAAGGCGACAAGCGCAAACATCGCCAGCGAGCCTGATGTCGCCACATCCATCATCGCCCGGTCATGGCGGCGGGCACCGATGACAGGCACGATCGAGACGATCAGCGCCGTCGCCAGCACCAGCACCAGGGCGTAATGACCGATCTCGATGATCATGGCGTCCCCTTCGCTTCCTGGCCATCCTGCCACAGGCCCTGCGCCTTCAGCTTGTCGGCCACTTCCTTCGGCATATAGGTCTCGTCATGCTTGGCGAGCACGGTGTCGGCGACAAAAACGTTGCCGCCTGAGGCAAACATGCCTTCGGTGACAACCCCCTGCCCTTCGCGGAAGAGATCGGGAAGGATGCCGGTATATTTTACCTTCACGGCATTGGCGCTGCCGTCGGTGACGGAAAATTCCACCGTCGAGCCGGCGCCACGCACGACGCTGCCTGCGCCCACCAAGCCGCCGAGCCGGATGCGGGTCTCCGGCGCCACCGGGGTCTTCGCCAGATCCGCCGGCATGTAGAAATAGGCGACCGACTGGCTGAAGGCGAACATCACCAACAGCACCGCCGCGATGATGAAACCCATCCCGCCCGCGATCACCGCAAGGCGCTTCTGCTTGCGCGTCATTGCGTCATTCCCTCCGTGGCAATGCCAAGTTCCCTGGCAAGAGCCAGCAAATGACGGCCCTGTTCACCCGCCGGCGGAAAAGCCGCAAGCCCGCGCTTCAGGGCGTCGGCTGCGCGATCCTTATCGTTCAATACGGCGTAGGAGCGGACGAGCCGCATCCATCCCTCGAAATTGTTGGGATCGGCATTCAGCTTGGCGTCGAGGCTTTCGACCATGCCGCGGATCATCTGCTGCCGATCGCCGGCGCTCATGTTTTCGGCCGCCGCCATGTCTTCCGACGTTGGGCCGCCAGGCGCCGAAGGCTGGGCAGCCGCGCCGCCGTTCTTGGCGATATGTTCATTGACCAGCGGCAGCCAGGGCGCATCGGCAGGCGATTGCTGCGCCAGCGCTTCGAAGGCTCGGCGCGCCTCGTCGGCCCGTCCCGCCTGCTCCATGCTGAGGGCGACATAGAAGCGGGCACGCGGATTGTCGGGTTCCAGCGTCAGCGACTGTTCCAGCGCCTGGCGCGCCTCGTCGGTCACCACGCCGTCGGAGACCGCCATCAGCGTCTCGGCAAGCCCGTCGAGCCTGATCGGGCTCGGGCCGAGAAGCCGGATCGCATTGCGGTAGGCGACCAGCGCATCATTGACCCGCATCGTGCGGACATAGATCGGCGCCAGCACGTCCCAGCCCTTGCCGTCATCGGGATTCTCGGCCAGATGCCGTTCCGCCTTCGCGATCAGCACCGCCACGTCATTGCCGGGGTTTTCCAGCCGCGCTTCCAGCGGCTGCGCGGGCAGATCCGGCCTGCCCGTCGTCAAGTAAAGACAGAGCCCGAGGACCGGCAGGATCAGAAGAACGAAGGCTTCGGTGACACGGTGATGTCGTGCGGGTTTCGGCATCGTCTCCGGTTCACCGGCAGCAACGGCGATCAGCCGCCGGCCGATTTCGGCCCTGGCGTAATCGGCCTCTTCCGGTGTGATCAGCCCGCCGGCAAGATCGCGGTCGAGTTCGCGCAGCTGGTCGCGATAGACCGCCGCCTCGCCGGCGCGGCTGTTCTCCGCCGCCTTCGCGCCACGCAGAAGAGGGTAAAGCAGAATGACGGCGACGGCTGCCGTCAGAACGGCAACGAGAATCCAGAACAGCATAGCGGCCCAAATACGTGAAGCGCGCGCCCATTCCAACTGCCAAAGCCGGAATGACGAAGATTTGAGGCTATTCGCCGCAATTCAGCAGGCTTAAAGCGCGTCGCATCCAATTTAATCCATGCGACGCGCTTTCGCTCTTTGTTTTTATGCCTGTCGTTGTCCGGGAACCGCTGCACACTTCCGGGCGACATGCATCAGACCTTAACCGAGCGGCGACCAGCTGCCGTCGTCATTGCGGCAGGCAGCGCCTCGCGCCACGGTGTCCTTGCCGTCGACCGTCAGCGTATGGGTATATTGCCGGCAATTCTGCGAGCCGACCTGGTAGGGTGCTGCCGCCACCACCTTGCCGGTGACCGCCTTGCCGCTCCAGACCACGGGCTGGCCGGCGGCTGTCCCTTCCAGCGCCCGGTATTCCGCCTCGAGCGCCCTTTGCTTGTCGCTGTCGCTCAAGCTGACGCCGCTACGGCCGACTATCCCGCCCTGCAGCGCGGTGATGAAGGCGGCCGATGCCGAGGGTTTGCTGGAAAAAATGCCGCGCGAAGCAGCGCTCTTCGTCGTCGTGCAGCCGGTGAGCGCGACGGTAAGAAGCAAAATGGAAACGATCATGCCTTGCGAGCGTAGAATCATTGCGTCGAACCACGATCAGAGGTCAATTTCAGCCGATCGAAGTGCAGCGTCCCCGTGTCAGCATTAAGGCAAAGCATGCTATACATTTGCCACTATCCTTGTGACATCAAGCAGTTGGTCATGCAACATCCTTTGTGACGCCAGGCAGGATAAGCTTCGCCTTCAGCCCGCCCCATTCACCCCGGGACAGCTCCAGCCGGCCCTGGTATTCGTTGGAAATCTCGGTGACGATCGACAGGCCGAGCCCGGTTCCGGGCTTGCTTTCGTCGAGCCTGCGGCCGCGCTTCAGCGCCTCGCGGATCTGATCGGGCTCCAATCCCGGCCCGTCGTCCTCGACGGCGAGCTCCACCCAATGACGGCGCGCGCTCGCCTCTGCTCCCTTGACGTCCTCGCCGGCCTCGACGGCCGAAAGCCGGACCCTGCTCTTGGCGAATCGCGCCGCATTTTCCAGGAGATTGCCGACCGTCTCCTCGAGATCCTGCTGCTCCATGGCGACGGCGAGATGCGGCGGCGAGACGACGAGATCGAATTCGGTGTCGACATTCAGGCGGCGCATGACGCGCACCAGCCGTTCGAGCGCCGGCTCGGCATCGGTGCGGGCGAGCACGGATTCGCGCTGCGCGGCGATGCGGGCCCGGTTGAGATAGGACTGCACCTGCCCCTGCATCGATTCCGCCTGGCTGCGCACCAATTCGCCATGGGATTTTTCCAGCACACGCGCCTCGTTCAAAAGCACGGCGATCGGCGTCTTCAGCGAATGGGCGAGATTGCCGACCTGCATGCGCGCCCGCTCGACGATGCGGCGGTTGCTGTCGATCAGGGCGTTGACCTCGTTGGCAAGCGGCAGGATCTCGCGCGGGAAGTCACCCTTCAGCTGCTCGCTCTCGCCGGCGCGGACGCGCTCCAGGGCGGCGCGCGCCTTGTCGAGCGGCTTCAGGCCGTAGAGAATCGCCAGCGCATTGACGATCAGGCTGCCGACGCCGAAACCGGCGAGCGCCAGATAAAGACTATGGGAAAATGTGCGCACATCGTCCTCGACGACGTCGACATTGCCGGTGACGCGGAAGCGCGCCGCCCGTCCGTCGGTATCAAGCACCACTTCGGTTTCGGCGACCTGCACGCGGTTTCCGGAGGCATCCGTCACCTGGTAGTAGCGTTCGTAATTCTTGTCGAAGGGCGCCTCGACGACGGAGGGAACCGGAATGAGCGCCGAGCCGAGCGAGGGCGAGACCAGCGGCGCTGTCGTATAGGTGCCGAGCGGCTCCACCACCCAGTACCAGCCGGTCTTCGGCTGGGCAAAGCGCAGGTCGCCGAGCTGCGGACTGCCGCTCAACGCCCCCTGATCGCCGATCGTCACCGAATTGATGACGTTATAGAGCTGCGCCCGCAAGAGATCCTGGAAGCCACGTTCGGCGCTCTTGCGGTAGAGCGTCGAGATCAGCAGGCCGATCACCACCAGCGCCACCGTCGACCAGACCGTGGTCAGCAGCAGCACACGTGCGGTGAGCGACTTAATTCGCATGTTTCGGCGCTTGGATGCGGTAGCCGAGACCGCGCACCGTTTCGATCAGGTCGACGCCCATCTTCTTGCGCAGACGGCCGACGAAAACCTCGATCGTATTGGAATCGCGGTCGAAATCCTGATCGTACATGTGCTCGACCAGTTCGGTGCGCGAGACGACCTCTCCCATGTGATGCATGAGATAGGCGAGCAGGCGATATTCGTGCGAGGTCAGTTTCAGCGCCGTGCCGTTGACCGTCGCCTTGGAAGATTTGGTGTCGAGCCGGACCGGCCCGCAGACAATCTCGGAGGAAGCATGCCCGGCAGCGCGCCGGATCAGCGCCCGGATGCGCGCCAGAACTTCCTCGACATGGAAAGGCTTGGTGACGTAATCGTCGGCGCCGGCGTCGATGCCGGCGACCTTGTCGCTCCAGCGGTCGCGCGCCGTCAGGATCAAAACCGGCATGCCGCGGCCGGCGCCGCGCCATTTTTCGAGCACGGTGACGCCGTCCATCTCCGGCAGGCCGATATCGAGGATGATCGCGTCATAGGGTTCGGTATCGCCGAGGAAATGTCCCTCCTCGCCGTCGAACGCCTGATCGACGACATAACCGGCCTCCTTCAGCGTGTCGGTTAGCTGCCGGTTCAGGTTGACGTCGTCTTCGATTACCAGGATGCGCATCGGTCCGCCTTCGTCCGCTTCAAATCGATCATGTTCTGAATAGACCGATTCCGCCTACATCGGAACCTTTACCGTCACCTTGCGCGGACGCTGGCCGTTGCCCGACACCAGAACGGTGATGATGCAACTATCGCCCACCGGTTGCACCGACAGGAGCTGGCCGCCTGTCTGCTCGACGACCTGGGCTGCGGCGGCGCTGCAATCGCCTGCCACGCGCAGGACGAGGGTGCCCGCGCCGTCCGATGAGGGCGCCGATGCCACCAGCCCGGCGGCCACTACTGCGACGCTCAGAGGAAAGGCCATGTGTTATGCTTTCAAGGGTAGTTCCAACTTGCTGCGACTATGTACTCACGTGACCTGAATGGCAAATGAATGCGCTGTAATACAGGGTGTTCAGAACCGTTCTCGACTGCCGGCGACAGCCGGTGTCAGCTGCCGAAAACCGATGCCGCAGCGGCCTTCGGCGGCCTTCTGCACACGGAATAGAAGTCTTCGGCCCAGACACACACGGCAGGCTGGGCGGTGACGCTCGGGTCAAGCCACGCGCGGCGGGCTGCCGGAAATTACAATCGCAGCTTTTACCGGCAGATTGAAACTGTTATGTCCTTGCGGCTCCCGCATTCAGGCCATTTCAGCACCAATGCCAAACTCCCTCCGCTTCCGCTCGGCGCAGACGGTCTTCGTGCTCGCCATCACCCAGCTGATCGGCTGGGGTACGACCTTCGACATGCTCGGAGTGATGGGCCGCATCGTGGCGCCCGATCTCGGCATGGCGAACGAGGTGGCGTTTGCCGGCCTGACGATCATGATGTTGGTCAGCGCCATCGTCGGCCCGGCGACCGGCCGCTGGCTTGGCCGTTACGGCGCCGCCCGGGTGCTTTCGGCGGCTTCCCTGACCTTTGCCCTCGGCCTCTGCCTGCTGGCAGTCGCCAACGGCATCATCCTCTACGCCGCCGCCTGGATCGTGATCGGCATCGGCGGCGCGCTCGGCCTGTCGGCGCCCGCCTATACCGCCGTCGTCGAGCGCGAAGGGATGAACGGCAAGCGCGTCATCGCCGCCCTGATGCTGTTCACCGGGCTTTCGAGCGCCATCTTCTGGCCGGTCCTCAGCCTGCTCAACGAAGCCGTCGGCTGGCGCCTCACCTTCCTCATCTGCGCAGGCCTGCAATTTTTCATCTGCCTGCCGCTCCATCTTTTCGCCCTGCCGAAGCCGATCGCGGCCCATGTCGACGGCGGCGCGGCCGAAATCGCGCCGGTGCCACTGTCAAAGGCGGCCGGGAGCAAGGCCTTCCTGCTGATCGCCGCGACGACGACCATCACCACCTTCATCACCTTCGGCATCTCGCCCTCGCTGCTCGAGATCTTCCGCCAGTCCGGCGCCGCGCCGGCCTTGGCGCTGCAGCTCGGCTCGGCCCGCGGCGTCCTCGGCATTTCGGCGCGCTTCCTCGACATGCTGCTCGGCCGGCGCGGCAACCCCATCCTCAGCGCCGCCATGGGCATCGGCCTGATGCTGATAAGCTTCCTGATGATGCTGGCCGCCAGTCCGTCGACGCCGTTGCTCGTCACCTTCGTTGTGCTCTACGGCTTCGGCTCCGGCGTCATGACCGTCGCCCGCGCGCTTCTGCCGCTCGCTTTGTTTTCGCCGCGCGAGTTCGGCCTGCAATCGGCCCGGCTGTCGCTGCCGCAGAACCTCGCCAATGCGATCGCCCCGGTCGTCTTCACCGCCATCCTCGACCGCGCCGGCACCGGCCCGGCGCTTTTCGCCGCCGCCGCTCTCGCGGCCTTGTCGCTGACCTTCGTGCTGATGCTGATGGCGCTGCTGCGCGGCGCGTGGGCAGCGCAGCCGAGCCCGGCCGTTTCATGAGGTCTGGAAAGGACGCCGCCTGGCGCTGACGAGTGAACTGTCGCGTTTGACGAATCTTTTAAATCGTTTGCCGCCGATTTTTCGAAAGTTGGGTCCGGTGGCTCACGGCTGAATTCAACATCCGGCGCCGCGAGTCCGGAAAGCTGCTTATCCCTTTGAAATTTTAGCGAACATCGGCCGGCAGCCGACGCCTGCCGATTCAGAGCGGCCGCGTCACCGCTGCGCGGCTGTCGTAGTCCGCGGCGATGCGTTTTTCCCGCAGCGGCCGCACACGCTCGATCGAGCGCTGATAATCGGGATGGGCCTTGTAGGCGGCGAGAGCCGCTTCATCGTCGAATTCACCGTAGACGACAAGATCAATCTCGGTTCCCAGCTGATCGGTCTTTACATTGGTGCCGATTTCCAAAAGCCGCGCGTGCGGAATGGCGGTCAGGATCGAAAGCCCGGCCCTCACCTCCTCCAGATGTTCCTTCTGCACGGTGAAGAAGACGATATGGCGGATCACGCGGAAGCTCCTGTCTGATTTCAGAGGGTCGGCCCGCGCGATAACACGCGGCCCCTCGGCCTTCAACCGCGCGACCTGCCCTGCGCGGCATCCGGACGCATCGCCGCATGGAAGGCCTTGGCATAGGCCGCGAGCCTCTCCGCCCGGTCGGTGCCGTTGACGATGCGGCGCGCATTGACCCAGTCCTCGGTCGCCGCGTTCAAGTGATCGGCAAGTTTGTGGCCGGTAAAGCTGCCCTGCAGCATGCCTTCGATCAGGATCGTCACCGCCGCATCCATTTCCATCGCCCGATCAGGATCGGCAACGAGGTCGATGCCCGTCAGCATGCTCATCGCCTCGTAATTCCGCTTGTGGGTGAGCTGCACCAGTCCACGGCCGAGCCAGCAGCGGCCATTCTCGTCCGGCCGCCAGTAGGGCGCCTTTACCCAGGAAAGCCTGCCTGCGGCAAAGGCTGCCTCCAGGATCTCGACGGCGCGGGTATCGCTTTGCGCCTGCGTCTCGCGGACCGGCTGCATCGTATAGGCGGTCTCGTGGTAAGCGGTTGCGAGGATATAAGCGAGCCATCGGCGATCGGCCTGCGCAAATCGCCTTTCCCAGGCGTCGAGAATCGCCGCAATGCCCTCTACCTGAGGCTGAGTTAGCTCTCCTTTAAAGAGCTCCTGGCGCACCGCATCAAAAAAGAACATCCGATCTATGTGAACAACCATACCGCGCGCCTCGGGAGTCTCGTGGTTAAAACCGTCTTAATCGATTAAAATCTACTTAATCGTTTGAAGTGCCTAAGGCACTGATTTACACGGCTTTTATCTTGTGCAATTCATTTCGGTGCCCTGAAGCCTTACCACCGCAAGAGGAGACTTCCGATGCAGGCGCCCGCCAATACCCAGACCACCATTCCCCAGCACCTCGTCGACCAGATGGAGAATGAGTGGCGCCAGATTCGCCTTGAGCGCGAGAACAGCCCGCCCGCCCCGGCAGCCTCAACCGCAGCGCCGAGAGATACAGGCAAAGCGGCGCGGATGTAAGGGCTGCCGTCATCGCGTCGCAGCCTCAAGCCGCTTCGCCAACGTTTCCAGCGACCGGGTGAAGACCGCTTCATCTTTGAGCGCCCGCGACAGTACCAGCGCCCCCTGAATGCCGCAGACGCCCTCCTCGGCAAGCGTCTGCGCCTCCCGCTCGGCACACTCCGCCCGCATCAACGCCGAACGCAACGCCTCAATCCAACGGATAAAATAGTCGCCGATCGCCGCCGAAAACCGTTCGCGGGTGCCGTCGAGCGCGAAAGCGCCGACAAGGCAGATGCGGCCGCCGGAGCGGAAATAATCAGCCACGTTGAGCCACATCGCCGCGATCGCCTGACGGGCATCGTCATTTCGCAGCGGCCGATAGACCGCTTCTTCAAACCAGCCATCGATATCGGCGAGCACGGCGCCAGCCATCTCCTCCTTACCGCCCGGGAAGAAGTGATAAAGGCTGCCCTTGCCGATGCCGGTGCGCTCGGTGATGCGGCTGAGCGTGGCGCCCTCATAGCCGAGCTCGCGGAAGATTTCCGCAAGCAGCGGCACGATGTCGGCGCGTTCATAAACGGTCTTCACCGGCTTGAATTCTTCCTGCTCTAGAGGCCGAGCTCAGTCAGACCGGGATGATCGTCCGGACGTCGGCCGAGCGGCCAGTGGTATTTGCGCTCCTTTTCCCGGATGGGCAGATCGTTGATGCAGGCAAAACGGCGCTGCATCAAGCCGGCCGCATCGAATTCCCAATTCTCGTTGCCGTAGGAGCGGAACCAGTTGCCGCTGTCATCGTGCCATTCATAGGCAAAGCGCACGGCAATGCGGTTGTCGGTGAAGGCCCAGATCTCCTTGATCAGCCGGTAGTCCAGCTCCTTGGCCCATTTGCGCGTGAGAAAAGCGACGATCTCGGCGTGGCCGGCAATGAATTCGGCGCGGTTCCGCCACCGGCTGTCCGGCGTATAGACGAGCGAGACGCGCTCGGGGTCGCGGCTGTTCCAGCCGTCCTCGGCGAGGCGGACTTTCTGTGTGGCGGTTTCGAGGGTGAAAGGCGGAACAAGGCTGGACATGGTGTCTCCTGTACTGGATGGTTATCAGTTTACTGATCGGTACAAGGTTCGCAAGGCTGCGTCCGGCGCCGCTCGAGCTTAGACGTCGGAGGTCCACCGCAGCGGCAGCGCATCCGGGCGAAACACGATGTTTTCGGGCGTGAAGCGCCACAGCCTTTCCGCCTTGGGAAAGGCGGCGATCTCAGGCGAATCGAGCAGCACTTCGACTTTGCCGGTCATCTGCAGCATGTCGCCGGTTTCGAAATCGATGAAGACCAGCCCGGCCTTCGGATTGACCAGGAAATTGCCGAGCGTGTTGAAGAAACGATTGCCGGCAAAGTCGGGAACGGTCAGCGCGCCGTCGGCGCCGAGATGCACGAAGCCGGCATAGCCGCCGCGATGGGAGACGTCGACCTGCCGCTCGCCATTCTCCCGGTCGACATAGGAGGCGACGAAAAACGTATCGGCGCTCTCGACCATCCGCCTTGCGCGATCGTCGAGGACGTGGGAACGAAGCGGCGGCTGCGCTGTCGGCACATCGGGATCGCGGACGAAGGCGGCGGCGCGCGGCTGGATATATTGCGGACAATTGCCGAAGCTCTGGCCGACGCGCAGGCGGAAGGCGCCGGGATCCATCCTGCGGATTACGCCATTCAGCCGGTTGCGCCGCCGGGTCTCGAGCTGAATGCCGAGCATCGCGACGGCAGCGCCATCCTCCAGGCCGTCATCGGCGGGATCGGCGGGCTCGCGCGGCAGGCTGACTTCAAGCGTCTCCGGCTCCGGCGAGGACATGAAACCCGGCTGCGCGGCCCGCACCGTCGCCCAGACGTCGCCCTTCGCATCGACCGTGCCAAGCACGACGAAAGGCAGCATCGGAAAGAAGGCGCGGTGCTGCTCGGGCATCACCTTGCGGACAAAATTCCGCCCCGGCCCGTCCATGCGCTCGACGACGCCGAGGCTGCGCTGCATGGCAAGTTCACCCCGATGCCAGGGCGATGCGGTTTCTTCTCCTGAGTGCTCCAGCATTACGGCCTCCTTTCGGGCACGATTTTCGATCGGGGACGGATCTCTATGCGGCCAAGCCGATCTTGGTCTTGCGGAAGCCGACGAAACCCGGCAGCGCCTCAATGCGGGCAAGCCAGGCGCGCACGGCCTGATAGGGCGCGGTGTCGACATTGCCCTCCGGCGCATTGGCGATGTAGCTGTAAAGCGCGATATCGGCGATCGTCGGATTGTCGCCGAGCAGGAAGCTGCGGCCGGAGAGCTCCGCCTCAACCAGGGTGAGAACGCGGTGCGCCCGGGCAATCACCTCGTCGGCACGAAAATTGGCGCCCAAGACGGTGACGAGACGGGCGGCGCAAGGTCCGTAGGCGATCTCGCCCGCGGCGACCGAGAGCCATTTCTGAATCCGCGCCGTTGTCAATATATCCTCCGGCAGCCAGTCGGTGCGGCCATATTTGCGCGCGAGATAGACGAGGATGGCGGCGGAATCGGAAATGACCGCTCCGTCGTCGTCGAGCACCGGCACCTGGCCAAAGGCATTGAGTTTCAGGAATTCCGGAGCCTTGTGAGCGCCGGCGGCCAGGTCGACCTCAGCCAGTTCGTAAGGCACGCCGAGCAGCGATAGGAACAGGTGAACCCGGTGCGAATGGCCGGACAGCGGATGATGGTAGAGTTTCATGACGGTTCCTCTGGTGTCTGATGGGGCGGGAACAAGGCCACGGCCTTGCGGCGATGGCAGCTTCGAACCATCTGCACGGAATTTACTGCCTTCCAATGAGCAGCAGTAGGATGCTATTCCGGAAGGCATGTTCCCAATTGCTGGAAGGATAAAATGGACCGCCTCGACGCCATGAGCGTGCTTCTTGCCGTCGTCGAGCAAGGCAGCCTGTCGGCCGCCTCGCGGCATCTGCGTTCACCGCTTGCAACCGTCAGCCGCAAGGTCTCCGAGCTCGAGGCCCGTCTCGGCGCCAAGCTGCTGCAGAGAAGCAATCGGAAGATCACATTGACCGAGGCCGGACGCTCCTATGTGGAGGCGGCGCGGGAAATTCTTAACCGGGTGGAAGAAGCGGAACGGA
Organism: Rhizobium mulingense; assembly: GCF_029194105.1. Taxonomy (NCBI): domain Bacteria; kingdom Pseudomonadati; phylum Pseudomonadota; class Alphaproteobacteria; order Hyphomicrobiales; family Rhizobiaceae; genus Rhizobium; species Rhizobium mulingense. The sequence continues at coordinate 254,237 of NZ_JARFVE010000008.1, read as the reverse complement.
CGGCCGCCGGCGAATACAGCGCGCCGAAGGGCGAGCTGACGATGACCGCGCCGATCGTTTTCGGGCGGCTGCACGTCCTGCCTGTCGTGGTGGATTTCCTGAAGGCCTATCCCGACATCAATCTGCGGCTGATGCTCGGCGACCGGCTGTCGAACCTCGTCGAGGATCACATCGACCTGGCGCTGAGGATCGGCACCCTGGCCGACAGCAACCTGATCGCCACGCGGCTCGGCGCGATCCGCCGCACCGTCTATGCCAGCCCGGATTATCTCGCGCGGCACTCGGCACCCCGGCAGCCGGGCGATCTTTCCGCACATGACTGCATCACCTTCGAGAACATGGCCTCGATACGGAGCTGGACCTTCACGGCGGGGAAGCGGGATCTCGCGGTGCCGATCCGCTCACGGCTTGCGGTCAACACCGCCGAGGCCGCCGTCGATGCGGCCGTCGCCGGTCTCGGTATTACGCGCGTGCTCTCCTATCAGGCGGCACGCGCCGCAGCGGCGGGCCTGCTGGTGCCGCTGCTCCAGGATTTCGAACCGCCGCCGGCACCGGTGCAGCTCGTCTACCCCTCGCAGGGGCTGGTGCCGCTGAAACTGCGGGCGCTCATCGATTTCGCCGCGCCGCGCCTGCGCTCGACGCTGAAATAGACTTCAGGCGAGTTTACCCTCTTCCGCCTTGTAGAAATACTGGCTGGCCACCAGCCAGCCCTTCAGCGGCCTCAGCGGCGGAATGCAGGTAGCGAGCATGAAGGGGCCGGTGACCAGAAGCTGCACCCAGATCGGTGCCGAAAACGCCACCTCCAGCCAGACGCCGAGCAGCACGCTGGGTATGCAGGCGAAGCAAATGACGAAGAAGGCCGGGCCGTCCGCCGGATCGGCGAAGGCATAATCGAGGCCACAGACCTCGCATTGCGGCTGCAGCGTCAAGAATCCGTTGAACATATGACCCCGGCCGCAACGCGGGCAGCGTCCCCTGACGCCGGTCTGCATTGGAGCAAGTGGGGGATAGTCGGTATCCATGATAACCTCGTCTTCTCTGGCATGCAGATCATGCCAATCAATGCCACACAGATGGATGCATTCAATATAAATACATTACGCCTCAACTACCAGTCAACTTGCCAGAATGCCGCAGATCCCGCCGGCTGCCGACCGGGCATCCGCAGGCATCATATCATCGAAGGGGACGAGACCCGCAGCGGGCCTGAGGCCAAGTTGAAAACTGTCGGGATCAGAAGAACGACGCCGCCATCTCCGGCGGGCCTTCCAGCGCATGGGCCATGAATTCCAGTGCGCCGTGCAGTCTCTCCCGGGTGATCGGGCCGCCGAGGCAGACCCGCACCGCTTCCGGGGCGGCGCCCTCGACGGTGAAGGCATCGCTTGCCACGACGCCGATGCCCGAGGAACGCATATGGCTGCCGAAGGTGGAACGGGTCCAGCCATTGGCGAGCGGCAGCCAGATGTTGAAGCTGATCGGATCGGCGCGGTAGCTGCCGGCCGGCAGGATGGCGGCAACCATCTGCTGGCGGGCGGCGGCCTCGGTGCGGACGAAGCGCAGGATCGCATCGGCCGTGCCGTCCTCGATCCAGCGCGTGGCGAGCGCCATGGTCAAAGGTGAAGCCATGACGTTGTTGGCGCGCATGGCGCTGACGAAAGGCCATCCGGCCTTGCTGTCGGGTGCCACGACATAGGCAAGGCGCAGGCCCGCGCCGAGGCATTTCGCCAGGCCGCCAATATGCCACGTGAGATCCGGCGCCATTGCCGCAAGCGGCGCCGGACCTTGCGGTGGAATGAAGCCATAGGCATCGTCCTCGACGACCGGCAGCTGATATCTGCGGGCGACGGCCGCGATTTCCGCGCGCCGGCCGGTTGAAATCGTCAGCGTCATCGGGTTCTGCAGCGTCGGATTGAGATAGAGCGCCTTCGGCTTCAACCGCTCGCAGGCGCTGGCAAGGGCCTCCGGCAGGACCCCGTGCTCGTCCATCGGCAGGCCGGCGAGATTGAGCCGCAGTTGGGCGGCGATCGAGCGCATGCCGGGATAGGTGATGATTTCCGACAGCACGGTTTCGCCCGGCTTTGCCAGCAGGCCGAAGATCGCCAGCAGGGCCGGATGGGCGCCCGGCGTGACGAAGATCCGCTCCTGCGACGGCGTGAGCCCGCGGCGGCCGAGCCAGGCGGCGGCGGCGTCCTTATCCATGCCGGAGCCGCCGAAGCCCTGGTAACGCAGAAGCGGAACGAGATTTGCGGCCACCGCCGACATGCCCTCGCGCATGCCGGCGATCAGTTCCGGATCATCCGGTTCCGGCGGCATGTTCATCGAGAAGTCGACAATCGATGCGCGGCGCGGATCGGGTACGGCGTCAGGCGCGAAGTCCGGCCGCGCCTTGCCAGCGCGGCCGGTGACGAAGGTGCCCCGGCCGACATGCGACTCGACAAGCCCGCGCTTTTGCGCCTCGACATAACCTCTGGCCACGGTGGTGAAATCGACATTCAGCCGCTTGGCGAGGTCGCGCTGCGGCGGCAGCCGGTCTCCAACCGCCAGATGGCCGTTGCGCAGATCCATTTCGATCAGATCGGCAATCGCCATGTAACGCGGGCTGCTGCTGCGGCTGAGATCGGGATGCCAGTCCTTCATGTCATGATCCGTGCCCGTCTGATTCCTGATGGGATTGACTGTATATTGTTGCGCAGCGGCGCTGTCACCCCCGGATATTCCCCGGTATACCTACGCGTGCGGCATGCGTGTGCGGAAATTCCCGTCACGCCAGCCTTGCCGCCACGCCCTCATCTTCTTAACTATTAAGAAGGCCCGCCGGCTTTTGGTCTTGCGCGGCGGCGCCCTCGGGAAAAAGCATGAATATCGATCCGATCCTGCGGTCAGTCGTGGCCGTCCGCTCCTCCATACCGGAAGATGCCTTCACGGCGGAGACGCTGGGCACCGTCCGGGAGGGCAGTGGCGTCGTCATTCGCGACAACGGTCTGGTGCTGACCATCGGTTATCTCATCACCGAGGCCGAGGAAGTCTGGCTGACGACCCAGGACGGCCGGGTGGTTCCCGCCCATCCCCTTGCCTATGATCAGGAAAGCGGCTTCGGTCTGGTGCAGGCGCTCGGCGTTCTGAACGCCCCGGCGGTGGATTTCGGCGATGCGGCCGCCGCCAGGCCCGGCGATCCCGTCGTGCTTGCCGATGGAATCGGCGAGTTCGTCCAGGCAAACATCGTCGCCCGGCAGGAGTTCGCCGGCTACTGGGAATACCTGCTGGATGAGGCGATTTTTACCGCACCGGCCCATCCCGCATGGGGCGGGGCAGCGCTGATCGGCGCCGACGGCAAGCTTCTCGGCATCGGTTCGCTTCGCCTGCAGATGAGCCAGGATGGCGAGGTCGCCGATATCAATATGGTCGTGCCGATCGATCTTTTGCCGCCGATCCTCGACGACCTCCTGAACCGCGGTCAGGTCAACAAGCCGCCACGGCCTTGGCTCGGTGCATTCTCCGCCGAGAGCAATAGCGGCGTGGTGGTGATGAGTGTGGCCGAGGGCGGTCCGGCCGCCCAGGCCGGCCTGCGTCAGGGCGATATCATCTCCGAGATCCGTGACGAAGAGGTCGATGGCCTGGCCGATTTCTACCGCAAGCTCTGGAGCAGTGGCCCAGCCGGCGCCGAGATTCCGATGCGTATCCTGCGCAACGGCCGCGAAGCCTGGCTGCGCGTCAAATCCGCCGACCGCAACAGCTTTCTCAGAAAGCCGCAGCTGCAGTAGGGCCGCACCAGAATCGAAAAAGCCGTTGCGCGAGTATGATCGTCGAGAGGCGCACCGCCTTCCGCCCCCCATTCCGATGAGCGTCAGAGACCCATGCTCGTTAAAACAGACCTCAGATCAGCCGGCCATCGTCCGGCGCGCTCGCCGTCCGGCGGCGCGCGCGGGCGTTGTTTGCTTTTCCATGCCGATCGGCCGCCGCCTGAATTTCCTTGCAGCCGTTGCCACCAGCTTCTTCTGCGGGCGGCTGCAGGCCGGCCTTGTTCACGAAACGAATCATTGGTCAGGTCCCGACAGCAAGCGCCGTGGTGCAGCCTTGAACACTTCGGCTGTCGGCAGAAGTCTGCCCGGGCATGGTCGCCCAACCGCCGGCTTCAATGAACTGACGCTGCTTGTAACCTTCCGTAAGCGCCTTGAACTCGATCAGTTTAGCGCTGGCGTCCGGCGCCGCATTAAACCGCTCGACGCAAATGGCGGACGCCAGTTCTCCGCGTGCAATGTCACCGGCGGCTGCTGCCGCTTTGCTCGATGTGCCACCTGTTACCCAACCTCCCCAGCTGAACCCGATGACCATCGTGGCGATTGCCGTGACGAGGCAGGCCCAGACGAGAAGCGTCTTGGATGGCTGGTAACTGTCGAAACGCTGGCTGATTGATGTCTTGCTGCTGCTCTGCACGGACATTGGAATTCTCCTTGTCTACTTCGGGTTTGCCGTCCGGCGACGCCGGATCGGTTCAGGCTTTCAGTATCCCATGTCGCCCATGCCGCCATTTCCGACTGCGGGCGCAGAATTTCTTGCTGGAATGTCGGCGATCATCACCTCGGCGGTGATCAACAGCGCCGCGATCGAGCCGGCGTCCTGCAGAGCAGTGCGCACGACCTTGGCGGGATCGACGATGCCGGCCTCGACCATATCGACATAGGTCTCGGTCTGTGCGTCGAAGCCCTGATTCTGATCATTGCTGCCGGCGAGTCTTCCGACGATGATCGAGCCCTCGAACCCGGCATTCTCGGCGATCTGCCGGATCGGGGCTTCGAGCGCTCTGAGCACGATCGACATGCCGGCCGTCACGTCGGCGTTCTCCCCAACCATTCCCGTCAGCGCGGACTTCGCGCGCAATAGCGCCACGCCGCCGCCGGGCACGATGCCCTCTTCGACCGCCGCACGGGTTGCGTTCAGCGCGTCGTCGATGCGGTCCTTCTTTTCCTTGACCTCCGTCTCGGTTGCGCCGCCGACGCGGATGACCGCGACGCCGCCGGCGAGTTTCGCCAGGCGCTCCTGCAGCTTTTCCTTGTCGTAATCGGAAGTGGTCTCCTCGATCTGCGCCTTGATCTGCTGAATGCGCGCCTGGATGGCCGCTTTCTCGCCGGAGCCGTCGATGATCGTGGTGCTGTCCTTCTCGACCAGCACGCGCTTTGCGCGGCCGAGCATATCGAGCGTGACGTTCTCGAGCTTGATGCCGAGATCCTCGGATATCATCTGGCCTGATATGAGCACGGCAATGTCTTCGAGCATAGCCTTGCGGCGGTCGCCGAAACCCGGTGCCTTAACGGCCGCGACCTTCAGGCCGCCGCGCAGCTTGTTGACGACAAGCGTCGCCAGCGCCTCGCCTTCGACGTCCTCCGAGATGAGCAGAAGCGGCTTGCCGGTCTGCACAACGGCCTCCAGAATGGGCAGCAGCGCCTGCAGACTTCCGAGCTTCTTCTCGTGCAAGAGGATATAGGGATCCTCCAGCTCCACGCGCATCTTCTCGGCATTGGTGACGAAATAAGGTGAGAGATAGCCGCGGTCGAACTGCATACCCTCGACGACGTCGAGTTCGGTCTCGGCGGTCCGCGCCTCTTCCACGGTGATGACGCCCTCATTGCCGACCTTGTCCATCGCCATGGCGATCATCTCGCCGACGGCGGCGTCGCCATTGGCGGCAATGGTGCCGACCTGCGCGATCTCACCTGATGATTTGACCTTCCTCGCCCGCGCCTGAATCTCCTTGACGATGGCGGCAACACCGAGATCGATGCCGCGCCTGAGATCCATAGGATTCATGCCGGCCGCGACGAGCTTTGCGCCCTCACGAAAAATGGAGGCGGCGAGCACCGTCGCCGTCGTCGTGCCGTCGCCGGCGAGATCATTGGTCTTCGAAGCCACCTCGCGCACCATTTGCGCGCCCATGTTCTCGAACTTGTCGGCGAGCTCGATCTCCTTGGCGACGGTGACGCCGTCCTTGGTAATGCGCGGCGCGCCATAGGCCTTGTCGATGACGACGTTGCGGCCCTTCGGACCGAGCGTCACCTTGACGGCATTGTTGAGTAATTCGACGCCACGCAGCAAATGATCGCGTGCATCGGTGGAGAATTTGATTTCCTTGGCAGACATGATTTCTATCCAGTTCGGTCTTGAGATGAGGGTCGGAAATCCGACCGTCAGGCGGCCTTGTCGGCGGCCGCCTCGCTCTTTTCCACGATGCCCATGATGTCGGCCTCCTTCATGATCAGGAGGGTCTGGCCATTGATCGTGACCTCCGTCCCGGACCATTTTCCAAACAGGATCAGATCACCGACCTTGACATCAAGCGGGGCTATATTGCCGCTTTGGTCACGCAGGCCAGGGCCGACTGCAACCATTTCGCCTTCCTGCGGCTTTTCCTTGGCCGTCTGGAATGATGATCCCGCCCTTGGATGTGACATCGCCTTCTGCACGCCGAATGACGACGCGGTCGTGAAGTGAACGGAATTTCATTGAGGTCTTTCTGCTGCCGGCGCGTATGGCGGCTGCAATCCATAAATAGCACTTGTGGCACTCGATTGATAGGAGTGCCAAGAAATATTGTTCATGGCAGGAAATTTTTCGAAAAAATCCTGAAATCAATCCAACCTGATATTTTGTAAAAATAGAAATTATGCGCCATCACGCTCCATTTTTATTCGCCATAGCAAAGAATTAATTCAGTGTTTTTCATAAAGAAATCGGAATTTATCTTGATTTAAACTCAATCAAGGTGTAACGATAGGCCTCGTCGATATGGCCGACTTGGCTTCGCGGTGTCAGAGACCTACGACCCGCCATACACCACCGAATTCTCGATAGCGCATATGTGACGTCGTTCCGGCGTGCATTCGCTTGTTCCGATCCGGATGAACCTGGCGTTAACCGCGGATGTACCTGCAGCGTCGCGTTCGTCCGGTTCGGATTTCAACGGTACAGGAAACGCATCGGCGTATTCCTGGGAAGGCCTCAGCCATGACAAGTCGCACCACACAAACCGTCGTCCGTTTTTCATCTCCATTCCGCCTGCCGGGTTTCGATAAGGCACAGCCAGCCGGAGAATACCGCATCGATTACGATGAGGAATTGATCGAAGGCGTCTCCAGGCTCGCCTGGATGCGGGTCGGCGCCTTCATCCACCTGCCGGCGATCGCCGCGCAGAGTTCGACGCAGCAGATGATGCCCATCCAACCATCAGATCTCGAAACGGCACTCGAAAAGGACCACCAGCAATTATGACCGCAACGCGCATCCCGCAACGCAGTGGACGCTCGATCCGACGCGAGGCAGCAACACACATCCTCAAGGTGGGGCAGACCGTCCGGTTGAAGGACGGGTTCTTGGTCGTTCACTCCAAGCTTCCCGAAGTATACCGCATTACCGCAACGCTGCCTCTGAGAGGCAATGTACCGCAATACCGCATTCGCAGTGACGACGAGCGTCATGAGCGGGTTGCGACGGAGGATAGCCTGGAACCGGTAAATCTATCGCCCGCCGGCAGCGGCGCAACACTGATCGAGAGGACGTTTGGCCATGGCCACGGCCCGAAAGATGGAAGGTTGACATCGTGAAGAGCCATGGTGACGAAACTGAACGACGAAATGCCTCTGCACTCGGGGCATGGGTAAACAAGGGTGGCGCCCCCGGCCGCTACTCCATGGACATCGAACGCGACCGCCGGATCGTGCGCATCCGTTCTTCGACCGTCTATCATGCCTCTGCGAGCCTCCCGGCACACGCGGACCACGCCGCAATCAGCGGGAGCCGAGCGGAGGCCGGCAACGAGATGGTGGCCTTCAATCTTCTCAACATAGGATACCGGAGGGAGTGGATCAGACTGTCGAACGCTGCCGGGAGTGCTCTTGAGACTCCGCCGGTTCAACCATGGCGCTAGCCTTTCTCAATCCAAGCCGCAGCTTCGATACGGCCAGAAATGCTGTGCGCTTTGTCGGCCATGACGGGATGTTCGAGGTGTTGTTCTTTGTCGAGGTTGGCGCTCTGGCGAAATCCGACACCGCATTGCAAAGCAGCGGGGTCTCGGAAACGAGGTGGCTTTCGTCTTTCGACGCCCTGCGCACCTCCATTCTTGACGCAGCACACAAAGCCTACTCCCGCCGCCGCCGCACCTCCTCTACTCTGACTGCGGCGGATTTCCGCTAGGCGGATCCGGACGCGCGAGAACGCTCCATGTTGATCCGTTACGGCTATGAAATTACCTTGACCTGCCCGCAGCCGACTGCCTTGGTATGTCTGTTGTCGGTCCATGAGGATCGTGCAGCCGACATCAGAATTCCGGAAACGGTGTTCACCACGCCCGGTGTTCCCACATCGACTTATCGCGACCTTTTCGGCAACCGCTGCCTTCGGCTGGTTGCCCCGACGGGCGATCTGACGATATGGGGCGATGCGACCATCGAAGACGACGGCGAGCTGGACAGATCGCTGCCGGAGGCGAGGGAACTCCCGGTTTCGGAGTTGCCGGATGATTGTCTCGTCTATCTGATGGGCAGCCGCTATTGCGAGACGGATCGGCTCAGTCAAATCGCCTGGGACATGTTCGGCACCGTCTCCCCGGGCTGGGGCCGCGTTCAAGCGATTTGCGACTTCGTTCAAGGCCATATCCAGTTCGACTACATGCAGGCGCGATCGACCCGGACAGCCTTCGAGGCGTTCCACGAACGCGTCGGCGTCTGTCGCGACTTTGCGCATCTCGCGGTGGCCTTGTGCCGTTGCCTCAACATTCCTGCCCGATATATCAATGGCCATCTTGGTGACATCGGAATTCCCGTCGTCGACCCGATGGACTTCAGCGCCTGGATGGAAGTCTTCCTTGACGGTGCATGGCATACATTCGATCCGCGCAACAACACGCCGCGGATCGGTCGTATCGTCGTCGCGCGTGGACGCGACGCTGCCGACATCCCGCTCATCAACTCGTTCGGACCACATGTACTGAAGGCGTTTCGAGTCTGGACCTACGAGGTGACAAACCTGCAGCAGATGCCAAGCGCCGCTGAGGGAGCTTTTTAGCCGGGCCTGGGCGGATGCGGCGCGATGTCCAGCGCGGCTTTGCCGCTGACGACCGCAGTGGCAGCACTGCATCCCATATGGCCCTGACCCGAACTCCGCCCCGAAAATCGCGTGACAGCGTCGCTCGCCTTGTCTTAATTAGGGCATTGCCGGTACAGCCCGACTTGCACTGGGAGCGGGCGTTGATATCTTCGGGTGAGGACCGCGTCAGATGAAAACACTGGTCATAGGCGCAGCCGGAATGGCCGGCGATCCTGTGACATGCCTCAGAACAGCTGCTGAAAAATCTTGGCGTCGAGCCATCTTTCATGTGAGCAGTCCTTCGGGACCGAATTAGGGAGTTCGCAGTTCATGTTCGATCATGTCTCCATCGGCGTCAAAGACCTCGAAAGAGCCCGCCGTTTCTATGATGCGGCGCTGGAGCCGCTCGGGTACGAGCGTCTGTCCAATTCCGATGGCGTGATCGGCTACGGCCCGGAGGAGGTCGGCCTTTGGGTGATACAGGCCGAGCATCCCGTTGTCGCCGACATGCAGTCCGGGCTGCATTTCTGCTTCGTCGCCCCGAACGAGGCCGCTGTCGACGCCTTTCACGCGGCGGCTATCGCTTCCGGCGGCACCGACAATGGCGAACCGGGCATCCGGCCGGATTACGGCCGCTTCTATTACGCCGCCTTCGTCATCGATCCCGATGGCTACCGCCTCGAAGCCTATTTCCACAAGGGTGAGATATAGCGGGCTCCGAATTTCCAGCAATTCCGAACGAAAAACCGCTTCGCCTCCTTCCAGATCGGCGGCGGCATCGTGCTGGCGGCCGCTTCGGCGGTGTTCGGCGCCGCGCCGAATTTCGGCTGGGACCCATATGTCTCCGGCGTCGCCTTCGTGGCGCTGCTTGCGATCGCCATCACCCTGCTTGCAGCCGCAGGTCCGAGGACCTCGGCCGTCCGGAGGCCCACCTATCAGGCGGAGGAATGACCGTTGCACCCGCACCTTATCGGTGCGGCCTCTTCATAAGCAAAAACGAATATTCACAGCAAGAATCCCATTGCCTTGCCTCGGCGAAAGGCGCATGGTTTCGCCTCGGCAGGCATTGAACGGGCGCTGCCGACTGAGGGATATGAATACCTTCGCCCCGACGAAAGGAGGACCGATGTCTTCCACTTCCAAAAAGCCATACCTGACCTCGTCCGATCTCGACATGCTTCAGTCCGTACTCGACAATGCGGGCTACGAGGCTAGGATCGCTCCCGACGACGGCAAGAGCTGCAATGTCGCAGCGATGCTGCTGATCAAGCTGTTTCAGGAGGGCGTAACGTCGCCCGCCATGCTTTCGCAGGCGCTCGAACACTACTTCGGCAAGCTGAAAACGCCGCCGAAACCCGTCACTCCGGTTTACGACCGTTATGCGATCCAGGGATTGCCCAGCGACAGGCGCAAGACAAACCTCAAACCCGGCGCGCGAACCTGAAAACGCGCGTTGCATTCGTCTGAACAGGAGATCGATCGATGGCAAAAGGTCAGCTGAGAAGCAATCGCGAGGCTCGCAAACCGAAGAAGGACAAGCTGGCGCCGAAGATGGCAGCCACCTTCGCAGGCCAGATGAAGGCCGCGACCCAGGCCGCTCCGCACGGAAGCAGCGCGCCCAAGAAATAAGCTCGCATCGGGCCCTCGGATGAATCGCCCCTCGCCGCCTCCATGACAGACGCAAGCCGGGATCGATTTGCGTAATGAGTGATGTGTGGCTAAAAGCGACAGCGCGTCCTGCCAGGACGCGGGATCAGCGATGATCGTTTTTTCGAAAAGCCGGAAGGTGCCACAGAGCATGACTCCTCTTCAAATAATCAACCGCCTCTGCGATCCGTCGAGCGTCGCAGCCTTTTGCGACGATATTTCGTGATCGAACGCGCGCACCGCTTCGAGAGCGAGGAAATCCGGCTTGTCGCCTTGGACGAGCCTTGTGAAAATCCGCAGAAACCTGCGGCACCGTCGGCACCTTTCGCCGAAAAAGCCTGGTTGAAGATCCTCGCAGGATATCGCCAGCCGAGGGCCACACGCAGTGCCTTTGAACTGGCCGTCACAGCTATTCCTTTTGCGCTGCTCTGGTCCGCCGCATGGGCGGCCGTTCGTTACGGCTTTTTGCCGGGCCTGATCCTCGTCGTTCCGGCGGCCGCTTTCCTGCTCAGGCTGTTCATGATCCAGCATGATTGCGGCCACGGCTCATTTTTCGCCCGCCGCCGCCTCGACGACTGGGTCGGGCGCACGATCGGCATATTGACGCTGACGCCCTACGACTACTGGCGTCGGGCGCATGCGGAACATCACGCCTCTGCCGGAAACCTCGACGAGCGCGGCGTTGGCGACATTGAGACACTGACGATCGCCGAATATAACGCGCTGTCCCGCCGGCGGCGGCTTGCCTATCGGCTCTACCGGCACCCAGCCGTCATGTTCGGGATCGGGCCGGCATGGCTGTTCATCTTCAAGCAGCGCCTGCCCTTCGGCATGATGCGCTCCGGCCCCCTGCCTTGGATCTCGACCATGGCGACCAACCTTGCCATCGCTCTGGCCGCCGCCTTATTGATCTGGGCGGGTGGGATCGTTCCCTTCCTGCTGGTCCACCTGCCGATCGTGCTTCTGGCAGGAGCCGCTGGCGTCTGGCTGTTCTATGTCCAGCACCAGTTCGAGGAAACGCACTGGTCGAAGAAACCTGACTGGCAGTTCCAGCATGCGGCGCTTCACGGTGCTTCGCATTACGACCTGCCGCCGATTCTACGCTGGGTCACCGGTAATATCGGCATCCACCATGTGCATCATCTGGCGAGCCGGGTGCCTTATTATCGGCTGCCGGAGGTGCTGAGGGACCATCCCGAGCTGGCAGATATCGGCCGCATCACGCTCATGGAAAGCCTGCGCTGCGTCAAGCTCGTGCTCTGGGACGAACAGACGAGGCGGCTGGTGTCTTTTCGTGACGTGGCGCGGCTCAGAGCCGCCAGCTAGAGCATGACGCCGAAGCGCTTCGCATCAAATTTGATTCACGCGACGCGCTTTAGCCCTTTGTTTTGATGCATGTCGTAGTCCCGGAACCGCCGCACACTGCCGGGCGACCTGCATCAGGCCGTCCGGGCCTAAGTCACCCTGTTCTGAAGGCGCTCATCGATAGCCGGTCACATCCGCCGGCTTGCCCGGTTCCTGCACTTCCACCAGGTAGCGCCAGCAATCCGGCCGGGAACCGTCGATGTCATCGAAGTCGTAGATCTTGGCTAGCCCGCCGCTCGACAGCGACTGGCCGTTCCAGCGGGCGCGATCGGGATCGGCGGCGATGGCCGCCACCGCGCGGCCGACGAAGCGCGGCGTTTCGGAAATGGCGAAATGCGGCTGGACCTTCGTCGCGTCGCGCCAGTTCGCCTCGCTGACACCATAGGTATCCAGCATCATTTCGGAGCGCAGCCAGCCGGGGGTGATCGAGACGGCGGTGGCGCCGTGTTTCGCCAGGTCCTGGGCATGCGCCCAGGCCATGCGTATAACGCTTGTTTTGACCAGGTCGTAAAAGGGCGACAGTCGGTAATGCGCGGCGTTGTATTCCGCCGTGCCGTCGGTCACCTCGACCAAGAGCCCGCCCGGCCGTTCGATCATTAGCGCCAGCGCGTAGTGGGCGGTGATCAGATGCGTCTCGATGCCGAGTTGCAGCATGCGCAACCCCTTGTCCAGCGAATGCTCCCAGACGGGTTTGTCCCATTCGAACAGCTTCTCGCAGCCCCAGATGTCGTTGACGAGAATATCGAGCCTTCCGGTTTCCCCCCGGATGCGTGCGACCAGCGCCTCGACTTCATGGGCGACCAGATGATCGACCTGCACGGCAATGCCCCTGCCGCCCCCCGCCGTCACCAGCTCGGCCGCCTCCTCGATCGTCTCCGGCCTGGCATATTCGGATTGACGGGCGCGCGTCGTGCGCCCAGTCACATAAACCGTTGCGCCGGCGGCGCCGAGTTCCACCGCAATACCGCGGCCCGCACCGCGCGTCGCACCCGCCACCAAAACCACTTTCTCCCGCAAGTCCGCTGTCATTTCGCCATCCTCCGCGTAAGAACCGAAAATCGCCTATTGTATATAAACGAATGCTCGTTCATAAATAGACTGAATGCAAGGGGAATTTCATGCCGCGTCGCCGCACGCTGTCCGATGAGCAGCTTCTCGCCATGGTGCTGGCGCTGATCCAAGCTGAAGGGCCGGATGCCGCGACTTTTGCGGCAGTGGCGAAGGCGAGCGGCCTGTCCGGCTCGACGCTGGTGCAGCGTTTTGCGACGAAGGCCGCGATGCTGCGTGCTGCGCTGCTATATGCCTGGGATCGGCTGGACGCGGAGACGGCAAGGCTTGCCGAAAGCATACCGAAAACTTCTGAAGGCGCCGTCGCCCTCCTCGTCGCCCTGTCGAAGGATTACGGCGACAATGCCGCCGCCTATGGCGAGGGACTGCTGCTGCTGCGCGAAGACTTCCGCGATCCGGTGCTACGCGCCCGGGGCGCGGCCTGGGGACAGGCACTGACGGCGGCGATCGCAGGCTGTTTTGCATCGGCGCAAGCGCCGGAGACGATCGCCCGGCTGATGCTGGCGCAATGGCAGGGCTCGCTGACCTGGTGGGGCTTCAGCGCAGACGGGCCGGTGGCCGCCTATGTGGAGGCGGAACTGCGGCGTTTTCTCGCCGCGGTGAAAGCCTAAACCCGCTTACGCCTCTTTCACGTCCTTCGCCTCGCCGACGGTCAGCGGCCAGTCGACGACGTAATCCTCGAGATCCTCGATATCGATCTCAGTTTCGCTGATCGTGCGGCCGCGGGCGGAAATGCCGGCGGCATGTACCGTTTCGGGGTCACCGGAGACGAGCGGATGCCACCAGTAGAGATCGCGGCCCTCGTTGATCAGCCGGTAGCCGCAGGTCGGCGGCAGCCAGGCGATTTCGGGCACGTTCTCCTTGGTCAGTTGCACGCAGTCCGGCACGAAATCCCAGCGGTTCTCATAGCTCGAGCAGCGACAGCTCTGCCTGTCGAGCAGCTTGCAGCTGACCGAGGTAAAATAGATATCGCCGCTATCCCATTCCTCGATCTTGTTGAGACAACAGAGGCCGCAGCCGTCGCAAAGGCTTTCCCATTCGGCGGCGGTCATTTCGGCCAGCGTCTTGGTCTTCCAGAAGGGCAGATCGTTCATCGTTCGTTTCTTGCAACAGCGGCCGCAAATTCGCGTGACCGCCGCTCTACTCTCTTGTTATCCGCCACAAAATCAATCAATTCTTCAGCATGCTCCTGGTACCGGAGAACTTTCTCCTGGTATCGGAGAGCTTTTCGAGCCCATCGGGCCTCGCGCTTTCGCCGCTTTCCGGCTGCCGGACATGAGGCAGGCGCGATCACGCGGGAATACAGGACGTGCAGGATCCGGACAAGCCTGAAAAAGGGCCTGAAAAAGAGACAGAAAAACAGGCCACTGACCCCGGCAGGCGGCCGGCGAAGAGCCGTCACATTCTGCTGCGCATCGATTCATGGATCGATTCGACCGTCTGGAACGCCGGCTTCCGCGCCGCCGAGATCTGGGAAGACACCACTATCTTCTTTCGCCGTTTCCGCGTGCGCGGCTGGAAGCGCGTGGTCTTCGAACTGGCCGGCGAAGGGCTGACCCTCGGCACCGTCGGCGCGGTGCTGATGCTGGTGCTTGCCCAGCCGGCCTTCGAAGCGACCAAGGAGGACTGGCGCAACCGAGGCGATTTCGCCGTCACCTTCACCGACCGCTACGGCAACGTCATCGGCCATCGCGGCGTCATCCATCAGAATTCCGTGCCGATCGACGAACTACCGGATTCGCTGATCAAATCGGTGCTCGCCACCGAAGACCGGCGCTTCTTCGACCATTTCGGCATCGACGCCATCGGTCTCTTTCGCGCCATGGTCACCAACGCTCAGGCCGGTGAAGTCGTGCAGGGTGGCTCGACGCTGACCCAGCAGCTCGCCAAGAACCTCTTCCTCTCCAACGAGCGCTCGATCGACCGCAAGGTCACCGAAGCCTTCCTGGCGCTCTGGCTCGAGGCCAACCTTTCCAAGAAGGAAATCCTCTCCACCTATCTCGACCGCGCCTATATGGGCGGCGGCACCTTCGGCGCGGCGGCAGCGGCGCAATTCTATTTCGGCAAGAACATCACCGACGTGAACCTCGCCGAATCCGCCATGCTGGCCGGCCTCTTCAAGGCGCCGGCTAAATATGCGCCGCATGTCAACCTGCCGGCAGCACGCGCTCGCGCCAACGAGGTGCTGACCAATCTCGTGCAGAGCGGGCTGATGACCGAGGGCCAGGTGATCGCCGCCCGGCGCAATCCGGCCACCGTTGTCGACCGCAACGAGGTGGAATCGCCGGATTTCTTCCTCGACTGGGCTTTCGACGAAGTGCAGCGGCTTTCGCCGCGCTTCCACCAGCATTCGCTGATCGTGCGCACGACGATCGACATGGGCATCCAGAAGGCGGCCGAAGATTCGGTAGAGACGTCACTGCGCGAATATGGCGAGGCCTACCACGCCAAGCAGGGCGCCATGGTGATGATCGAGAATGGCGGCGCCGTGCGCGCCATGGTCGGCGGGCGTGATTACGGGGAAAGTCAGTTCAACCGCGCCACCAAGGCGCTGCGCCAGCCGGGCTCCTCCTTCAAGGTCTATACCTATGCCTTGGCGATGGAGAGCGGGATGACGCCGCAGACGACGATCGTCGACGCGCCGATCTACTGGGGCAACTGGAGCCCCCACAATTACGCCAACCGCTATGTCGGCCGCATCACACTCGAGACCGCGATCGCCCAGTCGATCAACACTGTGCCGGTGCGGCTCGCCAAGGAGAAACTCGGCATCCAGCCGATCCGGGCGATGGCGAAAAACCTCGGTGTCGAAACGCCGATCCGCGACGATGTCACCATCCCGATCGGCACCTCCGAGGTGACCGTGCTCGACCAGGCGACAGCCTATGCCACCTTCCCGGCCGGCGGCTACCAGTCGCGCCGCCACGGCATCAGCCAGATCCTCGATTACGAAGGCGATGTGCTCTACGACTTCGACCGTGACGAGCCGGCGCCCAAACGCGTGCTGTCGGAACAGGCCGATGCCTATATGAACCAGATGCTGTCGCGCGTTCCCTATGTCGGCACCGCGCGCAAGGCGGCTCTCGACAACGGCGTTTTGACCGCCGGCAAGACCGGCACGACCCAGGCCTATCGCGACGCCTGGTTCGTCGGTTTCACCGGCAACTACACGTGCGCCGTCTGGTTCGGCAATGACGACTACACCTCGACCAACAACATGACCGGCGGCTCGCTGCCGGCGATGACCTTCAAGCGGGCCATGGACTATGCCCATCAGGGCGTGACGCTGCGCGCCATCCCCGGCGTCGAAGACCCCCTGCCCTCCGAAAAGGATGTCGCCAAGACCGCCGCCGCCAAGCCGCAGGACGGATTGCCGCAGCTCATCCGGCCGCGCATGCTCTCGGTACAATCGACAAATATTCTGAAAGACCTCGGCAAAAAGCTGAAGGACGCCGCCCCGCTCACCCCGCAGAAGGTAGCGAGCGCGGAGTAGAACCTGCATGGATATCGCTTTTGTTCGGGTCGGCACCAAAATCGCAGACATTCATGTCCTGCGACCCAGGCAGATCGGCGCCCATGTCGTCGCATGGCTTTCCACCCTGCCAGAATCAGTGGTAACCCTTTCACCCGATATGGTTTCCAAGGTCGTGACGTGTTTCGATTCCCCCTTTTCATCCTGATCACGCTCATCGTCGCCTTTGGCGGCGGGATCATGATTTCGCTGTATGCGCTGGATGCGACGCAGGGTTTCGGGGCAATCAAGCTCGGCGCCTGGGAGGCGTTTCCGGCGCTGCAGACGGTTGATGCCGATCCTTATGCCAAATCGCACCGGGCTCGCGCCGGCAAGCTGCTTTACGGCAGTGCGGAGGGGCTGACCTTCACAGCGAGCGTCGATGACGACGGCGCGCGGCTGAATGCCGGTTGCCGCTACCGCATCAGCGGGCAGACCCCGCCCGCCCGGCTGTGGACGCTTTTTACCGCCGACAATGGCGGCAATCCGGCGGCGGTGAAGTCCGGACTTCCCTCAGCGCTGAACTCCTGGACAGTGCTGCGCCAGCCTGACAGCAGCTTCTCGATCGAGATCTCCGCCGTCGCCCAGCCGGGCAATTGGCTGGCCCTGCCGCAGGCCGGCACCTTCCGGCTGGTGCTGACCTTGTTCGATACGCCAACGGCCGGCAGTTCCGGCGTGATCGACCTCGCCATGCCCAAGCTCACAAAGACCGGATGCGGCAATGCTTAGGATCATTTTCGCCATCCTGACCGGCCTTTTCGGCGCAGCGCTTCTGCACCTGGTCATTATCCTTTCGCTGCCGCATTTCACCGGCAGGGACGCGGCGACCCGGGTGGAGGCGGAAGGTGACCTCAACAATTTCTACTTGCTGAACGACCAGTATGACGAGGCGGGGCTTGCCAATGGCGATCCCTTCGTGCGCACCGCCGTCTGCTCCTTCGATGTCGAGGATGGTCCGGTGCATTTCACCGCCAAGGGCAATGTGCCCTTCTGGTCGATCGCCATCTACGACAGCGCCTCCAACGAGGTGTTCAGCATGAATGACAGGACTTCGGTCGGCGGCGCGCTCGATGTGCTGGCGGGCGGTCCGATTCAGCTGACGGACCTGCGCAAGAACCTGCCGCCGGAGTTGGAACAGGCGATCCTGGTGGAAATGGTACGGCCGGATGGTTACGCCGTGCTGCGGACGCTGGCGCCGCAGGCGAGCTTCGATGAGGCGGCGCGGAACTTCCTGACGGAAGCCGGCTGCGAGCAGTTTAGCGCCCGCTGAGGTTGAACGGACGTTACTTCTTGCTGGCGCGCGGCGCAGGTGCCGGGTCATGTCGGGGGCTCTCGGCCAGCCGCTCATAGCGGACACCGGTGAACCAGAGTATCTTGGCTTCGCGGGGTTCCTTGTCCTGAGGACGCGGCGCCCGCGGTCGCCGATCCGCCAATGCGACTACTATTGCCATTCTCGTCTCCATGCACTGCCCGAGACGGATGAACTTGCGATGGATTTCACCCTGCCCGCCAATCTGCGGGCCGGCGCGTCCTGCGGTGTCGGCATCACCGAACCGAGGGCATTCGCGCCTTTCCCACGGCACCTGACTGAAATACCGTGATGCGGAGTTTCAACGATCCAAACATTCAAATCGCGTCGTTCCTGTCCGAATTGAGACACATGACAGTTAACAGTTTACTAATATTCGGCGGTTGCCAAACACAGTTCCCGTGACTTCCTCTTCAACGCGCGAAGCGCCAATTTGGTTTCATCCCGACTGCGCGCGGGTCCGGACACCCGCCGAAGGATAAAATTAAAGATAATTCATAGAGTTGACAATGCTGCGGCGACCCGGGGGCCGGCAGCATTACAAGTGTTGCAAATATGCGGCAGGCCGACATTCGTTGCGTCGCAGCCCGCATCGACCTCAATCCACCCTCAATCGGATCGCGGTTTGCAGTCATCGCCGACCGCGAATCTTCCCGGCTCGACTGGTAGCGAAGGGCAGCAGGCCTCGACGTTGATTCCCCTTTCTTGTCCGACGACCCCGACATCACGGGTCCCGATGGCTGCGGCGCTCGACGGCATATCAGCAGCGAGGGCCTGACGATGCCGCCTGCGGCACCCCGCACGATCTGCACCGGACCGATGAAGACGGCCGTGCAAAAGCTGCTTCACGCCGCGCACCACGACAGCAGGCTAACTGTCGCGGCGGTCAAAACAGCGATCGGACACCACCCATCAGCCTTTCAAGAGCAAGGGGATTCTTGTTGTCGGCTAATGATCGGCAACACGCCAAACGTGTATATTTCTGTTGCATTTTAATAAAATCTTCAGCATGCATTAACCGTACCGATGTAGGATTTGTTCACATCCGTGCGGTCCGACAGGCGTCCCGCCAGCGCTGTCGGTCCACGGTTTCCCTTGGTTCTGCGTTTTCAGGGTGTGCATGTGCGTGACCGGTTTCGAGACCTCGAGGGCCCGTTGGCCGTCAGGAAAAAGGACGTGGTGTTAATGGCGACTGTCAGCAGTTTCGAGAGCCTGTCTCATCCGACGCGATCCGAACTGCGCCAATTCGCCGAGCTTTTCACACCGCTGTTCCAAGCCTCCTCCGACGAGGCCAAGCGCCAGGCGGTCGCCGCCCTTTCCCAATGCCCGACGATGCCGGCAGCCGTGGCGCTGTTCATCGGCAATCAGCCGATCGAGATCGCCGCACCCTTTCTTGCCGCCTCCAAGGCCATTGCCGACGACACGCTGATCACCATTGCGCGCATGCAGGGCGCAGCCCATGTCAAGGCGATCGTCAGCCGCGACTCGCTGTCGCCGAAGGTCATCGACGCGCTGGTGGCGTTGCGCCAGACCCAGCCGCGACCCGCGCCCCCCGCAGTACCGATCACAGAATCGGAGGCCGTGCCGCTGTCGCCGGCCTCGGCGGAGAGCGAGGCCGAAGCGCTGGAGGAACAGCGCATCGCCAATGAAGAGGCGTTGCGCGAGCGCATTCTCGACCTTGCCGGCCATCTCGGCCGCAAGGACGAAGACCGGCTCGGCCTGCGCACGCTGACCGACATTCAGGAGGCGCTGCTGGTGCGCTTTGCCCGCTCGCGCGAGGCAAACCATTTCGCAACCGCGCTCGCCGATGCGCTTTCCGCCAGCCGCTGGCTTGCCGAACGCATCATGCTCGACCTATCGGGCCAGCAGCTCGCCACGACGTTGACGAGCCTCGGTATGGGTTTTCTCGACGCCGTCTTCGTGCTGGAACGGTTCTACCCGCACCTGGCCGAACAGCAGCACAATGTCACGCGCGCCTGGATGGCGCTCGATGCGCTCGATCCGGAAGAATGCCACGAAAGGGTAGAGGCTTGGCGGCGCGCCGACCGCTACACCTACAAGCCGGAGGCGGCCGCGACGACTGCGCTTGCGGAAACGGAAAGCCACCGCTTCGTCCGCCAGGCGCCGGTGCAGCGCGATATGCGCGTGCTCGGACGACGGTCACGCTGAGCCATCCCGCGCGAGCGGGATCATGTCGCCTAGTTCCTCCGCCTCCAGCTCGACGATCCAGAGATCGGGGTCGAAGCGGCGTTCGCGCTCCAGCATTGCCCGCACCGCTTCCGGCTCGCTGCGCGCAAGACGGATTTCGAACAGGCGATCGCGGATCTCGTCTTCGCCGAAGGCGGTCTGCGGTGCCGGCGCATAGAGTGTTTCCAGGCCGTCGCGGAAGTGCTGGCGGATGAAGATCGCACCGGCCTCCTCCGCCCCCTTCTTCTCGACGGCGGCGAAATCGCCGCTGGCGAAGACGCGGCGCAGCAGGGATGAAACGAAGATGTCGGCGCGTAATCTCATCGGCGCGGTATAGACCGGCGCGTCGGCATCGGCAATCCGCAGGCAAATAATGACGATGCGTCAGACCTTGACCGCCAGCCGCAATCCGCCCCAATGGCGGCCCCCCACGGTGATCGGCGCGGAAATATCCTTCATCATTGCGAAATTGCCGCCGCCCATGTCGCGCCGATAGGTCTGAACAAGGAAAGGCGCGGTGCTGCGACCAGCGGCAAGGCCGACACGATCGGCGAAGATGCGGCGATTGCGGCAATTGGCGGTGTTCCAGACGCCGTCGCCCGGCCGCTGCGGCTGCGAGAATTTCCGGTTATGGGTCGGCAGGTAGCCGTTTTCGTCAACTGCGGCGCAGAAGGCGACGCGCTCGTCAAGGGCAACCACGGGCTCCTGAATCGGCGGCAGCAGGCGGTCGGTTAGTTCGGTGAAGGCGGCCATCATCTGCGCCGGATCGGTGCCCGGTATCGGCCGATAGCGTCGGTCGAAGAGCGCGTCGAGGCCGATCTGCCCCTCGGCGACGGCCCGTTCGAATGCGCCTGATATCTGCCTTGCCACCGACTGAGCCTCCTCGATCCAGCGGCTGTCAGCGGTCTTCACCCCGGCGCTCGCCGTCAGCTGGACCAGGATTTCGGAGAGACCGACGACGCTGTCGACCCGTTTTGCAGCCTGCTGCAGCCTGATATTCGAACCGGCGACCTCGCCCGACACCTCGCTGAGCTTCTCGACGAAACCGGCGCATTGCTGGTCGACGGCCTCAGTCGTGTTGGCCATGACGGTCGAACTGTCGAGGATGCGGGTGATGACATGCTCCATGCTTTCGAAGGCGCCGCGCATCGCCTCCGACTTGTCGCGCACACCAGCGGCACTCTCACGCGCATCGCCGCCAACCACCGACAGCCGGTCGATCTTCACCCGCAATTCGTCCAGCGTGTCCTGGATCGAGCCGGTCGCCTTCGACGTCTGCAGCGAAAGCGCCCGGACCTCGGCGGCGACGACGGCAAAACCCTTGCCCGCATCGCCGGCGCGCGCTGCCTCGATCGCGGCGTTCAGCGCCAGGAGGTTGGTCTGGCGGGCAATGGTGCTGATCTCGTCGGCAATCTTGTCGACATCGGCCAACGACTTCGAAAAGCCGGTGATTTCGGCACCGATGACGTTGGAGGACTGAACCATGTGGCCGATCTCGGCAACGGAGCCGGACAGGCGGTCGGCCGATTCCTTCAGCATCTGGCGCGCTTCGGCCGCAGTGCGGTCGGTCTCGCGCAGCGACAAGGCGACCGAACGGTTGGTTTCGGCAATCGAAAGCGCGGTGCTGGTGACATGATCGAAGGCGGAGGCATGGCGGGCCGACATCGCCGCCATGTCCTGAATGGCGCCGGCGATATCGACGAGATCGATGCCGAGCGTCGAAGCCTCCTCGGCGAGGCGCTGCAGGATGTGGTGCAACGCCGTGCGATCCGGGCCTTCCGCTTCGACTACCGGTTCTGCGGCCAGATCGTCTATTGCCTTCAGTGCATGCATGACCGACGTTCCCCCTCAATCGGCAAAGCTTCGATCAACATGGTTAATAAGTTGCAAACGGCAACAACCTCTTAGACTTAGGTTGTAGCCGTCTCGAGCAAAGCTTGCTGCCGCAGGCGGCGCGCCATGCTTCAGATCGCGCCGATTTCCTTGAGTTTCTTCAGCACCGCCTCGTTCGGCTCGCCGTTCTCAGGCAAGTTGTAGTGCTTCTGGAAGTGGCGGATGGCGGCGCGGGTCTGCTCACCGGCAACACCGTCGACGCCAACATTGGCATAGGCCATGTTGGAAAGACCCTTCTGGATCTTCAGCACCAGGTCGACAGCGGTGAGTTCGCTTGAAGGAAGCTGCTTTGCGGCTGGTGGCGCCGTCTTGACCGTCTTTTCGGCGCTGCGGATGGCGGCGGCCACCGGGTCTTCCGCCGCCGCCTTCGAGCTCACGTCCTCACGCGGTTTTTCCACCGGCACGGTCGAAGGGCCGGCAGCGTCGGTTTTTAGTGCCGCCAGCACTTCCGGTGTCGCTTCCCCGGTCTGCGCCATGCCGACGGTCTCCTGGAAGAAGAGGATGGCGGCGCTGGTGCGGGGGCCGATGATGCCGTCAGGGACACCGTTATAGAGACCGCGGCGCACCAGCTGCTGCTGGATACCCATGACCAGCTCGCTCGGCTGCTGAGTTGGTGCGGCCGGCGCCGGCGTCGCGCTGGTGGTGGCGGCATCCTCAGGCCGTTCGATCCGGAAGGTGGTAACGTCGCCCTGCTGCTCTTCGGCAGGGCGACGGGCGCCGAGCACACTTGGAGACTGCGGATCGCGGGTGCGGAAAATCGGATGCGGATGCAGGCCGGGCTGATACCAGAGCGCATTGGCCGCGACGAATGAGAAGATGACGAAGAAGGCGATGGTGCCGCCGGCAACCGACGGATTGCGGCCGATGACGCCGCCGAGCACCGATGCGCCCTGCAGGCCGAGACCACCCAGCGCAGATGCTCCCTGCAGGCCGAGGCTGCCGAGAGCGGCTGCACCCGACACGACAAGGCCCGACTGCTGCCGTCGGTTTTTTCCCTTAGGCGATTTTCGCTTGCGCACGGCCATCGAAAAGCCCCTCTTCCAATTCTACCCCTGTTTTGACCGCGTCCTTCAGCCGCGGCGGAAACTCGACGGTCGCGCCATGGCCGGCATCTTCGGCCCGCCTGGCGCCCGAACCGTCCACCGCGATCTCGATGGTGATGATCGTACCCTCGCCCGGCTGGCTGGCGATAGCAAAATTTCCGCCATGCAGCGCCACCAGCCCCTTGACCAGCGAAAGGCCGAGGCCAGTGCCTTCGAAGCGGCGAGTGTAGTCGTTCTGGATCTGGACGAAGGGCTGGCCGAGCATTGCCAGCTTGTCGGCCGCAATGCCGATGCCGGTATCGCTGACAGTCAATTTCAGGATGCCGTCGCGGGCCGCCGCGTCGACGGAGACGACGCCGCCGGCCTCGGTGAACTTTACCGCATTGCCGACGAGATTGATGAGAATCTGCTGGATGGCGCGCTGATCGGCGACGATCTCGCCGAGGCCGCGCTGGATCCGGCTCGTCAGGGTGACGCCCTTGCTCTTGGCCTGCAAGGCCAGCATCGATTCGCAGGATCTGACGGAGGCCGATATATCGAAGGCTTCGAGGATCAGCTCGTAGCGGCCGGCTTCGATCTTGCTCATGTCGAGCATGGTGTTGACGACGGAAAGCAGATGCGCGCCGGATTCTCTGACGAGGCCGACATATTCCCGCTGGCGGTCGTTTTCGAACTTGCCGAAATATTCGCCGATCAGAATGTCGGAAAAACCGAGAATGGCGTTGAGCGGCGTGCGCAGCTCATGGCTGACGGCGGCGAGGAACCGCGATTTGGCATCGTTTGCCGATTCTGCGTCGGCCGCGCGGCTCTGCGCCTCGGCCCGCAGCTGCTGCTCGACCGAGACATCGCGCAGCTGAGCGATGACGGCGGCAAGCTCGCCATCGGCATCGTGCCGGGCGGTCATATCCATTCTGAGGTGAGCGAACTGGCGCTGATCGCGCGAAACGGACGGCCGGTCGAGACGCAGATCGACGCTTGCGGCATCCTCGCCGCGGCGCAGGCCATCGAGCGCCTGCAGGAACAGGATCCGATCGGAGACATGCACCTGCTCAAGAAAGCCCCTGCCCTTAGGATCGCGCATCCAGGCGAGGAAATCGCGCCGGTCGCGGCCGCCGATGGTGGCGACGCTGCCGTGCGGATCGAGGAACAGGACGAGGCCGGGCGTGACGGTCAGGAAGAAATCCTCGGCCGTCTGCGTGGCGATGCCGGCGGATGAGCCCTGGCGGGCGAGCGCAATGCTGCCGACGGCGGAAAAGAGGAAGGCGGCGCAGACCATGGCGACGCCGGCCGGCAAGGCGACGGCGGGGCTGGTGACTGCCGAAAGAGCGATGGGCGCGGCGACGAGAGCGGCCGAGGAGAGCAGCACGAGGCGCCGCAGAATCGCAAGCTCGCGCTGGCGCACGGCTTCGCCGCCGCCCGTCCGGGAAAGCCAGCTTGTCGCCGCCCGGTCTACGAGCGCCGTCACCCAGCCGCCAATGTCACTCAATACTCGCACGCAATACCCGCCCGAAAAGGCTGTCTGTCGATGCGGACAATAGGCCCCCGCGACTTAAGGAAAGGATAAGGCAAAAGCGCTGTTCACAGCCAGAAAGCGCAGAAAATCCCGTTTTGAAGCATCCGAGAGCCCCTTTGCTTTTTGTGGTTAATAGCCGGTAAGCAACGGAATTCCTTCATATTTCAGCTCGACGTTAACTCCTGTGGCAAGGCGAGCGGCCAAAAGCCCTGCAATTGCAAGCAGGTGCTGCCCTGATGCTTAACGGTAATCGCTCGCATTCGACTTAAATGCAGCTCAAATCCGCTTCGCTAAAATTTGAATTAAATTTGCCGCAAATGCGCGCGAGTTTCGAAAAGCGGCATTCGCAACTTATCGATAGGGTGAAAGCCACACCGGACAACCGGCCTGATTCGGCGAAAAGAACCGGACGGGAAACAGGATGGGCAACGACAATGTGGTTTCTGATCAAAGGATCCTTCTGGTTTGGCCTTGTGCTCGTGCTTCTTTCCGTCTTCAGCACGGAGGGTTCCGACAAGCTCGCCAGCGCCCCGCAATTGCAGCTTTCCGACGCCTTTGCGGCGGCGAGCGGCGCCTATGACTATCTGACCGGCATGTGCTCGGAAAAGCCCGAGGTCTGCGCCAAGGGCGCCGAGACCCTGACGGCGCTCGGCTACCGGGCCCGCGAGGGCGCTCACGTCGCTTATGAACTGCTCGACAGCCAGTTCAGCGACGAGCCGGCAACAACCGCAAGGCTTGCCGAAACGGCAAAGCGGCCAGCACCCGCCCTGCCCTCCCTCGCCGCCCCTTCCGTCCAGGAGAAGGTGCGCGAGGCAAAGGCTGCACTCAACCAGCCGATGCCCTACCGTCCGCCGGTCGACGATGAAACGGCACCCGAGACGGTGGTAACCGGCGCGATCCCGCTGCCGACGCCGAAACCGGCGAGCTGACGACAGTGCGCGGGCGCCCGCCCGCAGCGCATTCCGACTTCTCCATTCTGTTGACGCAATTCCGTACAGAAAACAGCTTCGCCGCCGGAATTGCCTGAGCTTGCATCGGTGGTCCGTATGACGCGGAAATGGCCCATGCCTGACGTGCCTGCCCTGTTTAATTCAGCATCTTGCTGCGCCGTGAGGATGCCCATCACTCACGGCGTTTCTTTTCAGAACGTATCACGCACAGAATGCAGCGGGGTCCGGCGCGACATGCGCAAACAGAAAAAAACAGAAGCACGGGCAAATACGAGAGGCCGCGACGCGCTTTAACGGTTCAAATCTGTCGGTCTTTCACCTATATGCATTACTAGAGCATGTCCGGAGGCAAAATTGCCGTGCAGCTTTGCCGGCATGCCAATGGTGAAAGGCTTTCCATGGCATCCCTCGACCAGATCATCGACGACTTTGCCTTCCTGGACGATTGGGAAGACCGCTACCGCTATGTCATCGAACTCGGCAAGGCGTTGCCCGAGCTGGCCGAGGAAAAGCGCACCTCCGAAAACAAGGTGATGGGCTGCGCCAGCCAGGTGTGGCTGGTGACGCACACGTCGGGCGATCCGGACAATCCGATCATGAGCTTCGAGGGCGATTCCGATGCCCATATCGTGCGCGGTCTCGTCGCCATCGTGCTTGCCACCTATTCAGGCAAGCCGGCATCGGAGATCGCCGCGCTCGATGCCTTCGAAATCTTCTCGAAGATCGGACTGGTGGAGAACCTGTCGTCGCAACGCTCGAACGGGCTGCGCTCGATGGTGAGGAGAATCCGGGAAGAGGCGAACGTCCGCGCCGCGGCGTGAACGCGATTCGATTCGCCCCCAACGCGGCGTGGCAGCGCCGTATAATTTAGTATATTAACACTTACTTATAGTACAGGAATACATTCTATGCTTAACCCCGAAGCATAAGATGCGGCTCCTCGTTATATCCCGCCTTCACCTGCTTCGTTTCCGATCGGCGCGAAATAGTCTGGAAGATCGTTTTCCTCGCCAGGAGCAGGATGATTTCAGACCTCCCCGGACTAAAGTCTGATTCCCGCTGTCAATTATGAGTCGGAACAGAATGCCCCCCGAAAACGGCTCGCGTTTTTTGGAATCTCAGTCGCGTTACAGACAGAAAAGCCGGGCGCAAGACCCGGCTTTTGTCGTTGATTGCTTTCGAAAAAGCTCAGCCGCGGCCGCGCTTGCGGCGCTGACCCAGGCCCATTTCCTTTGCCAGGCGCGAACGCGCTTCGGCATAGGCGGGCGCCACCATCGGGTAGTCGGTCGGCAGGTCCCACTTCTCGCGGTATTCTTCCGGCGAGAGAGAGTGATGCGTCATCAGGTGACGCTTGAGGGACTTGAAGTTGCCGCCGCATTCCAAACACGTAATCTGCTCGTCCTGTACGGACTTGCGGACAGAGACTGCAGGCTTCTGCTTTTCGACGACGGCCGCAGCGGGCTGCGGTACGGACGTGTTGCTCAGTGCCGAATGCACGTCGGAAATCAGATTCGCCAGGTCGCTGACCGGGACAACATGGTTGCTGACATAAGCCGCCACGATGTCGGCCGTCAGCTCCACAAGCAGCTCCGGCCCATTGCCGGTCGCCATATCCGTCATATTTCTTCTCCTGTTAGCATGCTCAAACGATCTTTGACTGTCACGCCAAAGACCCGCCTCGTAGAAGCGAACAGCAAAAGCACAGGAAGCAATCTTCTGTTTCGAAAAACGTGAAATCCACCCCTAGATTCCGAAGTTCGAGACCTGTTCTTATACTGCCTGATTGAAAACCACTACGTCCGGCCCCAGGCGATGGCCTCAGTTTAGACATTGAAAAATCAACACTGAGGGACTTGGAAGCAGTACGATTGTAATTCACAATCAGAATTCTACTTACATTTTCAAATACCATCGTTTGGCCGAAAGGCCAATTATTATTTGTCGTTTTTCTTGAGAAAAAATGGCCGACGAAGAATTATAGGACTTTAGGCCAAGCTTTACTCACAGCTTCCTGTGCATAAGTCGACGTAAAACAGGTTAAGATGGCAATCGCAACCCCTCAGCGTTCACGCATATCATCGCATACCGAGATGGCGCCGAGATCGTGTCCCGAATGATGGGCCGCCCTGGCCAGCAGATGGGCGGAAACCGGCGCCGTCAGCAGGAAGAAGACGAAACCGGCAAGGGCGCGGGCGATAACCGCCGGGTCCTGCGAATAAAGGCCGGCGGCAAAGAGCAGCAGGCCGGAGCCGACGGTGCCGGCCTTCGAGGCCGAGTGCATGCGCGTGTAGAGATCGGGCAGCCGGACCAGGCCGATGGCCGCCGCAAGGGCAAAGAGCGCGCCCGCAATCAGCAGCAGCGCGGTGACGACTGCGACGAGATAAGCCATCATCGTCCCTTCCTCCTTGCCCGGCGCGACTTTGCGCCGCCCTTGGCTGCGGATGCCGGCGACGGCGATTGGATGTTGCCGCGCGACAGCACGAACCGGGCGAAGGCAACAGTTGCCAGAAAGCCGACGAGGCCGAGCGAGATGGCGATATCGATATAGAGGGAAAACCCTGTTTTGACCGCGATCACCGCGATGAAACCGATGGCGATGCCGGTCAGCATGTCGAGGGCGAGGATGCGATCCGGCAATGTCGGACCGGCAACGACGCGCCAGACGGTCAAAAGCAGCGCCAGGCCGAGGATGACGAGGGCAGCCGCGGATGCGACGGCGACGATGGCGGCAGGCGTGATCACCGGCAGGCCTCCATGATCTTGCGTTCGAAACCAGTGGCAATGCCGCGTTTTGTCGCCTCCGGATCGGAGCAATCGAGCGCGTGGACATAGAGCGTGCGGCGATCCGACGAGACATCGACGGAAAGCGTACCGGGTGTCAGCGTGATGAGATTTGCGAGCAGGGTGATCTCGAAATCGCTCGTCACCGTCAGAGGAAAGGCGAAGATACCTGGCTTCAGTTTCATATCCGGCGAGAGAACGGTGAGCGTGACCTTCCAGGCCGATAGCGACAGTTCCTTGACGAAGAGGGCCATGAGCGACAGCACCAGGCGGGTGCGACGCAGATACCCCCTGCCGCCGAAAGGTTCGCGGATGACGGCCAGCGCCAGGGCGGCCAGCAGGAAGCCGAAGACGAAATTATGCAGCGAGGCGCTGCCGGTGACAGTGACCCAGGCGATGGCGAGCAGCAGGTTGAAGACGAAAGCGATCACCGCTGAGCTCCTTGCGGAAAGACCGAATGGAGATAGGCCTGGGGATCGGCAAGGCCGGCGGCGGCCGCTTGCGACAGCGCCAGCAGCCGTTCCGGCAGGATGCCGAAGCCGATGGTGAGCGCCGTTAGCGCGGCGAGCGGCAGGCCGGTGCGCCAGGAGGGTTTCGACGGCGCGAGCACCATCGGCGCGGGGCGCCAATAGGCAAGGAGGAAGAGGCGGCCGAAGGCGATCATCGTCAGGAAGCCGCCGGCGAGGATTGCCGCCGCCAGCCACCAGGTACCGCTATCGAGCGCGGCCTTGACGAGCATAACCTTCGGCCAGAAGCCGGAAAAGGGCGGTAGGCCACAGGCGGCAAGGAAGAGCACGAGCGACAGCCAGGTGAAGCCGCCGCTTTGCCGGTAGAGCCCGCCGAGATCCGACAGGCAAAAGCCGCCGCCGCGCCGGCCGATCTCGCCGGCGGCAAGATAAAGCGCCGTCATCAGCACCATGGAATGGAGCGCGTAAAAGATCGCGCCGCCGATGCCGCCGGGATTGCCGAGCGCGATGCCGGCAAGCATGTTGCCGATGCCAGATATGACGACATGGCCGATCAGCCTGCGGATGTCGTT
Organism: Rhizobium mulingense; assembly: GCF_029194105.1. NCBI lineage: Bacteria > Pseudomonadati > Pseudomonadota > Alphaproteobacteria > Hyphomicrobiales > Rhizobiaceae > Rhizobium > Rhizobium mulingense. The sequence goes on along the minus strand of NZ_JARFVE010000008.1, from coordinate 224,856 downwards.
TTCGGCCAGAGCGCCGAGCGCGCCGACGAGGATGGTCGCGGCCGCCGCGAGCGCGATCACAAGGCTGAGTTCGGCGCGTTCGGCCGGCAGCAGCATGACCATCACCCTGACCAGCGCGTAGATGCCGACCTTGGTCAGCAGGCCGGCAAACAGCGCCGAGACGGTGATGCGCGGCGTATGATAGGCGGCAGGCAGCCAGAAATTGACCGGGAAGGCAGCCGCCTTCATCGCGAAAGCAAGCAGGAAGAGGCTAGCCAGCGACATCAGCGGCGCCGTGCCGCCGATGTCCCTCGCCTTCCCGGCGATATCGGCCATATTGAGCGTGCCGAAGACGGCATAGAGAATGCCGACGCCGGCCAGGAAAAGGGTCGTGGCGATCAGATTGAGCACCGCATATTTCAGTGCGCCATCGATCTGCTGCCGTTCCGAGCCGAGGATAATCAGCCCGAAGGACGAGATCAGCAGCACCTCGAACCACACATAGAGATTGAAGACGTCGCCGGTGAGAAAGGCGCCGGTGACACCGGCCATCAGCAGCATGAGGAGCGGAAAGAAACCGTATCGGCGGCCGCTCTCGCCGATGTCGGCCAGCGCAAAGATCCCGCCGGCGAGCCCCGCAAGGGCTGCGGCGAAGGCCATCAACGCACCGAAGAGATCGACGGTGAAAGCGATGCCGAAGGGCGGCAGCCAGCGCCCCATGACCATGGTCAGCGGCCCTTCAGCCGTAACCTTGGCAAGCAGCGCCGCATCCATCAGCGCCAGGCCCGCAAGGCCCGAGATGGCCAGGCAGGCCTGCAGCCGGGGATAGGCGCGCACCATCAGCAGCACAGCACCGAGCGTGATGCAATGGGCGACCGGCAGGATGGCGAGCCAATGACCGATGGGTACCGGGGCGGTGACCAGGGCGGCGGCGAGATCGATGGTGGCGGTGGGAGCGGCCATGCGATCAGTTTTCCTTTCCGGGCGGCGAGGCTTGCTCCCTCTTCTCCCCAGCGGGGAGAAGGTGGCCCGAAGGGTCGGATGAGGGGGGCCGCACGGTATAGGCTATCCTTCGTTGTGCCGAAAATACTGCCCTTCGCTTGCGCTTCGGACGCTCGTCGCTATTGCTCCTCACCCCCCTCATCCGCCCTGACGGGCACCCTCTCCCCGCTGGGGAGAAGAGGGAAGCAGCCGACAGCGCTTCGACCAAGCTCCGCACCTCCATCCTCAATACCCCAATGGCGGCAGCGGCCGGTCGTCGGGCTCGGCGGCGCGCATTTCGCTGGTATCGTCGGTGCCGAGATCCTGATAGGCGCGGTAGGTCAGCACCATTAGGAAGGCGAGGAAGGAGAAAGAAATGACGATCGCCGTCAGGATGAGAGCTTGCGGCAGCGGGTTGGCGGTGCCGGCGGGCAAGGCGTCGAGACCCGCCGGGATGATCGGCGGCACCTCACGTGTCAGCCGGCCTGATGTAAAGAGCAGCAGATTGACCGCATTGCCGAGGATTGCGATGCCGAGCATGATGCGGATCGAAAATCTCGACAGCATCAGATAGATGGCGGCGGAAAAAAACAGGCCGACGAGGATCGCAAGAAGCGGCTCCATCACTCCATCTCCTTTTCTTCCAATGCCACTTCCTTTTCTTCCAACGTTACGGCGATCGAAGTGATGGCGCCGAGCACGACGAGATAGACGCCGACGTCGAAGAGCATGACGCTGGACAGCGGCACCTCGAGGCCAAGAACGTTCGGGTAGATCCAGAGGCCGGTCATGAAGGGAACGCCGAAGAGGATGGAGAGAAGACCGGCCGCTGTCGACAGCAGCAGGCCGCAGCCGGCAATCGACAGCGGATGGAAGAACAGGGCGCGGCGAACGGCGGCGACGCCGCGGGCAATGCCGTAGATCGCCAGTCCCGAGGCGGCGATCAGCCCGCCGATGAAGCCGCCGCCCGGCTCGTTATGGCCGCGCAGCAGCACGAAGACGGAAAAAAGCAGCATCAGCGCGGTGAGGAACGGGGCGACGGTGCGGAAGATCAAGGTGTTCACGCGATCACTCCCCCGCTCCGACAGCATCCGGATCATTGACGGCAAGTTTACGCTCGCTGCCGGCGCGGATGCGGATCAGCGCCAGGATGGCAAGGCCGGTCACCGCGACGACAGCGATTTCGCCGAGCGTGTCGGTGCCGCGGAAATCGACGATGATGACGTTGACGACGTTGGCGCCGTGGGCGATCGATTTGGAATAGGCGTTGAAGAATAGTGTCAGCGCGTCGTTGAACGGCAGCTGCGTTGCTCGCAGCAGCAAAAGTGAAAAACCGAGACCGCAGCCAAGCGCCAGCGCAGCGTGCAGGAGCCTGCGGCCGGGCGAGCGCCGATCGTCGGGAGAGAGCCGAAGCCTGGTCATGACGAGGGCGAGGATGACCACCGAAAGCGTTTCGACCATGAACTGAGTGAAGGACAGGTCCGGCGCACCAAACAGCAGAAAGATGACGGCGACGGCAAAGCCCTGGATGCCGAGCGAGACGATCGCCGTCAGCCGGTCGCGGGCGACGAGCACGGCGGCAAGGCCGAACGCGGCGATCAGAAACACCGCCCATTCATACAGCCTGACATCTGTCGGCCAGGCGGGAAGGTGCGGCAGTTCGCCATAGAGGATCGGGGGAATGATGAGGATGGCGGCGAGGCAGAGGAAGGTGCAGGCGACATAGATCTCCAGCCGCCCCGGCTGGACAAAGCGGATGAGGCGGCCGGCGAAACGGACAAGGCCCACCATGGCAAGGTCGAAACCATGGTCCGGCCCGCGCCCGGCCGCGCGCAGAAAAACCGCCATCCAGAAACGCGCCCGATCGAGCTGCCAGTAGACGCCGATGCCGAGCAGCACGGTCAGCAGCGAAAGGGCCAAGGGCAGGCCGATATGCGGCGCCAACGAAATGGAAATCTCAACCGGGGTCCCGCGGATCGCGGCTGCGATCGGCGAGGACAGAGCGACATGGGTGAAGCTCGCAAAAACCGCCGACAGCAGGCCGAGGATGGCGAGAACGGCCGGGCCGAGCCAGAGCAGGACGGGCGCCTCGTGCACGGCTTTCGGCATCTGCGCCGGCCGGCCGAGGAAGGGTTTCAGCGCCACGGCAAGGGCGACGGCGAGCATCAGCGCGTTGCCGAAGACGGCGATCGCCGTGAAGGTGATGGCGCGGATGTCGCCGCCGGCGAGCGCTGTATAGATCTCCTCCTTGGCAAGAAAGCCGAAGAAGGGCGGCAGGCCGGCCATGGAAAAGGCCGCGGCAAGGGCGATGATCCATGTCAGCGGCATCGCCCGCCTGAGGCCGCCGAGCCGGGTGATGTCACGCGTGCCGGTTTCGTGATCGATGATGCCGGCGACCATGAAGAGCGCCCCCTTGAACAGGGAATGCGCCACCAGATAGAGCGCCGCCGCCTCCACCGCATGGTCGGAACCGAAGCCGATCAGCATGACGAGCAGGCCGAGCGAGGAGACGGTGGTATAGGCGAGCTTGAGCTTCAGGTCGGTCTGGCGGATAGCGAGCGCGGTGCCGACCACCAGCGTCAGCCCGCCGAAGAAAGGCAGAAGGATTTCCCAAGCGGACGTTGCGCCCATGACTGGATTGAGCCGCATCAGCAGATAGACGCCGGCTTTCACCATGGTGGCCGAGTGCAGGTAGGCCGAAACCGGCGTCGGCGCCTCCATGGCGTTCGGCAGCCAGAAATGAAAGGGAAACTGCGCCGACTTGGTGAAGGCGCCGCCGAGCACCAGAATGAGGGCCGCGAGATAGAACGGGCTTTCGCGCAGCATATCGCCCAATCCGATCAGCTGCGACATCTGCGTGACGCCCGACATGTTCCAGAGTATGAGCAGGCCGGCAAGCAGGCAGAGCCCTCCTCCGCCGGTGACGACAAGCGCCTGCAAGGCAGCGCGACGGGCCGCCTCGCGCTCGTGATCGAAGCCGATCAGCAGGAAGGAGGTAATCGACGTCAGCTCCCAGAAGATGAAGAACATCAGGAAGCTGTCGGACACCACGATGCCGAGCATCGCGCCCATGAACAGAAAGATGAAAGAGAAGAAGCGGCCCTGATCCTTATGTCCCCGGAGATAGGCGCCGGCATAGAGCACGATCAGCGTGCCGATGCCGGTGATCAGCAGCGCGAAAGCCAGCGACAGCCCGTCGAGGAACCAGGAAAAGGAGAGCTGGTAGCTCGGCACCCAGGCATAACCGCCGGTTACGATCTGACCGCGCGCGACCTGCGGAAGCAGGCGCAGAAAATGCAGGAAGGCAAACAGCGGAGCGGCCGCCAGCAGCCAGGCGCCATTTGCGCCGAGGATGCGGATGACGAAGGGAGCGGCAAGAGCGCCGGCGAGCGGCAGACACAGGGCCAGAAATGTCAGAGCCGTGACATCGGCCATGTCTCCTCCTCTACCAGCCAGACGGAAATCCGATCTCAAATCGGCTCGTCTTCTGACTTAGGCGAAACGGCAGGGCGTCTCAAGCGATTTCGGTCGCAGCAAAGGCGCGCTGTAATTTTCCAAGCCCTCAGGCCATCGATCGGGAAAGACGCGTCAGCAGCCGGACGGCGCAGCCGTGCAGGACGAAGGCCAGAAGCGTCAGCGGCCACAGCAGGCAAGCGATCAGCCCGGCGAGACGATGGAACGTCAGGCCGTCATGATTGGCCCAGCCTTCCAGCATCGTGATCGCGATGGCGACCGCGGCCACGAGACCGTAGAGCAGGACGATTGCCGCTTCAAACACGAATGTTTCCTCAATGCACGTAACATTAACCCTAACAGAAAACCCTTAATAGATGTAAAAGAAACGTCTTCCCTGAATTTCTGCATGTCGCGATTCTAGTGGCGCGGCGCCGGAGGCTTGATGAAGCAAGGCCGGCGCCCCACATTTTCTCACAAACGGAACGCCCCTCGCCGAAAGGAGCACGTCATGTCCGAAACTGCAACCACCGCCAAGATCAATAAAACCGATGCCGAATGGAAAGAGCAGCTGACGCCGGAGCAATACCGCATCACCCGCCAGCACGGCACGGAACGCGCCTTCACCGGCCCCTACTGGGATTCCTTCGAAATCGGGCTTTACCGCTGCGTCGGCTGCAACGCGCCGCTCTTCCGCTCCGACACGAAATTTGATGCCGGCTGCGGCTGGCCGAGCTATTTCGAAGCCGTGTCGCCCGATGCGGTGACCGAGCATCGCGACACGACCTACGGCATGGTGCGCACCGAAATCCGCTGCGGCACCTGCGACGCCCATCTCGGCCACGTCTTCCCCGACGGCCCGCCACCGACCGGCCTGCGCTATTGCATCAACGGCCACGCCATGGTGTTCGAGCCGGGGAAATAGGCGCTCGCTTCCGGAAATCGGCGAGCATGCGATCCCGCAGGCAGGAGAGGCAGATGGCGCCCGACATCATCCTTCATGCCGACCGGCTGATCCTGCGGGAAATCACGCCTGCCGATCTGCCCTATCTCCACCGCATTTTCGGCGATGCCGAATGCATGCGTTATTACCCTGGGATAAAAAGCTACGACAAACCGCGCGCTGGTTTCAGCGTCTCGCCTTCGACAGCTATAGCAGCCACGGTTTCGGCCTCTGGGCGGTGACCGACCGGCAGAACGGCACATTGCTCGGCGATTGCGGCATCACGCTGCAGGAAACGTCCCGAGGGCTGGAGCCCGAGCTCGGCTATCATCTACGGCGCGATTATTGGGGCAAGGGCTATGCAGCGGAGGCGGCGAGCGCCTGCCGCGACCAAGCGCTCAATACGCTGGACCTGGAACGCATCGTCTCGATCGTCAGGCCGGATCACATCCGCTCGCAACGGGTCGCTGAGCGAGTGCATCAGCGGCGGGAAACATTCTTCAAAGCTGCTGGCCCCGATGACGGCAAGGTGGAATTCCACCTCCATATTACGGAGAAGGCGTAGGGCGTAGCAGACAAGGCCGATCTGCGCCTGTTCGAACGGGGGGACAAGGAGACGCCGATCCCTAGAATTGGCTCGCCCGGCAAGAAAGGAAAGTGCGTCATCAGTTGAGCATCGTTCAACTCGACCGCGACGTTTGCAGCCGATGTCATTGCACGACCTTGCGCAAGGATCGACGCGATGTCGCTTCAGATACGACCTCGGTGCGCGCTTCTGGTTGGAAAATCCGCCAATTTTCCCTTCATTCCTATTGAATTGAAAGCCTGCAACGACCAATTAATCTACCGCCAGCCGAGCACCGCCTAAGAGGCCGCCGCCTCATCGCTGATCGCAGCTTGGAGGCCGCTTGGCACAGATTGCTCGTTCAACATCGCGGTAGGGAAGGAGCGAATGATGAAACCCGATGTGTTCAAACAGCCTGTCACAATTTTTGTCGGCCTTGGATTTCCAGCAGAAGTCCGAACAGTCATGGAAGCGTATCGGCATCTTGCCGAATGGCCGGCGACACTCAGAGATGCGGCCCATTCGATTGCCCTCAAGGCCTGCACTGCCGCACTCCGCGGCGAAATCGAGGTGGAAACCGCCCGTGGTCCGTTCGTCGCGTTTGCTGAGAAACACGATTTGCTGGCGCCGGAGAGCGCAGCCTCGATGACGTCGCTTTCGCAGCGGAACAAGGAACCGCACGTTCGTTGAAACCTTCGGGGCATGAGTTCCCAGCTGGCCGATTGGCCCGCGGTGTAGAAACACTACACCCAGCGGGACGGCAGCGCGTTAACATCACGAGCGGGACGAGTTACTCTGAATGTCGCCCCCAGGGACCGGGCAAAAAAGAACGGGCTCGGGCACCCGAGCCTGTTCACACTGGACAAATGCGCAGATGCTGCCTTCGGCGAGGACAGCGACCACAATGCCGCCAATCGCATGCGCCCACATGGCTGCCGTCACGGCCGAGAAGCCGGGAATGATGACCAATGCAACTTGCGGGGCGCGCAGGCCCCGCGACCCGTCCGACTCCGTTTCGGGCGGTCCGCCTCTTTTTATTTGATCACACCAGGCCTTCCACGATTGGCGACCCACTATGGCGTGGGCAAACCTTAAAACCCGACGCGAGGATTATTTCCTGCACATCAGGCCGGTGAGCCTAAGAGACCCCGACGCGCGAGTGACGCTCCGCGTGTCGGGGAATAGCAAGGGGGGTGTTTTCTAGGGCAACAACATCGGATCGCCTTGTGATAGATCTATGACAACACACGTTATTTTGCAATTCATATTATTTTTGAAGTATAGTTTCCTCTCTGCACCAAGGCTCAGGCGGTTGCTTTCGAAAGTGTGCGGTTTAAGACAAAAGCTCTGACGCGGATAATAAAAGTAAAACTGTCTCTTGTTCTTTGGTATTGAAGACAAGGCCGCTCAGCGCTCTGTTGCTATCACCCCATGCATCCAATTCTCCTGTGCGTTGAGCGGCCGCTTGATCTGTCGTGCGTGATAAAAGCGTACGTACCCGCAGTGCTGCAATGGTTTATACTTATCTCTGAGGCTAGACCTGCGTTAGCTCAAACACCTTCGAGCTCATTTTTACCTCACTGAAAACGGTGGTGATCAACAAGGATGGGCAAGTCGAAGGTCCACGACGGAAACACAATACCAAAACAGATCCGTTTGTCATTCAAGCGAGCTGATCAGCAGGTTCGGCCGGAACCAGAAGCGACTTCAAGTCGGTCTCGCTGAAAGTCTCTTTTTCGAGAAGAAGCCGCGCCGCCCGCTCCAGTGTCTTCTTTCGCGCTTCAAGCAATCCGACCGTTCTATCGAAAGCCTCATCGACAATTCTGCGGATCTCTTCGTCAATCGTTGCTGCGGTCTCGTCGGAATATTCGTGTTCCTGTGGGCCGTAGAAAGGCTGGTCGGTGGAGAGTAAGGAGCGTCGGTCCTTCTCCAACGCCACATGGCCAAGCTTTTCGGTCATGCCATAGCGAGTGACCATCGCGCGAGCGATGTCGGTCACCTTGACCAGATCGTCCGCGGCGCCGGTTGAAAGATGACCATAGATGATCCACTCCGCCGCGCGGCCGCCAAGCAGGACCGCCATCTTATTCTCGAGCTCCTCGCGGGTCATGAGAAATCCTCGGTGGGGCGTTGGATCGTGTAGCCGAGCGCGCCGATGCCGCGCGGAATGATGGAAACCTTGTGGACTTGATCGACGCCTGGCAGCGCCATGGCAACGAGCGCATGTCCCATCTCGTGATGAGCGACGATTTCGCGCTCTTTCGGATTGAGCAGCCGGTTTCGCTTTTCGAGGCCGGCTATGATGCGCTCAACCGCGTTGTTGAAATCTTCCATGGCAACCGCATCTGCCTTGCGCCGGGTGGCCAATAGCGTCGCCTCGTTGACAAGATTGGCGAGATCGGCGCCCGTGAAGCCCGGTGTCAGCGCGGCGATCTTCTCTACTTCGACTTCCGGTTCCAGCTTCGTCTTCGTCAGATGCACCTTGAGGATCTGGATACGGCCCGCCTTGTCGGGGCGGTCCACCAATACCTGGCGATCGAAGCGCCCCGCCCGAAGGAGGGCGGGATCGAGGATTTCCGGCCGGTTGGTCGCCGCGAGCAGCACGAGACCGGTAGAAGAATCGAAGCCATCGAGCTCCACCAGAAGCTGGTTCAGCGTCTGCTCCTTCTCATCATGTCCTCCCGCCATCGGGCCAATCCCGCGAGCACGCCCCAGGGCATCAAGTTCATCGATGAAGATGATGGCCGGCGCCTTGGCACGCGCCTGTTCGAAAAGATCGCGGACGCGAGCGGCACCGACGCCCACGAACATTTCGACGAATTCAGAGCCGGAGATCGAAAAGAAGGGTACGCCAGCCTCACCGGCGACCGCTTTCGCCAGCAGGGTCTTGCCGGTGCCGGGTGGGCCGACCAGCAAAACACCCTTCGGCATGCGGCCGCCAAGCCTGCCGTAAGCTGCCGGGTCCTTGAGGAAATCGACGATTTCCTTGAGTTCTTCCTTTGCCTCATCGACGCCGGCTACGTCATTGAAGGTCACGCCGGTGTCGGATTGGACGTAGATCCTCGCTTTGCTCTTGCCAATCTGCATAAGGCCGCCGCCGATCCCGCCGCCCATGCGCCTCAGCATGAACATCCAGACGCTGGCGAAGAGAGCCACCGGGATGAGCCAGGACAGGAGATCACGCAAAAAGGTGCTTTCGATCTGGCCGGCTACGATCACGCCGTGTTGTTGAAGCTGCTGAGCGAGATCCGGCTCCACACGGGTCGTCACGAAATATGCATTGTCGTTCTGCGGCTGCTTGTAACGCCCCTGGATAAATCTGTCAGAGACGGCAACTTCGGCGATTTTGCCGTCACGCAGGTCCGCTTCGAACTGGCTGTATGGAATGCGCGCCACCTGCGTCGCCGTTGCAAAGAAATACTGGATCGCCATCAGGATGAAGAAGGCGGCGATCCAATACCAGATGTTGAATTGCGTTTTCTTGTTCATCTCCATGCCGCCGCTCCCGTCACCGGATGACCAACAGCAAGTGGCCGCCATCGCGGATCAATTCAAGCGCCACGATGGCTGGATTCTTGGCAACGGCCCGTCGTAGGTCGGCGACGGAGGCAACCGGAATCCTGTTCACCGCGACGATTATATCGCCAGGTCGAAGGCCGGCGCGAGCGGCCGCGCTGCCAGACGCCACGCTCTCGATCACCACGCCGAAGCCGCCAAACTGAGATCCAGCCTCGGATGCATCTCTCATTTTGGCGCCTTCGAGCAGCGTTCCGGAGACGTCTGCCACGACCTTGTCCTCGGCCGCGATCGTGACGGCGATCACCTGCTCGTCATCGCCACGCTTCACCGTCAGACTGACCTTGCTGCCCGCGGGCGTGAGCCCGATGCGGTTCCTAAGGTCGGTCGAGCCATGGATGGGACGCCCGTCGATTGCAGTCACGACGTCTCCGGTCTTCAGTCCGGCGCGTTCGGCCGCGGAACCCGGTTCGATATTCGCGATAAGCGCGCCTCGCAGGTCGCCGAGTCTGAGAGCTTCAGCCAAGTCCGGCGTAAGATCCTGGATGCCGATGCCGAGTCTACCGCGCTCGACCTTGCCATGGGCGATCAGCTGGTTCATCACCGTTGCGGCCATGCTGCTGGGAACCGCAAAACCGATACCGACGTTCGCGCCGGCGGGGCTGAGGATCGCCGTATTGACCCCGACCAGCTTGCCGTCGAGCGTCACCAGCGCGCCGCCGGAATTGCCCGGATTGATCGAGGCGTCGGTCTGGATGAAATCCTCATAGCCCTCGATGTTCAAACCGCTACGTCCAAGTGCGCTGACGATGCCGGAAGTCACCGTCTGGCCGAGCCCAAATGGGTTGCCGATGGCGACGACATAGTCCCCAACCTTTAGCGCATCGGAATCTCCGATCTGGATCGCCGTGAGGTTTTTTGCGTCGATCTGGAGCAACGCGATGTCGGTATCCTTATCACTGCCGATGAGTTTTGCGGGCAACCGGCGTCCCTCCTTCAGCGTGACGGAAATTTCAGCCCCGCCATCGACGACATGATGGTTGGTGAGTACATATCCTTTCGAGGCGTCGACGATCACTCCGGAACCGGCACTCATCCTGGCCCTCTCCTGCTGCTCCGGCAGATCGAAGAAGGGGCGGAAACTCGGATCGTTATAAAGAGGGTTGCCTTGAGTCGTTGTCTTTGAGACGACTGCTATATTGACCACGGCCGGTGTGACTTGTTCAAGCATGGGAGCCAGCGTCGGCAAGCGGGAGGAAGAAGCTGCCGATGATCCCGCTGTCTCCGGGGTGGCCGGCGTGACCGTTATCAAAATGGCGCCAAGGGCAAAAGCAATTGAGGTTACAGTCCCGCGGATCCTCGGGGCGAGATCTGACATGGTTTGCTCCTTGAAATGGTTTCACCATTCAACGGGCTGTTTAACAAAGAAGCGGGCCGGGGGTTCCCCGACCCGCTTTCGGTTGGGTTAAGCGGTCGACAGCGGATGGTTATGGCTAAACCAGATGCTGCCGGCGGCAAGTACCGCGACGACGATGCCGGCCACCACATGCACCCACATGGCTGCGGTGACGGCTGTAAAGCCAAGCGCCCATGGTGCGACCACCGCCCATATGCCGAGCACAAGATTGAGCCACTCCTCTGTCTCATAAAAGGCGTAGAGGGCTGCGGCGGCGATCAAGACGATGGCCGCACCGACGATCCAGGCGTTCCAGGCGGCGTAGGTTTCACCCGTGAAACCGAGCAGCCAGGGTGCGAGGAAAAGCGCCAGGCCGGCGACGATATTGACGATATCGAAAGCCATCCGGTTTTCGCTCGACGTAGACTTCAGCATCATTCATTCCTCCTTTCCTTGGTTGGCATCATCAGTGAACCGCCTCCGGCGGATCGGAGGCGGGTGCGGCCGCGGCATGCCTGCCACCGCCGCGAAGCTGGATTGAGGGTTCGCGCGGAGGATGCGCTTTGCCTCTGCTGGTTCGATCAGAAACAAGGCGAGTTCACCCGGCAGAAAGCTGCTCTGTGCGATCTCGTTTAGTGCGATTACGCTCGCGGTAGCGCGCGGCATTTCAAACCTCGGCTCCGCTCCTCGATTGAGTGAACGGCTGCGCGCCGCCGCTGCCACCGCCAGTGCGAACCTGTTCGCCAGAACTCTCTTGCAGTCGAATACAATCAGGGGATCCATGGCTGTACCTCATGCTGCGTTTTGCTCAGTCGCGAGCTGAGGATCCTGACGCTGGACATCCCGTTCTAGCGCCAGCAGTGCCTGGTCGACCTCTTCGAGGCGCGAAGGCCGATTTTTCTCTGGCATGCCCTCGTTGGTCGCTTGATCGATCAGGTACTCGGTCCAGGCCCAGTTCATCAAGATCGAACGCTTCTCCTCAAGCGACAGCGTTGAATCCCGAACGACCTCCATGGGCGCCGACCCTGTCGCGAGACCAGAAGCATCGTTGCGGCTGGACGCCTCGTCTAATGCCTGTTCATAACTCTCCTGAAGGTCCGTTAGGCCAAGCCGCTCCAACGTCGCGTCGGAGAAGGCGTGAGACGCCCGGTCCGATCGCGCACAGGTTTTCCGCTTCGACGGAACGGCCGCCTTGCTCGCCAGACACTCAACGATGTATGTCAGGCCCTGGCGTTCGGCGTAGCGGATTGCGGATTGAAGCGTCGGAAACTCCAGCTCCACCTGGGGGAGTGTGTCAGTACTACCCGTGTAGCCCATCAGCGGCTCGATGAACGGCGCTTTGCGGCGTTCAAAAGCAAGCCGCCAACCTGTCGTTCGCGCATGGCCCGATGTCATTGGGGAGCGCGATGGCTTGAAGATGCGGGCAATGGCATCCTCGGGAAATACGGAGCGCCCGAAGGTCAGAGATTTCCGCCGGTTATCATTCGAGGGCCGTATATCGGCCGTACCTGAATGATGCATCTCCCTAATAAACTCGATCATTTTATCCCTCCTTGTTGGCGAGGAATGCCGGCGGCCGCCTCAAGGCCGACCGCCGGGTGGTGTGGACCCATTAGCTCTTTATGGCGATCCGTTTGACCTGTGACTGAGCCTTTTCGGTCTTAGGCAAGCTTACGGTCAGGACACCGTTCTTGAAGGTGGCGTCGACCTGGTCTTCCTTGACCTCGGTGCCGAGCGGGATGCGCCGCTCGAAGCGGCCATAGTAGCGCTCGGAGAACTGCTTCTCCTTGTCTTCCGTTTCCGAACGCTTCTCACCCTTCAGCGTCAGCACGCCGTCATTGAGGAAGACCTCGATGTCCTTTTCCTCAAGACCGGGTACTTCGGCCGTCACCTTAATTTGCTTGTCGGTGTCGGAGATTTCGACACTCGGCCAGCCGGCGCCAAAGCTGCTGGCGCCTCGCATTGACGGCAGCCCGGAGCCGAAGCCACGGAAAACATCGTCGAACAGCCGATTGACTTCGCGATGGAGTGACAGGAAGGGATCGCGGTCATCATCGCGAAAGAGAGTCTGAACCTGGTTGCCGTTGTTGCGACCCCAGGGAATCAAATCACGGACACTCATGGTTTTACTCCTTTCTGGTAGTTCTTGGGCAAGCTGTGCGTTTGGCGCCAGGCTATTCCTGGCGCCACGTTCGCCTGCTGCCGGCGAAGCTCAGGCCGCATGCTTCCCGGCCTCGATTTGTTTCGGCTGCGCCTTCGCCATTGCCTGACCCGTTTCGATTCCGATCTGGCGTGGCTTCATCTCTTCAGGGATTTCGCGCTTGAGATCGATGGTCAGCAGACCGTCGACAAGCCGGGCATCCGCGACCTTCATGTAGGCGGCGAGGTCGAACCGACGCTGGAACCGTCCGGCAATACCGCGATGCAGGTATTGAACATCTTCGCCGTTGGCCTTCTGCCCCGCGACGATGAGCATGTTCTGCTCTTGGGTGATCGCCAGCTCCTCCCGTGAGAAGCCCGCTACTGCCATGGCAATACGGTAATCATCCTCGCCGGTTTTGACGATGTCGTAAGGCGGCCAATTGTCGATTGTTTCGGCGCGGCTTGCAGCCTCCAGCGCGTTCAACATCCGCTCGAAGCCGATGCTCGACCGAAACAGGGGAGCGAAATCGAGGTTTGTCCTCATAGCCATATCCTCCTTGCAAGCAACATGGATACAAGGAGACGCCAAGAGCGACCGGCGTCTCCTGGACCTTTGTGTCGATCCCTATTTGGCAATCGACAATAGTTATATAATTCAGTGCCTTACCAATACAAGAGGATCGAATTCCTCAACCAGAAAATTGATTTTTTAGAAGGCGCCACCATATCTGGGCGAAGCTTGAGCGAGGAGCAATAGCTATGACAATGACTTCAGAAGATGTCATCGCTGTCCTGGGGCCGGCCGACAAAATGTTTGTGGCCGAGGTCATCGCGACAGGTGCGACGCGGGCCGAACTTGCCGAGGCATTTGCATGGGCCAACAACGACGAGGCCTTGATGGGTGAGGGCCGGCATCTGCCGACAGGCAGGGTTGCCGTGCTTGTTGATCTGCTGAGATCGGATGAAGAGGAACTGGAATAGGAAAGGCGGATCACCCGCCTTCCCTAAACTACGCTTCATCAGGCGGTGGTGAGCACGCGGACATCGCCCTGTCGATTGATCACATCGACCACGACCTGGTGTCTCGACCGGCGGATAGCGACATCAGCGGAGCCATTACCGATCACCAGCCGTCGCAGGGTCACCTCGTCGAGGAAAGAAGGAAGTCGCGGCACGTTGAAGCTGATTTGCGAGTTGTTCGGGTCGAAATCCAGGCCCAGGCAGGATTGCAGCAGAGACACGGGTGCTGCTGCCGCCCATGCTTGAGGCGAGCAGGCGACCGGATAAGAGGTCGGTCCCCGTGCGCGCTGACGTGGCAGGCCGCAGAGGAGTTCGGGGAGCCGCCGCAGGTCGATATAAGTGGCGGCGGCAAACAGCCCCTCGAAGATTTGCGCCGCCTCGGCGCGATAGCCGTAGCGGGCGAGGCCACTGGCTATCAGTGCATTGTCATGGGGCCAGATCGAGCCATTATGGTAGCTCATAGGATTGTAGCGGGCTTCGGTGGAGGGAATGGTTCGGATCCCCCAGCCACAGAAGGACGAGGCACTCATCAGGGTGCGGGTCACCGGTGCGACCCGTTCAGGATAAGCAATACCGGTGTACAGCGCATGGCCGGCATTGGAGGATCGGACCCGGCACGGCCGTTTATCCCCGTCGAGAGCCAACACATAGGTGGCAAGTTCCTCATCGAAGAAGCTCATGTCAAAGGCGCGACGCAGCCCCTCCGCCCGTGCGAGAAAGCTCACCGCGCGTTCCGGCTTGCCCGTCCGCCGGAAGATTTCGGCAGCACTTTGCCAAGCGCCATAGACATAGGCTTGGACTTCGGCAATTGCGATCGGCCCCCTGGCCAATGTGCCGTCGGCATGGAAGACCGAATCGTGGCTATCCTTCCACGCCTGATTGATCAGTCCTTCTTGCGTCAGCCTCCCATATTCGACGAAGCCGTCGCCATCGCGATCTCCATGTTCGTCGATCCAAGTCAGTGCCGCTTCGAGATTCGGCAGGAGACGGTCGATGGTCGCGAGATCACCGGTTCGCTGGAGATAGGCGCCAGCCAGCATCACGAACAGCGGCGTCGAGTCGATGCTGCCGTAGTAGCGCCGGAATGGAACCTCGCCGAGTTCGGCCATTTCGCCGCAACGCACTTCGTGCAGGATCTTGCCCGGCTCGGCGTCTGAGGCAGGGTCAATGTTCGTCGCCTGGTTGGCCGCCAGGTGGCCGAGAACCCCGCGCGCGATCTCCGGATCCAGCCAAAGTGTCTGAAGCGCCGTGATCAAGGCGTCGCGGCCGAAGACGGTGCTGAACCAGGGAATGCCGGCATAAGGATAGGGGCCTTCCGGCTTGTCGGTGATCAGCATGTAGAGGTCCGAAGCGCTGCGCCGCGCGACTTCGTTGAAGATCTCGTTGGAGGTTGTAATCGACGCCGCGCGCGAGGTAGAGGCGCGCAACGCACGGCGCGCATCCCGCAATGCCAGGAAGAAGGAAAGGCGGCTCAGTCGGTCGGCGGAGGTCCCGTCGCAGCCGATCTGAATGAATAGCGATTTGGTCTCGTGCGGCTTTAGATGGAGATCGAAGGTGACAAGATCGCTCCGAATCTCGGCCGGTTCCGGCATGAAGGAAAGTCGTGTCGACCGCTTGCGATCGTCCAGACCAATATAGGAAAGCAGGATCCAATCCTGTTCCACGACGGCGGGAAGATGGTGCCCTCGCCTTGCCCTTGCGGTTCCGCGGACTTCGAAAAGATCCGCGAAATCGGCGCTGAACGCAATCTGGATTCGGACATGTTGCCGCCGCTCGTCATAGTTCCTCACGGCCAGCCGTTCATAACAACAGGCATTCCAGAGAAAGCGCGACCTGCGCAGATGTATGAGGTCATGCCCGAGAACCAGCTTTCCCTTCTCATCGAACTGATCCGGATTGGTGAGATCGCAAGTCAGCGTGGCGTTGTCATCCCGCAGAGTCGACGACAGAAGCATCGGCCGCTGTCCGTTGATCGTCAGATAGAGATGCGAGAGATAACGGGTATCCCGGTGGAAAAAACCTTCCGGGCTGCCGGGACCGGAAAGGGCATCGCCGTTGTGATCGAAGAGGGCGAAACAGTCGCCGTGCTTCAAGGTACGCGGCCGGCGCTCCTGCAGCGAAGCGGCGGCCGGAATGAAGAACTGAGCGACCGGCGCTGTCAGTCCTGGAGATGCTGTGGCGGAACTGCTCTCCGCAGACACGTTCGACATGTCTCCTCCCTAACGTCAGGCGACAGCCTGCAGGTCGAGCGCCTGCCCGTTGGACCGGCGTATCTGCGTGGCTTTGATACGAACGCCCGGCAAGTTGCGATAGATGTCGAGATAGTCGCAAGCCATCCGTTTCGCGGTGAAGCGCTTTTCGAATGCAGCCCGCACCTTACGGCGATCGAGCCGGAGCGCCCATTCGACATTTTCAACCGCCTCGGTGACACTGTCGACGAGGATGCCGGAGACGCCATTGTCAATGACCTCGGGAACCGAGCCACAGCCGAAAGCGATCACCGGCGTGCCGCAGGCCATGGCCTCGATCATCACCAGCCCGAATGGCTCCGGCCAGTCGATCGGGAACAGCAGAGCGCCTGCATTTCCAAGGAAGTCAGCCTTCTCAAGCTCATCGATCTCGCCGATAAATTCCACATGCGGATGACTCTTCACCATCGGCTCGATCACGGATTCCCAATATGCCTTGTCGACATTGTCGATCTTTGCAGCGATCTTCAGCGGCATTCCGACCTTTGCCGCGATCTGGATCGCGCGGTCGGGGCGCTTCTCCGGAGAGATACGGCCAAGGAAGGCGAGATAGTCGCCTTTCGGGCTCTCCGTGAAAGGAAGAAGGTTGCTAGGCAAGCCGTGATAGACCGTTCCGCGCCAGTCGACCGGCGGCATCGGGCGGCGCTGGTCATTGGAGATCGACACCAGCGGAATTCCCGGGAACGCCGTATAGAACGGCTTCAGATCCGGCAGGTCGAGTCGCCCGTGCAGCGTCGTCACCGTGCGGTCGGCGAAATCGCGGATCAGCGGGAAATGCAGCAGATCGATGTGGAAATGCAGCACGTCGAACTCATGCGCCCGCCGACGGATCTCCTCCAGCATCACGACCTGATGCGGCAGATGGTCCCTGACTGTCGGGCTGAGCCGCAGCGCGACGTCCGCACATCGCACCAATCTCGCGTGGGTGACGGAATCGCCGCTGGCAAAGAGCGTAACCTCGTGTCCCTGAGCGACGAGTTCCTCGGTAAGGTAGGAAACGATCCGCTCGGTCCCCCCGTAGAGCTTCGGCGGAACGCTTTCGGCGAGCGGTGCAATCTGAGCGATCTTCATCGGCAAAACCTCCTCAGTTGAGCAAAGAGTCGTCGGCAAAAATCCCTGCGTCCTCGAGAGGCACAGGGCGGGCCAGACGGAGGGTCAGGTTTCGAACAGCGGTCGACGCCGTCCTCCGCTCCAGTAGCTGCACAAGCCAAGGCCGGGAAGCCGGCGCGCGGGCGGTTTTCGACGGCGGACCCTATGGCGATCCAGGGAAGCGGACGTATCCTGCCTCGCGGATGGTCGATCGCCATTATCCAAAGCCTTCAGCGCTTCAAGGATCTCGTCATAGGATACAGCTCTTTCAGCCCCGGGGCAAAGGCGGAGGGCTGGTGCGGATTCGACTGCGAAGATATCGGATGCCCATGAAGCGAGAATGGCCCGCTTCTCGTCGTTGTCGATCTCGGCGGCAAGCACGTCACGCGGGTGACCGAAATGCTTCGCCGGATGGAGCAGATGCGCCGCGCTTATGGCTGCCACGGCATTCTGCTGTATGGAATTGCTGATGTTTTCCTTTCTCATAGCTTGGCTCCATTGATGTCGACCGATGGAACTTGTTTAATTCGATAGTGCGTAGAACGGCCCGCCCCGATGGCAGGGCGGGCCAAGCGACCGCTTAGAAGTCCATGCCGGCACCAGCCGGCATTGCCGGAGCGGCATCTTTCTTCGGCTTCTCGGCGATCATGGCTTCCGTCGTGACAAGCAGGCCGGCCACGGAGGCGGCATCCTGTAGCGCCGTACGCACCACCTTCGCCGGGTCGATGACGCCCTGCGCATATAGGTCGCCATATTCGCCGGTCTGGGCATTCCAGCCGTAGGAGAACTCGCTCTTCTCCCGCAGCTTGCCGACGATGATCGAGCCTTCCGCGCCGGCGTTTTCGGCGATCTGGCGAACCGGTGCCTCAATTGCCCGGCGAACGATGTCGACACCGACGCGCTGGTCGGCATTGGCAGTCTTGATAGCGTCGAGCGCCTTGACAGCACGCAGCAGCGCCACGCCGCCGCCGGGCAGAATGCCTTCCTCGACCGCGGCGCGGGTTGCGTGCAGCGCATCGTCGACGCGATCCTTCTTTTCCTTCACTTCGACTTCCGTCGAGCCCCCGACGCGGATGACGGCAACGCCGCCGGCGAGCTTGGCAAGCCGTTCCTGCAGCTTCTCGCGATCGTAGTCCGAGGTGGTCTCTTCGATCTGGGCGCGGATCTGAGCGGTGCGACCGTCGAGTTCCGCCTTCGAACCGGCACCGTCGATGATGGTGGTGTTTTCCTTTTCGATTGCCACCTTCTTGGCGCGGCCGAGCATATTCAGCGACACATTCTCGAGCTTGATGCCGAGATCTTCGGAGATGACGGTGCCGCCGGTCAGGATGGCGATATCTTCCAGCATGGCCTTGCGGCGGTCGCCGAAGCCCGGCGCCTTGACGGCAGCGATCTTCAGGCCGCCGCGCAGCTTGTTGACGACGAGCGTTGCGAGCGCTTCGCCTTCGACGTCTTCAGCAATGATGAGGAGCGGCTTGCCGGACTGGACGACGGCTTCGAGAACCGGCAGCATCGATTGCAGATTCGACAGCTTCTTCTCATGGATCAGGATATAGGGATCCTCGAGCTCGACCCGCATCTTGTCCTGGTTGGTGACGAAATAGGGGCTCAAATAGCCGCGGTCGAACTGCATGCCTTCGACGACTTCGAGTTCGGTTTCCGCTGTCTTGGCCTCTTCGACCGTGATCACGCCTTCGTTGCCGACCTTTTCCATCGCTTCGGCGAGGTAGCGGCCGATCTCGGAATCGCCGTTGGCTGAAATGGTACCGACTTGCGCAATTTCGGAATTGTTGGAAATCTTACGGGCGTTGGCCTTCAGTTCCCCGACGACGGCTTCGACGGCAAGATCAATGCCGCGCTTCAGGTCCATGGGGTTCATGCCAGAGGCAACCGCCTTGGCGCCTTCCTTGACGATTGCCTGGGCTAGAACGGTCGCCGTCGTGGTGCCGTCGCCGGCGAGATCATTCGTCTTGGATGCAACTTCACGCAGCATCTGGGCGCCCATGTTTTCGAACTTGTCTTCGAGTTCGATTTCCTTGGCGACGGAAACGCCGTCCTTGGTGATGCGCGGCGCGCCGAAGGACTTGTCGATCACGACGTTGCGGCCCTTCGGGCCGAGCGTTACTTTCACCGCGTTGGCTAGCACATCGACCCCACGCAGCATGCGTTCACGGGCATCGCTATGAAATTTGACTTCTTTCGCAGCCATTCTGTCACTCCTTCAATAGGCAGCTTTTTTTGACTAATGCGCGGAATTCGCCTCAGGCGGCGATCTTTTCGGCGGCCTGGGCTTCGATGATGCCCATGACATCGCTTTCCTTCATGATCAGCAGGTCCTCGCCGTTGATCTTGATCTCCGTGCCGGACCATTTGCCGAACAGGATTCGATCGCCGACCTTCACGTCGAGCGCCTGGATCTGGCCGGCATCGTTGCGCGCGCCGGGGCCGACGGCGATGACCTCGCCTTCCTGTGGTTTTTCCTTGGCAGTGTCGGGGATGATGATGCCGCCTTTGGTCTTTTCCTCGGAATCGACCCTGCGGACGAGAATGCGATCATGAAGCGGTCGGAACGACATGTTTTCCTCCAATGGACAAACAATAACGATATTGTTCCCCTGGCCGGACCGGATGACCAGTCCGGGCGGGTGCAAAACCCCGATTGAGCGTTCTGCGCGCAATGATCTGGTTTTGCGGTTTTTCCATTTCAAGAGGGCGTCATAAAAAAATCAGCACTCGTTCGAAGTGGCTGCTAACATACTGGAAAGGAACAATAAACAGGGGAGTCGCGTTGAGAATCCGTTGATGGCCGCAAAATTTTGCGCCACTTTTCGAGCGTCATGAAACGGAGATGAAGCATGCCATTTTCATCAGATCTGGGACGTCAGCTGGACGGCTACGGGCTGACTACCGCGCATATCCTCTATCGCATTCCCGATTTTGAATCCGTGCTGCAAACCTATATCTGGCAGGATTACGACCTCGCCCCGGATTTTCCGGAGATGCATAAGTTTCTCGATTTCTGGCGGTCCACCCTCGACGGGCCGCTACACTCTGTTCGCTACACCCACCAGCGGCTGATCGGACCTAACGAATGGCGCCGGGTCATGGGCGAGTTCAAACTCCACTAGTTCGATGCCGGCATCCAGCGCAGCCGACATGAGCCTGCGATCCGGAGCGCTCACTCGTGTTCGGCAGGGCATGGCCAGGTTGCCGGCGCCGAGAGGCCGGGCGGCAGCTTGGTCGAGGTATCGCCACAGGCGAGCTCGATCTGCGCCTGTTCGAGTCCGGCGGCAGCCGAGAGGTCCAGACCTTCGATGCGGGTCAGGAACATGAAGGCGCGGTCGAACATTGCCGGACCTTCGATAGTGGCGTTGGAGAGATCGGCGCGGGAGAGATTGGCGAAAGAGAATTTCACCCCCGTCAGCACCGCCTTGTCGAAATCTGCGCGGCCGAGTTCGGCCTTTTCGAAGCTCGCACCGGAGAGCCGGGCGCCGGCGAAATTGGCGCGCTGCAGCTCGGCGCCGGCAAAGGAAGCGCCTTCGGCGGCAATATTGGCGAAGCTGGCGCGATAGGCTTCGACCTTGGCGAAGTTGGCCCCTTCGGCATGTGAACCTTCGAGCGAGGCGCGCACCAAAGTCGCCTTCTCCAGATTGGCGGATTTGAAATTCCCGCCGCTGAGATCGGTCAGCGAGAAATCGGTGCTGAAGAGATTGGCGCCTTCGAGATCACTGCCCTGCAGCATCAGGTTCTTCTTCGAGCATTCCTGCCAGTCGAGTTTCGGTGAGGCCGTGCTGCCGCAATCGGCGGCGCGCGTGGAGATCGGAGCGGAGGCGAGAAGAAGCAAGGCAAGGAGGCCGAGCGGCGTATGCATTACCATTGAACTGTTGATCTCCATGACGCTTCACGCCGCCTCTCGCGAAGCAGGCGGCCTCTCATTTCTACACAGCTCAGAATACAATAAAAAGATGGCGAACGCGCTGGCAATGATTTGCCGTTTCACTCCGTCCGAAGCGCTCATCCGTGCCCAGGCAGGCAGCCAGACTCTGCCCAGCCAGGCCGATCAGTCGGCCTTGCCGGGCAAGCCGGTCAAATCCGCCTTGCCGGGCAGACGAAGCTCCATGCAGGTGAGATCCAGCCAGCGGCCAAACTTCGTGCCGACCTCGGAAAATCTGCCGGCGATGCGGAATCCGAGCTTCTCGTGCAGGCGGATCGAGGCGGCGTTCTCAGCCTCGATGCCGGCGATCATCACGTGGATATCGGCGGCAGCGGCACGCGCGATCAGCGCCCGCATCAAGGCCTCACCGATACCGGCGCCGCGGCTATCCTTGTCGACATAGACGGAATGTTCGACCGTATGGCGGTAGCCCTCGAAGGCGCGCCAGTCGCCATAGGAGGCGTAGCCTGCGACCTTGCCCGACATCTCGGCGACGATGACGGGAAAGCCGCGCGCCTGGCGCGCGCTCAACCATTCCTGCCGGTTTTCGAGATCGACGAGTGTCTCGTTCCAGATCGCCGTCGTGTGCTCGACGGCGTGATTGTAGATCTCGCGGATTGCGGAAAGATCGGCTTCGGTGGCGTCGCGAAGGAGGACGGCGTCTGTCATTGTTGGTCCGGTTCGATTGGCTGTCAGGGGTGGCATACGCCGCGGTGCAAAACATGTAAACGGCAGATGGCGGAGACGCCGCTTGCGGGATAGCTGCGCCCAGGCAGCTGCTCAGAAACCCTGCGCCGGCAGGCTGAAACAGGTGAAGACGGCCGAATAGTGCACGGCGGCGGCGATGACGACGAAACCGTGCCAGATGGCGTTCTGGAAGCGCAGCTTCTCCCAGACATGAAAGATGACGCCGAGCGAATAGAGGACGCCGCCGATGACGATCAGCAGCATCGAGGCGGACGGGATGCGCGCGGCGACAGGCCCGGCCACCAGCACCCCGCTCCAACCCATGGCGAGGTAAAGCAGGATGGCGAGACGGTCGTAACGGCCGGGAAAGACGCATTTCAGGACGATGCCGACGGCGGCGAACAGCCAGATCGCCACCAGCATGAACAAGAGCAGCGGATCGTCGGCGCCGCGTTGGAGGAAGGGCGTGTAGGTGGCGGCGATCAGGACGAAGATCGCCGAATGATCGAAGCGGCGCAGGAACCATTTGGTGCGAGAGACCGGCCAGATATTGTAGGAAAAGGAAATGGCAAGCGTCAGCACCAGTCCGACGCCATAGATCCAGGCGGCGGCGAGCGCGCCGTAGGAGCTCCAGACCGTGGCGTAGAAGATCAGCACCGTGGCGCCGATCAGCGCCAGCACGAGGCCGACGCCGTGGACGATGCCATCGGCGATCAGTTCATACCTGTCGTAAGCCCAGCGAATGCCGTTGAACTCAGCCATGCGCGCCAATCCATTTCGTCCCCGGCCTCGATGGTCGCACCGAACGGATGGCGGCGCAACAGCGGCACATCGCGGGCGCGGTAAATCTTCGTGACAGGTCACTCGGCGCCTGCCGCGCTTTAGGCGCGGCGAGCGGAGAAATGGGAAAGCGCGCGCTTAGATCTTGTGCCGTTCGACCAGCACCGAGCACTTGGCATGGCGCACGACGCGGTCGGCCGTGGCGCCGATGAAGTAGTTGGAAAAATCCGGCACATGCGAGGCGAGGATGATGAGGTCGGCGCGATGGCTTTCGGCGGCCGCAATGATGGCCTTGGCCGGCGGGCCGTTGCGGATTTCGACTGTTGCCGCGACTCCGGTTGCGGTGACCAGCGCCTGCAGCCTGTCGCGGCCGTCCTTCATGGCGTCCTCGAGCATATCGGCCGGCAGTTCGATCGCGACATAGGTCGGCACATCCTCGACGACGTTGAGTGCAACGATCTCGCCACCCTCGTCGAGCAGCGATGCGGCCTTGCGGAGGATATCTTCTCCCCTGCCGGGACCGCCGAGCGCGATCGCCACGATGATCTTCCTGTACATGGCTTCCCTCCATGACTGAGATGCATGAGCTTCTTCTTAAGAAGATATGGACGCATTGACCTTGATCAAGTCGGCGGAACACGTCAGCGAAAGCAAATCAGCGCAAGCGATTGTCAACGCTTGCTCAACGCTTCATCCTCAAAAACGAGGCTTCTGTGAACAATGGCGATGGGCCATATAGGGATCAGGTACAGCCGAGAGGATATCAGGCGCATGAACCGGCGACACTTTCTCGGGCTTGCCACGGGCGGCATGGTTGCCGCCACCGCCGGTGCGCCTTCGATTTCTGAGGCAGGAGAATTATCCATGACGACCGAAACATCCTATGCACTGGCGCGGCCTGCCTATATCGACCAATCGCATCTCGTCGTCAGCGACCTTGCTCTCGTGTCCGGCTTCTATCAGGCGATGCTCGGCCTCAAGGTTATCGAAAGGAGCCCAAGCGGCGAAGTTCTCGGGGTCGGCGCTCTGCCGCTGCTGACGCTGACGACCGCTGGGAATGCCGCAATCGCGCCGCGCAACGCCGCCGGGCTGTTTCACACCGCCTTCCTGATGCCCGACCGCACCGAACTGGCGCGCTGGCTGCGCCATGCGGCGCATAACAACGTCGTTCTCGACGGTGCTTCCGACCATCTCGTCAGCGAGGCGATCTATCTTTCAGACCCGGAAGGCAACGGCATCGAAATCTATGCCGACCGGCCGCACGAAGGATGGAAGTTTCATCAGGACGGCATGGTGGAGATGGCGACGCTGCGCCTCGACCTGCAGGCGCTTTACGACAGCGCGCCCGAGGATCGCTGGGACGGCATGGCTGAGGGTACGGCGATCGGCCATCTGCATCTGCAGGTCGGCGATATCCCGCAGGCCGACAGCTTCTACCGCGACGTGCTCGGCCTCAAGCTGATGGCCCGTTATCCCGGCGCAAGCTTCTTTGCAACCGGCGGCTATCATCACCATCTCGCCGCCAATATCTGGAACAGCCGGGGTGCGGCCCCGCGCGCCGACAATATGACCGGGCTTTCGGATTACAAAATCCGTTTCAACGACAAGGCGACCCTCGATGCGGCGGTCTCGAAGCTTGACGCGCTGGAGATCGACAGCGAGAAGCGCGACGGCGGTGTCTTCCTCAGGGATCCCTGGGGCATCGGCCTGACGCTGTCGGCCTGAACTCCATCTATTGAACCTTTTCGGTTCCGGATGGCGTCGTCACCCCGGTCGGTCCGCCACCGCTTCCGCTCGGCGTGGGGTCGCGGTCCGTCGCTTCGGGCGGCCGTGAAGGGCCGGAGGCCGGGTCATCGTTGAAGGTGCCGGGGCCGGACGGCTGCGCATTGATCGGATCCGGCTTCGTCGATGCTGTCGCCGTCGGATCGTTATTGGTGGGATCGGGCCAAATCGCCACGCTTACGCCGGCAATGATGAGGACCGCCGCACCCGCCAAAAGGGCGGTCCAACCCCACCATCGCCTGCGATCGGCGGCTTTGAGCTTCGTTTCGTCCGCATAAGGGGGATTGGTCGAAAAGCTCTCGGTGACCTTCGTCTGATCGCGATCTGCAGTCATGAGCTATCTCCTTCAGAGATCGAACGTCCGCGACTGCGAGGTTGTTCCGGCGGCCGGATCAAATCCAAGCGGTGGTCGATGAAGGCGGAGGTCTCCTGCTGATCGCCACTGCGGCAAGCCGAGGGACATCTTTCGACGTCGCATGACCCAAGCGGAACCGGAACCGCATCAGTGCGTTTTCGTGGCGAAGCAATGGGGCTTCGGGGACCTCACCGCATGGGCATCGCCAACGGCATCCGCAAACAAGCAAGGAAGATCGCCATCGGCGAACGCCGCACCAGCGCCTGGGCGCAGTCATTGCGCGAGACGGCGGAGGAATTGCCTCCCCCGCCGGTGCATCGGCTTGAAAAGGACGGGCTTGATATCAGCATGGCCTGGGCGATCATCGGCATCTTCGTCATACTCGGCCTTGCCGCCGTCTACATGATGTCGTTGATCCTCATCCCCATCACCCTTGCCGTCGTCGTCGGCATGATCCTCGGCCTGGCCGCGGAAAATCTCGGCAAGATGGGCGTGCCGCGACTCGCCAACGCTTTTCTTTTGTCGAGCGGCGTCGCCCTTGTCATCGCACTGCTGGCCAACTCGCTTGCGGGTCCGCTGGCGACACTTGCCAATGAAGCGCCGGCCTTCGTCGAGCGGACGATCAGCCGCATTATGCCCTACCTGGAGCGCATCGAATGGTTGCACATCACGCCGGCGACATTCGAAAGCGGGCCGATGTCGATCGGCGCGCTGCTCGAGAACACCGGCAATGTGCTGCATTTGGTGACCACAAGCCTGACGCCGGCGCTGGTGCAGGGGCTGATCTTCTTCGCCGCGCTGCTGCTGTTCCTCGCCAGCCGGGTCAATCTGCGCAAGACGATCATCATGACCTTCCGCACCCGCACGCAGCGGCTGGCAGCGATCCGCGTCATCAATGCCGTCGAGCAGGTGCTCGGCTTCTATTTCGCCACAGCCTCGCTGATCTATGTCGGGCTCGGCGTCGTCATGACAGTCATCGCCTATGCGAGCGGATTGTCAGCACCGGTGCTGTGGGGCTTCTTCGCCTTCCTGTCGAGCTTCATTCCCTATCTCGGCATCACGCTGATGACGCTTTCCGTCGCCATCGCCGGCATCATCACCTATGACGGCTTCATCGTCGGCCTGATGCCGGCCGCCGCCTTTTTCACCGTGCACCTCGTCATGGAAAACCTGATCTTTCCGGCGGTGATGGGACGGCGACTGGAAATCAACCCCTTTGTCGTCTTCATCGCCATCCTGTTCTGGACCTGGATGTGGGGCGCCGTCGGTGCAATGCTGGCTTTGCCGCTGTCGCTGATCGTCATGACTGTTATCGAGGAATTGCTGATCGAGGAAAGATCGCAGCCGCAATTGCCGAAGTGATCAAGCGAGGAGACATCAGTGGCATCCGATCTCGCACTCGACGAGTCCGACCATGAGCAGATGGTCAGCGGCCGTTCGTTCTGGGGACGAACCGGCATACGGCCGGCATGGCAAGCGATCGGTGATAGCTTTTCCACCGATGTCGCGGTGATTGGCGGCGGCATCACCGGCGCGCTGGTCGCAGAGCACCTTGCAGCGCGCGGCTTCTCGGTTGTCATCATCGACCGGCAGGAGCCGGGTTTCGGCAGCACCGTCGCCAGCACGGCGATGCTGCAATGGGAAATCGACAGTACGCTCAGCGAGCTGGAGACCTGGTACGGCTTTGAGCGCGCCGCCGGCATCTATCGCCGCAGCGCCGCGGCCGTCGCAGGCCTTGCCAAGCTGATTGCCGCAAACGACATCGCCTGCGGCTTCCGGCCGCGCAACACGCTTTATCTCGCTGCCAACCAGGAAGGCGCCCGCGACCTGCTGGAAGAGCGCCAGCTGCGGCGCCGCGCCGGCCTTCCAGGTGTCTATCTCGAACATCCCGATCTCTTCACCCAGTTCGAGCTCGATCGCGATGGGGCAATTTATTCGCCAGGTTCGGCGGAGGCCGATCCGCTGCTGCTCACCTGGGCGGTGATCGCGATGGCCCTTCGGCGCGGCGCGCAGCTGGTCAAGGCTTCGGTGACCGCTCTGCACAGCGAAGGCGATCAAGTCACGGCCGAAACCGACGGCGGCCCGGTGATCGAAGCGCGGCATGTCGTGCTGGCCACCGGCTATTCGATGCCGGGTCTCGACATGCCGAAGCTGCACCGGACAAGCTCGAGCTGGGCAGTCGCCACCGTGCCGCAGGACCCTGCGACGTTCTGGCGCGACAGGGCGTTGATCTGGGAGGATAGCCATCCCTATCTCTACATGCGCACGACCGCAGACAACCGCATCGTCGCCGGTGGTGAAGACGACGGCACTGTCGATGCCGCGGTGCGCGAGCGGAAGCTGCCGGCCAAGACCCGGGCAATCCAGGAAAAAATGAAGCGGCTCTGGCCGAGAGCGGACGCCCGCATCGCCCATGCCTGGGGCGGAACCTTCGGCGAAACCGCCGACGGCCTGCCGCTGATCGGCCCCGTGCCCGGAATGCCCCATGTGCTTGCCGCCTATGGCTACGGCGGCAACGGCATTACTTTTTCCTATCTCGCCGCGCAGATGATCGGCGCGATCATTGCCGGGATTCACCGCGACTGGTTCGAGGATTTCGCGCTCGATCGGGATGGACCGGGGCTGCGGCGATTTGGGGAGGATCGGCTGCGGGTTGGGAGTGAGTTGAGGTAGAGGCTTTGTATTGGCTGCTGTGCCGAGCAAGCCCCCGGCAGGGCAGAGGGACTTGCACAGCATAACCCTCGCGGAACTACTCCGTCGTCTTGTCGTCGCCCATATCCTCCACATCATCCAGCCGGACGAATTCCGTGCCCCTCATCTTCAGATCGACCAGCGCCTTCGCCACCCCCTCGCCGGCAGCATGGGTCGGCTGGTTGATGTGGGAGATGACGACGTCGCCGTCTTTGGCCGAGGCGATGCGCTTTTCGGTGATCACGGCGCCGAGCAGCGAGCCGCCGTCGCCGTTCACCGAATAACCGGCGATGCGATAGCCGAGGGCGCGGATTTCGCCGATGGCGGAAAGGTCATATTTGGCGGTCGAGCCGCGGAACCAGTGCGGTGCGGGAATGCCGGCTGCGAGCATGGCGGCAGCGCCGCCTTCGACTTCCTGTCGGACGGCCTGCGGCGAGCCGGCGGACGCGATGCCATAGACCAGCGTAGGCGTATCGACGGCGGGAATGTGGTTCTCGCCGTGATTTTCGAGTTCGAACAAGTCGGGGTTCTGCAGGAAGACGGCGAGCGCAGCGGGGTTGCGCTTCAGCCAGCGGGCGGTGACGAAGATCGTCGCCGGGATGCGCTCGCGCACCAGGGTCGACAGGATGCGCTCGTCCGCCTGGCCCATGCAGGCGTCGAAGGTGAGCGCAATGCGGGCATGGCCTGATATATTGGAGCGGGCAATATGCAGATGCGGCTCGACGAGTTTGACCGCCAGGTTCTTCACGACCGGAGCGGCGGCCGCCGGCAGCGGCGGCGTTTCGGCCGCGCAAAGCGTGGAGAGGCCGGCCAGAAGAAACGCCGAAACAAGAAAGATACGGTTCATGGAAGGACTTCTACGATTCCATCGGCCGAGTTTAGCGACGGCACTCGTCCACCGCCATGCGGCCGGTCAGCGCAGCCAACGGGACAGGCGATCAATCGTAGAGATAATATTTATCCCACTTCTCGCGCGGCACCTTGTCGCCGATCTGGTAATCAAGCTGGCGCACGTTGATATGCTGCGGACCGGTGATGCAGGTGTAGGAGAGATGGTACCAGTCGCCCTTGCTGCGGAAGACCGCGCCTGGCGCCTGCAGCGAATTGTCGCCGGCGATCGGGTCCTTGAAGGTGTAGGCGATCACCTTGTCGGGCTTGAAGCCGGTGCTGTCCTGGTTGATGCGGCTCATCGCCTCGGTGTCGCAGCTCTGCTCCAGACGGGTCGAGGGATCAAGTTTTTCCAGCTGCTTCTTGATGGCGGGGTCGACCGCAAAGGCGGGGGCAGCAAGGCCGAGGAGGGATACAAACAGGAGCAGATGTTTCGGCATTGAAGAAAAATCCCTTGCTGTTGTCCAGTCTTCACCCTGCCGCAGGCAGCTTGCCGGGGGCTTGGCACGTGTAAATTTCGATCTGCGATAGCGGACATTCTTAAATATTGTGGTGACATCAAGGCAGGGCGGACCGAGCCGCCCCATCGCCTGTGGAAGGTCACCTCGCCCCTTGGCGCTTGATCCGGAACCGGTGCGCCTCTATCTCTTGCCAACCCGACATTCCCACCGGAGCCAATTCCTTGTCCGTTTTCAAGAACCTGCCGACCCCGCCCGCCGCGCCGAAGAAGCCCGTCTCCGATACGCGCCACGGCATTACCCGCACGGACGATTACGCCTGGCTGCGCGCCGACAACTGGCAGGCGATGTTCAAGGATCCATCGATCCTCGATCCCGAGATCCGCCGGCATCTCGAAGCTGAGAACGCCTATATGAATGCGGCGATGGAGGACACCAAGCCGCTGCAGAAGGTGCTGTTTTCCGAAATGCGCGGCCGCATCAAGGAGGACGACAGCTCAGTGCCGGTCAAGGACGGCGCCTATGCCTACGGCACGTCCTACGTGACCGGCGGCGAACAGCCGCGCTATTTTCGCATTCCTCGCGATGGCAATGTCGCCGATGAGACGATCCGCACGGTGCTGCTCGACGGCGACAAGGAAGCATCAGGCAAGGCCTATTTCCGCCTCGCCGGCCTCGACCATTCCACCGACCACGGCCGCGGCATCTGGGGCTATGACGACAAGGGGTCGGAATTCTTCACGCTGAAGGTGCGCGACCTTTCGACCGGCCAGGATCTCGACGACGTGATCGAGAATACCGGCGGCGGCGGCGTCTGGGCGCCCGACGGCAAGAGCTTCTTCTATTCGGCGCTCGACGAGAACCACCGGCCCTCCAAGGTGTTCCACCACATTGTCGGCCGGCCGCAGTCGGAAGACCGGCTGGTCTATGAGGAAGCCGATGCCGGCTTCTTCATGGGCGTCGGCGGCTCGCTGCTCGACGATTTCATCTATATCGACATTCACGATCACGAGACTAGCGAATACCGGCTGCTGTCGACCAAGAATCTGACCGCCGAGCCGAAGCTGGTGGCGGCGCGCCAGGAAGGCATCGAATATTCGCTGACCGAGGGCGGCGACGTCTTCTACATTCTGACGAATGACGGCGGCGCCAAGGATTTCAAGATCATGGAAGCGCCGGTCGATAATCCGGGCAAGGAGAACTGGCGCGAAGTCGTGCCGCATAAGCCAGGCACGCTGATCATCAGCCACATGGCCTATGCCCGCCATCTCCTGTGGCTGGAGCGCAAGGATGGGCTGCCGCGGATCATGATCCGCGATCGGGCGACCGGCGAGGAACATGCGATTGCCTTTGCCGAGGAAGCCTATTCGCTGGGGCTTTCGGGTGCTGCGGAATACGACACCGATGTCATCCGCTTCTCCTATTCCTCGATGACGACGCCGTCGCAGCTCTACGACTACAACATGGTGACGCGCGAGCGCACGCTCTTGAAGACGCAGGAAGTGCCGTCGGGCCACAATCCCGAAGACTACGTCACCCGTCGGGTCTTCGCCCCCGCCTGGGATGGCGAGACCGTGCCGGTCACCCTGCTCTACCGCAAGGACACGCCGCTCGATGGCAGCGCCCCCTGCCTGCTCTATGGCTACGGCGCCTACGGCATCACCATTCCGGCCGGCTTCAACACCAATTGCCTGTCGCTCGCCGACCGCGGCTTCGTCTATGCCATCGCCCATATCCGCGGCGGCAAGGACAAGGGCTTTGCCTGGTACGAAGACGGCAAGATGGACAAGAAGACGAACACCTTCAAGGACTTCGTCGCCGCGGCCGACTATCTGAATCAACAGAAGTTCACCTCTTACGCGAAGATCATCGCCGAGGGCGGCTCGGCCGGCGGCATGTTGATGGGCGCTGTCGCCAACATGGCGCCGGAAAAATTTGCCGGCATCATCGCCGCCGTCCCCTTCGTCGACGTGCTCAACACCATGCTCGACGACACCTTGCCGCTGACGCCGCCGGAATGGCCGGAATGGGGCAACCCGATCGACAGCCGCGAAGAATACGAGCAGATCGCCGCCTATTCGCCCTATGACAATGTCGGCGCCAAAGCCTATCCGCCGATCCTGGCGCTCGGCGGCCTGACCGACCCGCGCGTCACCTATTGGGAGCCGGCCAAATGGGTGGCGAAGCTGCGCGACAAGACCACCGGCGCGGCGCCGATCCTGCTCAAGACCAACATGGACGCCGGCCATGGCGGCGCCTCGGGGCGTTTCCAGCGGCTGGAGGAGATTGCGTTTGAGTATGCGTTTGCGATCAAGGTGGCGGGGAAGATGTAAAATCTTCAGGGCCGGCACGGTACAGCGGCCAAGGGAGAAAAAAATGCACGTCTACGTCGCTCTCCTCCGCGCCGTGAACGTCGGCGGCACCGGTTCGCTGCCGATGGCCGAGCTGAAGGTGATCTGCGAAGGCCTCGGCTTTGCCGATGTGAAGACCTACATCCAGAGCGGCAACGTGCTTTTCCGCTCGGATGAATCCGAAAAAGCGGTCGAGGCGAAGCTCGACGAAGCCCTCGGGCAAAAGATGGGCAAGCGGCCGGGCGTGATGGTGCGTAGCTGGAAGGAACTTAGCGACATCATCGCCAACGCTCCCTTCCCCCATGCCAAGCCGAACTTCCTGCTTGTCTACTTCCTGCCCGAAAAGACGCCCGGCGATGCGCTGGACAAGATGGTGGCGCCCGACGGCGAGGAGGCGAAGCTTGCCGGGCGGGAAATCTATGTGCATTATCCCAACGGCTCCGGCCGGTCGAAGCTGAAGCTGCCGGCGCTGAAGCCCGGAACGTCCCGCAACCTCAACACCGTGCGCAAGCTCGCCGAAATGGCGGCCGACATGGAGGCCGGCTAAGTCTGGCCGCCGCCGGCGGCGCCAAAGGCCTGCGCAGGCCTTGCGACGGCAAGGGGCTGCTCGACAGCCGGCTGGAAGAGCAGGCGTACGAAGGTCCTCAGCATCAGCACCTGCTCGGCCAGCGTGTTCGGCTCCTTCAGTGTCTTCGACAGCACGATGCCGCCTTCGAGGACGGAGGAAACCATGTCGGCGAGCTGATCGACATCGACGGGCTCGCGCGGCGGATAGACATCCATGATTTCCCTCAACATACGGCCGAAGCGGCGACGCCAGGCAAGCACCGCGTTCCGGTTCGTTTCCTGTATCTCCCGGTCGAACAGCCGCTCATAGTAGCAGACGGTCGCCACGAGGCAGCCGGGGTGGCCGTTGGGCAGGTCGGAGAGAAGTTCGGAAAGCAGCTTCAGGCCGAGCAGGAAGGATTGCAGAGGATCGTCCATGAGGTCGCGCGCGCGGCTGAATATCTCGTCATAGATGCGCTCGTCGTTTTCGATGTAACGGTTGAGCAGCGCCTTGGCGAGTTCGTTCTTGTCCTTGAAGTGATAGAAGAAGCCGCTCTTGGTAATGCCGGTTTCGGCGATCAGCTCCTCGATGGAGGTGCCGCCGAAGCCCTTCTGCAATACCGCCGCTTCGGCCACATCGAGAATGCGGGTCCGGGTTTCCTCTCCCTTTCGCATTTCCCCCTCCTGTACCCGCGGTACAGTTTCGAGCGCCGAAGGTTCGCATCCGCTTCGGTTCCGGGTAGCATCGGCTGATGCCAAGCGATTGATTTCAATCCGCTAAAATCGAAATTTCCGCCAGTATACCTCAAGTCGCCTAGTTTGGCAGCCGATTAAGCGGCAGAACTTTACTCATCGACGGCCGCCATTTCAGGCGCCGCGACGGGAGAGACCACAACAATGGCAAAGTACAGACATAGTTTACCGCAACTCAAAGGCGGCACCTTCCTGACCGATGGCGGCATGGAGACGACGATGATCTTCCAGGAAGGGATCGCGCTTCCGCATTTCGCCGCCTTCGTATTGCTGGCTTCCGAAGATGGCCGGAACCGCACGCGGAACTACTATCGCCGCTACCTCGACATCGCACGGCGGCACGGTACCGGCTTCGTGCTCGACACCGCCACGTGGCGGGCCAATCCCGACTGGGGGCGAAAGCTCGGTTACACCCGCGAAGCGCTGAAGGCGGCGAACGAAGAAGCCGTCGAACTGCTGGCCGGCTTGCGCAGCACCTATGAGCAGCCGGGGCAGCCGATCGTCATCAGCGGCGCCATCGGCCCGCGCGGTGACGGCTACAAGGCGGGCATGATGAGCGCCAACGAAGCGGAGGACTACCACGCCTTCCAGATCGAAGCCTTCACCGGCACGGAGGCGGACATGGTGAGCGCCTTCACGTTGACGAATATCGACGAGGCGATCGGCGTGGCGCGTGCGGCAAAGTCGTTCGCCATGCCCTGCGCCATATCCTTCACGCTGGAGACGGACGGCAGGCTGGTGACGGGCCGCAGCATTCAGGACGCCATCGAGACGACCGACATGGCGACTGGCGGAGCACCGGTCTACTACATGATCAACTGCGCGCATCCGACGCATTTCGAAGGCGCTCTCGATCATGGCAGCGCATGGGTAAAGCGCATTTCCGGCATCCGCGCCAATGCTTCGACCATGAGCCACGAGCAGCTTGATAACAGCGAGACACTCGATGCCGGCGATCCCGAAGATCTCGGGCGGCGATACCGCAAGCTTCTCGATCGCATGCCCGAGCTGCGCGTGCTCGGCGGCTGCTGCGGCACGGATCATCGCCATGTCGCGGCCATCTGCGAGGCATGCCTGCCGCAGGCGGCGTGAGCCCAAGAGGGAGGACAGGAGGATGACGATGGTGGGAGCGGAGTCGCGCCGGCGAGGCTGGCGCGGGCTGTGGCTTAGAATCACGGGGCGGCGCGGGCGCGCCGAGCCCGAGGCGATGGTGGAGGTCGCGTTGCGGGATATCGATCTCGCAGCCTTCGGCGGGCCGAGCGCCTACGGGCTCGAGGCCGACCGACGTGAGGGCCGGCGCATGCGGCGCAAGCCACCGCGGGGGACCGTCTGCTTCTGATGAGAGAAAAGGCGGCGTCAGCCTTCGGCGGCGGCGCCTTCCGTCCGTTTCGCCTTATAGCCGCTGATTTCCTCGCCGGCGGTCGGCGAGAAGCGCAGGTTCCAAAAGGTCGCGGTGATCGAGATGAGGGTGACGACGATGAAGGCGGTGGAGAAATCGCCGAGCGACGGCGTTTCGACCTCGTTGAAGGCCATCGAGCCATGCAGCGCCAAGGCGCCGATGCAGATGCCGAGCGACAGCATCAGCTGCTGGAAGGTGGTGTAGAAACTCGTGGCCGAGCTCATCCGCTCCCTGTCGATCTCGTCATAGGCAATCGTGTTGTAGGCGGTGAACTGGAATGACAGGAAGAAGGCGCTGAGTATCAGGACGATGAAGATCAGCGGCATCGGCCAATCCGGCCGGAAGGCGGCGCAGAGGCCGTAGCCGATCGTGCCGAGAATGCCGTTGAGGACGAGGCTGCGGCGGAAACCGAGCCGGCTGAAGACGAACTTCGCCATCGGCTTCATGGCGAGAGCGCCAAGCGCGGTGGCGATGACGATCTGGCCGGCGGCGGCGGCCGACAGGCCGAAGCCGATCTGGAAGAGCAGCGGCAGCAGGAAGGGCTGGGCGCCCTGGGTGATGCGCGTCAGCGAACCGGCGATGACCGAGGTGCCGAAGCTCGGCACCTTCATCAGCGAGAAGTCCATGATCGGCGACGGATGCCGGCGGGCATGCCTCAAATAGGCGGTGCCGAAGATGAGGCCGATGGCGATCAGGAAGATGGAAAAGGCGCCCTCGCCTTCGTGGCTCGACATTTCGAAGCCGAAGAGCAGCGAGCCGAGCGAGATGCCGGAGAGCACGAAGCCGATCGTATCGAACGGGCCGCTCGCCTTGCCCTTCACTTCATCGATATAGATCGACACGAAGGTCATGCCGATGATGCCGATCGGCACGTTGATGTAGAAGATCCAGCGCCAGTCGAGATAGGTGACGAAGAAGCCGCCGAGCGGCGGCCCGACGATCGGGCCGATCAGCGCCGGCACCAGCAGCCAGGACATGGCGCTGACCATATCCTTGCGGGCGACGCTGCGCATCAGCACCAGGCGCCCGACCGGCATCATCATCGCGCCGCCGAGGCCCTGCAGCAGCCGCGCCAGCACCAGGAACGACAGCGTTGGCGCCAGCGCGCAGAGGATGGAGCCGATGACGAAGACGGCGATGGCCGCGCGGAAGACGGTGCGGGAGCCGAAACTGTCGGCCATGCGGCCGCTCGCCGGAATGAAGATCGCCAGGCTGAGGAGATAGGAAGTGAGCGCAATCGACATGGCCGGCGCGCTGACGGCAAAATCGCGCGCCATGGTCGGCAGCGCCGTCGCCAGCACGGTCGCATCGATATTTTCCATCAACATCGCACTCGCGACGATCATCGCGATCACCCGGAAATTGGGCGCGGCGCGCCGAACCATCGGCGCCTGGTAAATCTGATCCGACATCGTCCGGGATCACTCGCGGTGGCGCGGCGGAGCACAGGAAGCAGCAAGGCCGCGGGGGATGACATGGCTAACGCCAAGGGGAGACGATCTGCTATACGCCTGTGATCATGGCGGCGCTATGTCCTTTATGGCAAAGCAGCTTTGACGAGCGGGAAAAGCAGATCACGTTTGCTTGCATCGGCCTCATGCTTCGTGAAGAGCTTGCGCCGCACGCCACCCGGCCCTACCTATCGATTATGACCTCCGCCCTCGAGAAAAACCGGCCCTGTGCGGCCTTCGCCTTCGATAACAGCTATGCCGGCCTGCCGCAGCGCTTCTTTGCGGCGCAGATGCCGACGGCGGTGGCGGAGCCTTGGCTGATCAAGCTCAACGAGCCCCTCGCCGCCGAGCTCGGGCTCGACGTCGAGGCGCTACGGCGCGACGGCGCGGCGATCTTTTCCGGCAACCTCGTTCCGGAAGGCGCACAACCGCTGGCGATGGCCTATGCCGGCCATCAGTTCGGCGGCTTCTCGCCGCAGCTCGGCGACGGCCGGGCGATTCTGCTCGGCGAGGTGATCGATCGCAGCGGCAGGCGCTTCGATATCCAGCTGAAGGGCGCCGGACCGACGCCCTTCTCGAGGCGCGGGGACGGGCGGGCAGCCCTCGGGCCGGTGCTGCGCGAATATATCGTCAGCGAGGCGATGTTTGCGCTCGGCATTCCGGCGACGCGGGCGCTGGCGGCGGTGACGACGGGCGAGCCGGTTTACCGGGAAGAGGTGCTGCCGGGCGCCGTCTTCACCCGGGTCGCGGCCAGCCACATCAGGGTAGGCACCTTCCAGTTTTTTGCGGCGCGGGGCGATACAGACGGTGTGCGTGCACTCGCCGATTATGTGATCGACCGGCATTATTCCGCGCTGAAAGAGGCGCAGGAGCCTTATCTGCGCTTGTTCGAAGCCGTCTCAGAGCGGCAGGCCGCACTGATCGCCCGCTGGCTGCATGTCGGTTTCATCCACGGTGTGATGAACACGGACAATATGACGATCTCCGGCGAGACGATCGATTTCGGCCCCTGCGCTTTCATGGATACTTACGATCCGGCGACGGTTTTCTCGTCGATCGACCAGCATGGCCGTTATGCCTATGCCAACCAGCCCGCCATTGGCCAGTGGAACCTTGCACGGCTCGGCGAAACGCTGCTGCCGCTGATCGACGCCGACCCCGACGGGGCGGTCGACAAGGCGAATGCAGTGATCCGGGCCTATGGCGAACGGTTCCAGGCGCATTGGCTGGCTGGCATGCGGGCGAAGATCGGCCTTGCCGGCGAAGAGGAAGGTGATCTCGATCTGGTGCAGGCGCTACTGTCGCTGATGCAGGCGCAGGGGGCTGATTTCACCCTGACCTTCCGCCGACTGTCGGACCTTGCCGGCGACGAAACCGCAGAGCCCGCCTTTGCCGCAAGTTTCCGCGAGGCGGAGGCCGGCCGTACCTGGCTCACACGGTGGCGCGAGCGACTGTCGCGCGATCCGCAGACGGCCAGCGAGCGCGCCACCGCCATGCGCGGCGTCAATCCGGCCTTCATTCCGCGCAATCACCGCGTCGAACAGGCGATCGACGCGGCGGTCGAAAACGGCGATTTCTCGCCGTTCGAGGCGCTGCTGACGGTGCTCGCCAGACCCTATGACGACCAGCCGCATTTTGCCGCCTATAGTGAGCCGCCGAAGCCGCATGAACGGGTGCTGGCAACCTTCTGCGGGACGTGAGCGACGTTAAAGCCTGCGTCCGTTCGAGCCGGCTGCCGTCATTACTACAACCGAGCCGTGATTTTACCCTGCGGCAAATGCGGCCGTTGAAAGGCATCTCTCTCGCGCTATCTGGCTGATCGGCGGGGCTCTTCCGCCCTTCCTTCACCCCAGCGAACCTCTGCGGGAGACAGCCTAATGGCGATCGTCATCACCTCCATCCTCTTCATCATCGTCGGGCTGGCGCTCGGTGGTGGCGGGCTCTGGCTCGTCACGCTCGGTGGCAGCGTCTTCTATCTGTTCGCCGGGCTGATGTTCCTCATCACCGCCGGGCTGCTTCTGATGCGCAAGGCGGTGGCGCTCTGGGTCTATGCGGTGCTCGTTGTTGCGGCGCTCGCCTGGGCGATCTGGGAGGTCGGTTTCGACTGGTGGCAGCTCGGACCGCGCGGCGGCATCATCATCCTGCTCGGGCTCTGGCTGCTGACGCCGTGGATCCGCCGGCCGCTCGGCTTTCGCAGCCCGACGGGCATCACCTACGACGCCACCCCCTGGCCGCTCGCCCTACCGGTCATTCTCGCCATCCTCGTCGCCCTCTATTCAATGACGACGGATCCGCATGATCTCGCCGGCGACCTGCCGAAGGATCAGGTCGCTGCCAGCCCAGCCTTCGGCGGCAGCGTGCCGGATGGAGAATGGCATCAGTACGGCCGCACGCCGTTCGGCCAGCGTTATTCGCCGCTCGACCAGATCACCACGGAGAATGTCGCCACGCTCAAGGAGGCGTGGCGATACCAGACCGGCGACGTCAAACGGCCGGAGGATATCAGCGAGACCACCTATCAGGTGACGCCGCTCAAAGTGAACGACACGCTCTATCTCTGCACGCCGCATAACTGGGCGATCGCGCTCGACGCCAAGACCGGCAAGCAGAAATGGAAATATGACGCCAATTCCGGCATGAACCCGAACCGGCAGCATCAGACCTGCCGCGGCGTCACCTATTATGCCGATCCCGATGTCGCCGCCGGCCAGCCCTGTGCCGAGCGCGTATACCTGCCGACCTCCGATGCCCGGCTGATCGCGCTCGACGCGGCGGACGGCAAGGTCTGCACCGGCTTTGCCGATCAGGGCGTGCTGCATCTCGAAACCGGCATGCGCTTCAACCCGGCCGGCTATTATTATTCCACCTCGCCGCCGGTCGCCGTGGCCGGCAAGATCATCATCGGCGGGGCAGTCAACGACAATTATTCCACCGAGGAGCAGTCCGGCGTCATCCGCGCCTTCGACATCAAGACCGGCGCGCTGGTGTGGAACTGGGATTCCGGCAATCCTGATGTGACGACACCGATTGCCGAGGGCCAGACCTATACGACCAACTCGCCGAACAGCTGGTCGGTCTTCAGCGTAGACGAGGCGCTCGGCATGGTTTACATCCCGCTCGGCAATCAGGTGCCCGATCAGCTCGGCATCAACCGCAGCGACAATGTCGAGAAATTCTCCTCCTCGATCGTCGCGCTCGACATCGCCACCGGTCAGCTGCGCTGGGTGCGCCAGACCGTGCATCACGATCTCTGGGATATGGACGTGCCGGCCCAGCCGGCGCTGATCGACCTGACCAAAGAAGACGGCAGCGTCGTTCCCGCCCTCGTCGGCCCAACCAAGCAGGGCGACCTCTATGTGCTCGACCGGCGCAGCGGCGAGCCGATCATCCCGGTCAAGGAGATCCCGGCGCCGGATGGAGCGATCTCCGGCGATCATACCGCGCCGACGCAGCCGATCTCCGACCTCACCTTCTCGCCCGAGCCGCTGAAGGAAAAGGACATGTGGGGCGTGTCGCTGTTTGACCAGCTCGCCTGCCGCATCGAGTTCCACCGCTACCGCTATGAGGGCCGCTACACGCCGCCGTCGCTTCAAGGCACGATCGTCTATCCCGGCAATTTCGGCACGTTCAACTGGGGCAGCGTCGCGGTGGATCCGGAACGCCAAATCATGTTCGGCATGCCGACCTATCTCGCCTTCACCTCACGCCTGGTGCCGGCGGCCGACATTCCGCCACGCGGCCAGGATGAAAAGGGCAGCGAGCAGGGGCTCAACCGCAACGACGGCGCGCCCTATGGCGTGTTCATGGGGCCCTTCCTCGGGCCGCTGCAGATCCCCTGCCAGGCGCCGCCATGGGGCTACGTCGCCGGCGTCGACCTGCGTACCGGCAAGATCGCCTATATGCATAAGAACGGCACCGTGCACGACATGACGCCACTGCCCCTGCCCTTCAAGGTCGGCGTGCCCGGCATCGGCGGACCGATGCTGACCAAAGGCGGCGTCGCCTTCCTCGGGGCCGCGGTCGACAACTACCTGCGCGCCTATGACGTGACGAGCGGCCGGGAACTCTGGCAGGCGCGGCTTCCGGCGGGCGGCCAGGCGACGCCGATGACCTATACGACTGATGACAACAAGCAATATGTCGTCATGGTCGCCGGCGGCCACGGCTCTGTCGGCACCAAGCCCGGCGATTATGTGATCGCCTATACGCTGCCGTGATGGAGGAGGAACCGCACCCTGGTTTCGGAAGGACCTGCGGCCGTGGGTCCTCGGGTCAAGCCCGAGGACGACGGAGGGTGGCGGAGCGTATGCGGCAAGGATCGCAAGTGGTTTTGAAGGAATCGCCATCTTTGTTTGCGTAACTCCCACTCAAAGCCGCCCGCATTTTGCTGGAATTCCTCGGGACGTCCCGCTTCCTGCTAATCGCATCCTCCACCCTCCGTCATACTCGGGCTTGACCCGAGTATCCATGCCGCCCGCTCGAGTTGCTCGGCTACGGTTGCCTTTGTCATCGTGAACGCTAGCGCAGTGCTTGCGGCCGTGGGGGGGGGGGGGGGGGGGGGGGGGGGGGCGCGGGCGGGGGGGGGGCGGGGGGGGGGGGGGCGGGGGGGGGGGGCCCCGCCCCCCCCCCCCCCCCCCACGGAGGTGGAGGGACCCGATTGGCAAGGGGCGGAGCCGCCTGGACCAATCCTCATTCCCTATGCAACCAACTAGTAAGCCCCCCCACAGCGAACCGGACAGTTTCGCATTCCGCTCAAACCATCTCGACAATCATCCGCCCAACCTCGGCAAAGACCGGGTTGAGGTCCTTCACTGGCGCGGTCGCTTCGGCGACATAGACGGCGGCGACGATCGGGCCGCGGTCGGGGGGCCAGATGACGGCGATGTCGCCGAGCGAGCCGTTCGGACCGGTGCCGGTCTTGTCGCCGACTTTCCAATCCGCCGGCAGGCCGGCCCTCAGCCGATCCTTGCCGGTCGTGCTTGCGACCAGCCAGGCGATCAGCCTGTCCGAGGACGCCTCGGTCAGCACCGAGCCGAGGGTCAGATTGCCGAGCGTGTCGAGCATCGCATCCGGCGTCGTCGTGTCGCGCGGGTCGTCCTTCCGGCCTTCGTTCAGCGTCGGTTCGGTGCGGTCGAGACGCGTCGTGCCGTCGCCGATCGAGCGCAGCCAGTCGGTCAGCCCGGCCGGCCCGCCGAAGCTTTCGAGCAGCAGGTTGCCGGCGGTATTGTCGCTGAGCGTCACCGCCGCATCGCAGAGTTCGGCGATCGTCATGCCGTCGGCGCCGGCGTGTTTTTCGCTGATCGGCGAATAGTCGACAAGCTTGTCCTTGCCGAAGGTCACCCGCCGCTCGAGTTTTTCCTCACCCTTGTCGACCCGGGCCAGCACGAAGCCAGCGGCCAGGGCCTTGAAGGTGCTGCACATCGGAAAGGCTTCGCTGCCGCGGTAGCCGAAGGAGATGCTGGTCTGGGTGTCGAGCACCGAGACGCCAAGGCGCCCGCCGGTGCGTTTTTCCAGCTCGGCCAGGCGGCGCTCGACATTGTCGTCGCCCTCCTCGCTCTTCTCCTCGGCCCTGGCGGGAAATGTGAGCGCAGGCAGGCACAAAGCCGAGCCGATCAGCATGCGGCGGGTAAGACTGAGATCCATGAAAATCCTCCGGCGGTGAGGAGGACAGAGTTAAGGCGCGATTGCGGCGGCATCTCGTCATCGCGGCAACGAAGTGGTCCGCACCGGATCATGCGGCGCGTCGCGTCACCTCGACCGTCACATGCGACAATTCCGAGAGCGCCGAAAGCCGGGCCTTGTAGAAGGCCGGCTCGCGCGGGCTGGGGGTGACGACGGCGACGATCGCGGCGTGATGGCCGGGTCCGACCTGCCAGACATGCAGGTCGGTGATCCGGTCCTCCTCCGTCTCGATCGCCTCGCGGATTTCGGCCGGCAGCGTCTCGCCTTGGGGCACGACGTCGAGAAGCACGCCGCCCGAGAATTTCATCAGGCTCCAGGACCAGTTGGCAATGACCAGGCCGCCGACAATGCCCATGATCGGATCAAGCCATAGCCAGCCATAGAGGCTGCCGAGCGTCAGCGCAGCGATGGCGAGAACGGAGGTCATGGCATCGGCGACGACATGCAGATAGGCGGCGCGAATATTGTTGTCGCCGTGCTTTGCGTGATTACCGTGGGCGTGGTGATCGCGGGCGTGGTGATCATGGGTATGATGGCCATGGTGATGGTGGTGATGATGATGCGCGTGATGACCGTGCTCGTGGCCGCCGCCGGCCAGCAGCCAGGCGCTGGCCAGATTGACGGCAAGGCCGACCACCGCCACGGCGATCGCCTGGGCAAAGCCGATCGGCACCGGATTTGCAAGACGCAGCCAGCTTTCCCAGGCCATCAGCAGGGCGATCAGCGCAAGAATGATGGCGCTGGCAAAACCGGCGAGATCGCCGAGCTTGCCAGTGCCGAAGGTGAAGCGCGGATTGCGTGCCTGCCGGCGGGCAAAGAGATAGGCGAGCGCCGAGATCAGAAGAGCGCTGGCATGGGTGGACATGTGCCAGCCATCAGCCACCAGGGCCATGGAGCCGTAGACCGTGCCGGCGGCGATTTCGGCCACCATCATCACCGCGGTCAGGCCGATCACCAGCCAGATCCGCAACTCGTTGCGCTGATGATCGGCGCCGAGGAAGACATGATCGTGTTCGAGGGCGGTCATTTGGGCTTTCCCGATCCCGGCATTCATTCAGGCTCCTTCTCTCATCAGCGGATATAGGTTCGCAACACTTCCGAAATTTCCTCGACTGCCTCGGCCCTTGCCGCGTCACCGGCGGCATTAAGCACATGCTCGCGCAGATGATCGTCCAGCACCTCGCCGGTCAGACCGGTCAAAGCGCCGCGGATCGAGGCGAGCAATTGCAGGATTTCGCCGCAGGGGCGTTCAGCCTCAAGCGCCCGCTCCACCGCCTCCATCTGCCCCTTCAAGCGGCCAATGCGGGCGATGAGCTTCTTTTTCTGCAGGATGGTATGGGACATAATCGGCCTTTTATAACATAGGGGGGTATCCTATCAAGGACACCGGGCAACATCAATGACCGTGGCAGCGTTTAAGCGCCACGCTCCAACGCCATTGACAAATGCACGGTTTGCGGCGATTGATGCGCCATGATCAAAAACGCGCACCAGAGCCGCTCGTATTTTTGGCTGTACCTGTAAAGGGCGGCCGGACAGATCATATTGTCAACAAGCCGCCGTCAGGCGGCTTTGTTGTATCGGCAGCGTCCTGACGGCAGACCATTAAAGGACGCGAAGACCATGACCGAAATCGAAGACAGCGAAATTTCACTGATGCGGCCATCGGTGGTGACCATCCGCACCGCCAAGCCGCGCGACCTGCCCGAGCTCAACGAAATGATCGCCCTGCTTGCCGCCCATCACGGCGATGCGTCCGGCACCACGCCGGAGCAGCTGGAGCGCGACCTGTTCGGCCCCCTGCCCTGGATTACCGCACTCGTCGCCGAAACCGGCGAA
Organism: Rhizobium mulingense; assembly: GCF_029194105.1. Taxonomy (NCBI): domain Bacteria; kingdom Pseudomonadati; phylum Pseudomonadota; class Alphaproteobacteria; order Hyphomicrobiales; family Rhizobiaceae; genus Rhizobium; species Rhizobium mulingense. Next base: position 181,927 of record NZ_JARFVE010000008.1, on the reverse strand, counting down.
GGGCTCATCGGTTACGCCATCCTCGTGCCCCTCTACAGGGCGCAGGAGGGAAAACGCGGCATGGACCTGCATCACCTCTTCGTGCGCGACGGCCATCGTGGCCATGGCACCGGCCAGTTGCTGGTCGACCGGGCCCGCGAGACAGCGCGCAATGCCGGCTGCGGCTACCTCTCCGTCAGCGCCGCAACCGGCAACGTGCTGGCGCATCGCTTCTACGAACAGATGGATTTCACCGCGCGGCCGGTAACCGGCATGCGCTACATGCAGTCGATCGCCTAGGTTGGCCAGATCGAAGGTCCACATTCCTGGCTCGGCGGGCGGGAGCGGGTCAAGCTTGCCAGTTGGAGCGGCGCGCATCTATTCAGATCAGGATGGGGCTCGAATCGAGTCGGACGGGCCCCGCTTCAATACTGCTGATACTTTATCGAATCGCGTTAGGAGCTTTCATGGCTGATTTCAAACTTCATTGCTTCGCTCTCTCCGGAAACTGCTACAAGGCCGCACTCTTCTTTGCGCTTGCCGGCATCGAATGGGAAAGCATTTTCGTTGATTATCTGGGCGGTGAAACGCGTACTGAAGAATGGCGACAGACGATCAACGAACAGGGCGAAGCGCCTGTGCTCGAACATGGGCATACGAAGATCAGCCAATCGGGGATCATTCTGGACTACCTGTCGGAAGTGACAGGCCATTATGGAGCCAAGACGGCCGAAGAACGGCGCGACATCATGCGCTGGATCCTCTTCGACAACCATAAATTCACCAGCTATTACGCGACGCTGCGATTCATCTACGGCCTCCAGAAGAGCGGCGAGACGCCGGTCGTCGAGTTCTTAAGGCTGAGGGCTAAAGCTGCCTATGCGATTGTCGACGAACACCTGGCCCACCGGGCATTCATGGTCGGCGAGCGGCTGACGATCGCAGACCTTTCTTTGGCGGGCTACGTCTTCATGCCGGAGGATACCGGAATCGATCACAGCGCCTTTCCGGCTATCGCGGCATGGAAGGACCGTATCAGCAGCATGCCAGGCTGGCGCCACCCCTATGATCTCATGCCAGGTCCCACTTCCCTATAAACAGAGGAAGATCGACTTTTCGGATGCAGCGGCCGCAAAAGCCGCTGCACACTTTGCGGGACATGCTTCAGCGCCCCGGCAGTGCCTTCAGATAGGCGGCGATCGCTTCCCGGTCGCCGGCCGGCAGGCGGGCGATGTTCTTCTGGACATCGACCATCGAACCGCCGACAGAATCGAAATCGGGCGTGAACCCGGTTTCGAGGTAGTTGGCGATATCGGCCTCGCTCCAGCTGCCGATGCTCTTCGAGGCCGGGGTAATGTCGGGTATGCGCCCCTTGCCTTCCGGATTGGGCGCGCCGGCGAGCCACTGATCGGCTTGGAACCCGCCGAGCGCATCGCGCGGCGTATGGCATTCTCCGCAATGGCCGGGGCCTTCGACAAGATACTGCCCGCGCTTCACCTTGTCGTCGCTCTTGGCGAGCGCCACTCGCGGCTGATCGTTGAAATAGAGGAATTTCCAGCCGCCGAGCGCAAGCCGGATGTTGTAGGGGAACGGCAGCTCATGTGGGGGCGTGACGTTGGCGCTCTTCGGCAGCGTCTTCAGGAAGGCGAAGAGATCGTTGACGTCCTTGTCGCTCATGCGCGCATAGGAACCATAGGGAAAGGACGGGTAGAGATGCTCCCCGCCCGGGCCGACGCCGCGTTTCATCGCATTGCCGAACTGGGCGAGCGTCCAGCCGCCGATGCCAGCCTTCTCATCGGGCGAAATGTTCGGCACGTGGAAGGTGCCGAAAGGACTCCTCAGCGCCAGACCGCCCGACAGCGTCAGTTTCGCATCGCCTTCGGAACCGGGGGCTGAATGGCAGCTGACGCAGCCGCCCGCCCAGAACACCATCTCACCGTTAGCCGGGTCCGGCGCGCCGAGCCCTGCCCAATGGCTTTCCGGCAGCGGATCGGGCGCGGTGATGAGATAGAAGGCGCCGCCACCGAGGACGGCAACGCCAATCAGACAGAGCAATAACCGGATGAACCCGCGGACCATGCGCCGCCTCCCCTTTTGCCGATGCTTCCGCCGTCGGTCCCACATAAGGCGATCCGCGCCGGCGGCAAGCCGGGCACGGATCGCGGATTCAGAGCGTTCCATTTCCCGCGCGCCACGCGGCACCAGGCCGCGCACCTTTGCTGGAATTGCGGTCTCTTCCTTCGCTACCCCAGACGCCAAACCGCTTTACAATTTTGCTGGAATTGCTGTGGGCGGCCTATCAATCCTTGATACGATAGGCCTTGTGACAGCCGCCGCAATTGGCGCCGAGCGTATTGACAGTGGCGCCGACGGCTGCGGCGTCGGCCGGAAGCTGAGCGAGCGCAGTTTCGGCGTCCGTGGATAGCTTTGCGGCGCGCGCTTTGAAGTCATCCATGTTCTCCCAGACCTTGGGGCTGACCTCGGGATCGTTCATATCGCTACCCGGCTTGAACTGATCGGGGAAAACTTTCGCGGTGGCGGCAATCGTCGTCAGCGCCGTCTTTACCGTCTCGGCATCGTAGGGTTTCTCGCCCTTGGCGACAGCGGCCAAGGCGCCCGCCGAACCGCCGATCTTCTTCATCAGCGCAATGCGCGAATCATGTGTACCGTCGGCGGCGGTCACCGAACCGAAGGCTATTCCCGCCATCGCTGCGGCGGCAGCTACTGCTTTCCAATTCATATGTTCCTCTCCAATTTCTGAAGGCCAAGGCGGCCGATGGCCAATCTGCACCGGCAGCATGACAAAATCCATGCGTCGGGGCAGTCACGTTTTGCCGTACCATCATAAAAACGATGTGATAAACGGCGAACAGACCCAGGGCGAGCCGGGTGCTGGTCCGGCCGACACGTTACGGGTTATCCCAAACTTGACGGCCCTATATATCCGCCAGTCTTGTTGCCAGAAAGTCGATGAGGACTCGTGCAGCCATTGGCAGGTGCTTTCGCGAAACATAAAGAGCGTGGATGCCAAGTGTGCTCGGCTTCCACTCCGGCAAGACGACAACCAGCTGACCTGTCCTAACCTCCTGATCGGCGGCAAAACGCGGCAGCATTGCGATGCCGAGACCGGACAGAGCGGCACGGCGCAGGGCGACAGCGTCATTGGTCTGGAAGGTTCCGTCCACCGACATGACGATCTGAGATTCGAAACTCTTCAGTGACCATTCCGTCCCCCCAAGGTGGGTATAGGTGAGGCACCTGTGGTCGTCGAGATCCTCTGGTGTTGAGGGAACTCCGTATTCCTGGAGATAGCGCGGCGAGGCGTAGAGCAGCGACGAGCACTGTCCCAGCCGTTTCGCGATCAAGGATGGGTCCAGGCGATTGGCGATCCTTATCGCCAGATCGATGCGGTCCTGCACGAGGTCGATCGTCCGATCGGAAATCTGTAAATCGACCTTGATGCGCGGATAGACGTCGGCAAAATCTGAAAGAAGCGGAATGAGCTGCGCTTCTGCGAGGATGCTGGGTGCCGTCACCCTCAGAAGACCGTGCGGAGTCTCTGCGTGATCTGCGACTTCCGTCACTGCGTCGGCAACACGGACGATTTCCCGACACATTTCAAGAACGCGTTCGCCCGCCGATGTCAGGCTGAGCTGTCGCGTCGTGCGGTGGAGGAGCCGCGTTCCCGACCAGTCTTCCATGGCCGCGATGTAGCGCGAGGCCATCGCGCGGGACATGCCCAATTCTTCGGCTGCAGCCGAAGCGCTGCCGCGCTCGACAGTCTTCAAGAGCACTTTCGCCGCAATGATCCGATCCATCTATTCGCTCGATTTATGCAACATTCTGTCGATCATCGTGACGTGTATCTTTGATATGCGCAACATTATATCTCTCTCAAACACAGGGAGACCGTAGTGACCACCGAGATTGAACTTCAGTATTTCTTCGATCCCTTCTGCGGCTGGTGTTACGCAAGCGCTCCAGCGCTGGCGGGCCTTGCCGACCAATTTTCAGATCGTTTGAGGATGCTTCCCTCCGGCCTTTTCGTCGGAGGAAGGCCGATCTCGTCGATCGCCGATCACGCATGGCGCAACGACCAGAGGATCCAGGCTCTGACCGGACAACGCTTCTCAAGGGAATACCATCAGAACGTCCTGCTGGCACCGAACGGCATTTTCGACTCGGGACCCGCGACGTTTGCGCTCACCGCACTTGGAGAGCACGCCGCGACGCTTGAGCCTCGTTTCCTGCATGCGATCCAAATCGCCCGCTATGTCGAAGGGCGCGACACTTCCAACGTTCACGAGGTGGCGACGGTCGCAGTTCAGGTGGCTGCCGTGCATGGCATCGATCTGACTGCCGAGATCTTCGCCGAGAGGCTCCGGAACGACCCCGATCTTCGTGCCCGTGCGCTGGAGCGGGTGGAGGATGCGCAGCGCCGGATGGACATGCTCGGCATTCGCGGCGTTCCGCAGCTCGTCGCCCTCATCAACGGTCAGGCCCACGTGCTCAGCAGCGAGGCGCTCTATCAAGGTCCGGCTCGGCTCGTTGCGGCGCTCGATGAGCTCTCTGCAGACGCATGAAACCCCAATCCCAACCAGGAGTATCATCATGAAAATTGCTCTTATCGGAGCCTCCGGCCAGGCCGGCTCCCGCATCCTGTCCGAGTTTGCCGACGTCAGACAACGGTTGACCGTCGGCTACTAACCCGATCTTCCAAATTTCAACCGCCTACTGCAGCGTGGCCGACATCGTCAGGGTGTCGACCGCCGGACCCTCCTGCCTTTGAGGACAGGACGGTTCGCCCCACAACCAGGTGAAAAGAATATGATGAACAGACGCACCACCCTCAAGACGATCGCCGCAGCCGCGGCTCTCATGATCCCGCTAACTACGTCCGGTGTCGCGCAGGAGAAGTCTCTCCTATCGTGGAAGGCGTTCAGGGCCACCGAAGCGGGCTTTCTACGCGCTCCGGTCCTTGTCACCGGGAAGGCGGAGGCCGTACTCATCGACTCGAGCTTCAGCTATTCGGACGGCAAGGTCGTCGCCGATGCCATCAAGGGCAGCGGCAAAAACCTGACCACGATCTATATCACCACCAACGATCCCGACTACTATTTCGGTCTCGCACCCGTCCATCAGGCCTTCCCTGATGCCCGAATCCTCGCAGCGCACGATACCGTCGACCTGATGCGGGAGAAGGCCGAAGGCAAGATCAAGGCTTGGTCGCCTGTTCTGGGCGACAACGGTCCCAAGTCGGTCTCCGATCTCAATTTCCCGGAACCGAGCGACATTGACACGCTGACAGTCGATGGCGAGAAGCTCGAAATTGTCACCGCGCCAGGGCTCAAGGATCGCGGCCGCTATATCTGGGTGCCATCGCTCCGCGCCGTGTTCGGAGGCGTCCCTGTCTTCGGCGGCATGTATCCCTGGGTCGCCGATCTTCCGACAGTCGAGGAACGGCAGGCCTGGCGCGCAGCTCTTGACGACATCCTCGCCCGCAGACCCGAGATCGTCGTACCAGGTCACGGCACCTCCACCTGGCCGACGGATGCGTCCGCCGTCAGCTACACGCGCGATTACCTGATCGCATTTGACGCCGAGGCAGCCAAGGCCGCAGACTCCAAGGCATTGATCGCAGCTATGAAGAAAATCTATCCCAACGCTGCCATGCCGATTTCGCTGGAATTGGGGGCGAAAGTCGCCAAGGGCGAAATGACCTGGGGTCAGTGACAACAGCGGAGAACTCGCGGCTAAAGCGCGTCGTACCCAATTGATTCGTTCGACGCGCTTTAACTCCTATTTTCATCGAAACTTCAAATATTGGTGGCAGTGTAAAATTCAAACGGGACAATATGCTGCGACACGGTTGGCGATCGGCCAGCATCGAGAGCCTCCGCCATTGCCCGCACCAGGGTCTCTCCCAGCAGCTTCGCCGGATGAGACAGGACGACCCTGATCAGCCCCTCGGCAAGACCGGCTCTCGTTTCATTGGTGAGCTCGTGTGCTATGACCACCAGGCGTTTGGCTGCCGACCCACCATCCTCCCGCAACGCTCGCATTACCCCCGTGATGCCGCCGCCGGCCACGTAGAGGCCGACCCAGTTTGGCTCGGTCTGCAGAAGGCGGCGCGTGGCCTCATAGGCAATATCGGGCTCTTCAAGGGTTGCAACCGTCTCCAGCATCTGGAAGCCCGGCGCGCTCTCCCGGAAGTATGATCGAAAGCCCATTTCGTTCAGCTCTTGGGCGAGATATCGGTGATTCCCGACGAAAACAGAAACCTTCCCGCCGTCCTTATTCAGCCCGGCTATGAACCACGCGGCCGTGCGGCCCTTTTTTATGCAGTCGTTGCCGACATATCCTGCGCGAGAGGCGGTGGATATGTCGGAAATCATGGTCACAACAGGAATGTTCTCTGCTGCAAGACCATCGACGGCGTGGTTCACCTGCGGGTGGTCGGAGGTGATCATTCCAATGACGTCGGCTTCGCGACTGAGAGCGTAGATCGCCTCGGCAGCCTTGTCGGGCGCAAGATCGTCCATGAATCTGACGATGGCCCTTCCATGGGCGTCGGGAAACGCTTCGGTCGCCGCAACGAGAATGTCGCTCCACATTTGATAAAGCTTGCGGTGAGACTGCTTGAGAAGAAAACCGAATTTGATCACCGGCTTGTCGTGCTCGAGTCGGCGAGCGATGGCCGTCACCCCGTGAAAGCCGATCTGCCGGGCGGCGTTCAGAACCCGCTCCGCCGTCTGCGGACGCACGGGATCGCGGCCGTTCAGCACGCGATCGACGGTTGAAATGCTCACATTCGCGGCTTTTGCCAAGTCAGGGATCGTTGGGCGAGACATACCGAACCTTTCAAATCTTGATGGTATTTATGAGAGTTTTTGGGAGACCGGTTCGTTGACACTTTGCGGAATTTTCGCGATTTCATCTTCCAGCAAAAGCCAGTTTGGCAGGAGGGCTTGGGAGAGCTCTCTCATCTGGAGGAAATACTCTCATGTCTGCGACCTTGCAAAAGGCGGCGCCGCTTTCGGGCGGCGAAGGCCGTCGCACGCCTACCGATAACGGAGCCGGCTTCGTTCTTGAAATGCGCTCAATCACCAAGGCCTTCCCTGGTGTTCTCGCGCTCGATGGCATGAGCCTGAAGGTTCGTGCCGGTACCGTCCATGTCCTCGTCGGGGAGAATGGCGCGGGCAAGTCGACGCTCATGAAGATCCTGAGCGGCATCTACGCGATCGATGGCGGAGAGATCTTTTTCAGGGGCGAAAAGCTTGATCATCAGAGCGCTGCGTCCGCGCTGGAGCGAGGGATCTCGATGATCCACCAGGAACTCAGCCCGGTGCTCGACATGACCATCGCCGAAAACATCTTTCTCGGCCGCGAACCCACTTATAGCAGGACGGGTGTTTTGTCCCGATTCGTCGATTTCGATCGCATGAACTCGGACACCCAGGCGCTCCTTGATCGCCTGGGCCTGACATACAGCCCCCAAACCAAGATGCGCGAGCTGTCCATCGCTGCGATGCAACTGATCGAGATCGTCAAGGCGATTTCGCGCGAGGCCTCTCTGGTGATCATGGATGAACCGACGTCGGCGATCAGCGATACGGAAGTCGCGATGCTCTTCAGGCAGATCGCAGACCTGAAAGCGGCAGGCGTCGCGATCATCTACATCACCCACAAGATGGACGAGATCTTCCAGATCGCCGACGACATTACGGTGATGCGTGATGGCCAGTTCGTCGCTGCCGCCCCGGCGAGCGAATACGGGCCGGCAAAGCTGATTTCGCAGATGGTCGGCCGCACGATCTCCAGTATCTTTCCGAAAGAAGAAGTGCCGATCGGCGATATCGTCCTTTCCGTCGAGAACCTCTCTCGTGACGGCTGCTTCGAAGATGTCAGCTTCGAGGTGCGTGCCGGCGAGATCATCGGCCTTTCCGGGCTGATCGGCGCCGGGCGGACGGAGGTCGCCCGGGTGATCTTCGGCCTGGACGCGGCGGACGCGGGCGTCGTCCGCCTGAACGGAAAACCGCTAAAGCTCAGGTCGCCAAAGGACGCCATTGCCGCCGGTATCGCCATGGTCTCGGAAGACCGAAAGGCGGAAGGCCTGGTGCTTTGCCGGTCCGTCGGCGAGAACATCTCGCTCGCGAACCTCAAAAAATTCGCATCCAACCTCTTCATCAGCGAGCGGCAGGAAGAGACAGCCGCCCAGCGCATGATCAAGATGCTCCAGATCAAGACGCCCGACACGGCAATGATCGTGGAGAACCTCAGCGGCGGCAATCAACAGAAAATCGTTCTCGCCAAGTGGCTGCTGGGTGATCTGAAGCTGCTCATTCTCGATGAACCCACACGCGGCATCGACGTCGGGTCCAAATCCGAAATTCACCGACTGATGACCGAGTTCGCTCGTCAGGGGCTCGCGATCATCATGATCTCATCCGAGCTGCCCGAGATCCTCGGCATGAGCGATCGCGTGGTGGTGATGAGCGAAGGCCGGGTCACCGGCGAACTGACAACAGACGAGGCCACTCAGGAAAACATCATGCGCCTCGCCACGGGAGGACATTGATGAGTATCGAACGCGCAGACGCGGCCGTTAAACGAGAAGACCACGGCATTCCAGGCTCTCGGAACATGCGCTTTTCCCAGATCTACCGGAAGTACGGCACGCTCCTCATCTTCGCCGGAATCTGCATCCTCGCCTCGATTTTGAGCCCGACGTTCCTGACGGAAGCCAACCTGACCAATGTCTTGCGTCAGGTCGTCGTGGTGAGCCTTCTCGCATGCGGCGTCACCTTTATCATCATTCTGGGACATATCGACGTATCGCTGGGATCTGTTCTCGCGCTCTGTGGTGTCATCGCCGCGAGCGTGATGGCAATCACCGGCAGCGTCATCCTCGCGGTCGTCGCCGGCGTAGCAGTCGGCATGGTGACCGGCATCATCAATGGCTTCGTCATCACCTTTTTCCGTATCCCGTCGTTCATCATGACATTGGCAATGACGACGGTCGCACGCGGCGCAGTGCTGCTTTATACGGGTGGCTCGCCCGTGACGGGCTTGGGCGAGTTCAGAGTGATCGGGCAAGGCTCGCTTGGGCCAGTACCGATCTCCGTGCTCATCCTCGCGATCGTCATCGTCCTCTCCTGGATTCTGCTCAACAAGACCAAGTTCGGCCGGTACGTCTATGCGGTCGGCGGCAATGAGCGTGCCGCTCGAGCTTCCGGCATCAATCCGGACAGCATCGTGGTGAAGGCCTTCATCTTCAACGGCATTCTGTGCGCCGTCGCAGGCATCGTCCTCATGTCTCGCATCAATTCCGGTCAGCCGGCCGGCGGCGTCGGCTATGAATTCGACGCGATCACCGCGGTGGTCGTCGGCGGCACCAGCCTGATGGGCGGCACCGGAACCATTACCGGGACAATCATCGGCTCGATGATCATCGGCGTCATCAACAACATGCTCAATCTCATGAATGTCAGCTCGTACTGGCAGCAGATCATCAAGGGTCTGATCATCGCGATCGCCGTGATCCTCGATGTCTGGACCAAGTCTGCCCGCAGCAAGAAGAAGGCATGACCGATGTTCTTCGGCGGGCTAGCGCCTGCTTCCGAACCACCTCTTTGTCGGCGGGGATTTCCCGCATCCGGAATGAACCTGAAACTCAATGGGAGGACCCTATGAAAGCCATTTCCAAACTCGCTCTCGCCTGCGCCATATCCCTTGCCGCCGTCTCCACCGGCGCCGCATTTGCCGCAGACAAATTCGTCGTCGGTTACGCCAACATGGCGGATACGGATGTCTTCGTCATGGCGCGCAAGAATGCCTTCATCGAAGCGTCGAAATCCGATCCGGCAGTCGAAGTGAACTTCTCCGACGCCAACAACGACGTCAGCAAGCAACTCGATCAGATCGACAACTTCATAGCGCAGAAAGTCAACGCGATCGTGGTCGTGCCGGTTGACTATCAGGGCATCGTACCGGGCGTCGAAAAGGCGAACCAGGCTGGCATTCCCGTCATCGCTCTCGGCATCCAATCGGCAGGCGGCAAATACACGTTCGTCGGCTCGAAGAACATTGATGCCGGCCGTCTTCAGGGCGAATTCATGAAAGAACACCTGCCCAAGGGCGCCAAGATCCTCTACCTCGAAGGCACGCCGGGGCTTTCACACACGCAGGAGCGCAAGAAGGGCTTCGAGGATGCGCACGGCCGCTCCGACGTAACCACCCTCGCCAGTCTCTCGGCAAACTACGACCGGGCTGAAGGCATGAAGGTTACGGAAGATTGGATCCAGAGCTTTCCGAAGTTCGATGCAATTGTCGCGGCCAACGACCAGATGGCGCTCGGCGCGCTGGAAGCACTCCAGGGTGCCGACCGCCTCAAGGGTGTGATGATCTCCGGTGTCGATGGCACGGCCGATGCTCTGAATGCGATTAAGGCGGGCACCATGTCGCAGACCATCTTCCAGGACGCCGCAGGCCAGGCGAAGGCCGCCTTCGAGGTCGTGGAAGGCCTGAAGAAGGGGGAGGATGCGCCGGCCGAAAAGCTGGTGCCGTTCGCTTCGATCACCAAGGACAATGTTAATCAATACGCAAAGAAGTAAGCCCTCCCAAGGGTGCGTGCCGGGTGGGGTTCCCGGCACGCATTTCACACGAGGAGGCGCAATGCTTGCCGCAAATCGCTGGTTCTCAAACGACAGGAAATATCGAAATGACAGTAAGGATCGCCGTCATCGGGGCAGGACTGATGGGAGCCGATCATGCGAAGATCGTCGCGGAAGATCTGCCGGGGGCGAGCCTCCAGGTCGTTTGCGACATGGATGCGGACCGCGCCCGGAAGGTGGCGGACGCCCACAGCGCTCACGATGTCGATTCTGACCCCGACCGGGTCGCCGCTCGTCCTGATGTGGACGCAGTGATCATCGCAAGCCCCGATTTCACGCATGCACCCCTGTCGCTGTCCTGCATAAGAGCCGGCAAACGGGCTCTTTGTGAGAAGCCGCTGTCGCAGTCCTCGAACGAATGCCTGGAGATCATGAAGGCGGAAGAAGCCGCGGGATCGAAGTTCATAATGCTCGGCTTCATGCGCCGCTTCGATCAATCCTATGTCGAAATGAAGCGGGCTCTGGCGCATGGGGCAATTGGCCGCCCCCTGATGATGCACAACTTTCATCGCAATGTCGCGACACCCGCGTCGGACTTCACCGGAGCGATGGCGATCACCAATTCCGCCCCGCACGAATTCGATGTCGTCCGACATGTCCTCGACACCGAATACGTCTCGATCTCCGCCTTCCAGCCGAAGCGCTCCGACGCGCTGGTCGCACCGGTCTATATGGTGCTCGAAACCGCCGATGATCAATTGGTCAATATCGAGATCAACAACAACGCGGCCTACGGATACGACGTCCGCGCGGAATTGGTGGGCGAGAAGGCGACCATCGCCATGAACGCCATCAACTACACCCGCGTCGACCGGGAGCTCGGCCAGAGCACAAGCTACGAAGCGGATTGGCGCGGCCGCTACGCCGAAGCCTATCGCCGCCAGAACCGCGCGTTCGTTCGGTTCGTCGAAACCGGAGTGTTCCCGCACATCGCGTCGAGCAGTTGGGACGGATACTGCGCCGCAAGGGTCGCCGAAGCCGGCGTCAGAGCCTTGAACGACGGCCGCAAAATCCCCGTCGAAATGATTGCCAAACCGGAGTTTTACGCATGAAGCTTGGATTCGTATCAGACAGCCTTGGCAGCCTGTCCTTCGAAGCGATGCTGGATCACGCTCAAAGGCTGGGCGTCTCGGGCGTCGAGGTCAATACCTGCGGCTGGTCTACGGCGCCGCATTTCACTCTGTCGACAATCCTTCGGGAAAAGAGCGCGCAAAAATCGTTCCTGGGAGCCTTCGCCGACCGCGAACTGGAAGTGATCAGCCTGAACGCCAACGGAAATCCCCTGCATCCGACCGATCTTGCCCAGGGGCAGGGTCTTGAGGATACGATCCGTGCAGCGGGCGCGCTGGGCATCAAGACCGTCTGCGCGATGTCGGGACTTCCAGCCGGGAATGCCACCGATACGATGCCGAACTGGGTGGTCTCCTCGTGGCCGCCGGAGACGCAGGCGATCCTTCGCTACCAGTGGGAGGAGAAGCTCCTCCCATACTGGACCAAGATTGTGGCGCTGGCGAAAGATCACGGTGTGGAACACATCGCGCTGGAACTGCACGGCAATCAGTGCGTCTACAATGTCCCTTCGCTGCTGAAGCTGCGCGAAGCGGTTGGCCCGGTCGTCGGCGCTAACCTGGACCCGTCGCATCTCTTCTGGATGGGTGCCGATCCTCTTGTCGCCGCAGAAGCGCTCGGCGAGGCCCTATACCACGTTCATGCCAAGGATACCCTCCTCAATACGGCGAAACAGGCCGTCACAAGCCTTTTGGAAAACGGCAGCCTGATGAACATCCCGGCGCGCAGCTGGTCCTACATAACGCTGGGATTTGGCCATGGCGAAGAATGGTGGCGACAGTTCTGCTACAGGCTGAAGATGGCCGGTTACGACGGCTGGCTCTCGATAGAGCATGAGGATGTGCTTCTGAACAGCCTCGAATGGCTGGAGAAGTCCGTCTCCCTTCTACAAGGCGTAATGCCGGTCGCTGCCAGCGATTTCAGGCTGCAAGCGATTTAGTCGGAGCGAAACGCGTCCACTTCGCGCATCTCATGTGAGGCGCCACCTCTGGGCAGGCTTCGACCGAGATTGCGTGAAGGGGGCTCTTTTGAAGGCGTTTGCAATGCTAAAGGATCGGAACTCTCCTCCCTCAACACTGCAAGAACTGAAGCACCAGATCGCCCGCAGGCAGCTGGTGTTTCCCGTCAGCCTTGAACGGGTCGCAAGGGAGATCCTGGAAAGACCTGACATAACGGCCTTTGAAAGTGCTGCCGCGGTTGCGCGCAGGTGCCGCGTTTCTCCTGCAACGGTCCATCGGCTTGTACGGCACATCGGGTTCGAGACATTCGGTGAGTTTCGCGCAATGATCAGACAACATCTCTGCAGCACTGCCGCAAGCCATCACTGAAGATGCAGCGACGGTGCTCGGCGATCGGGCTGAAGTGGCAGGACTTCAAGGCTCAGGCGCTTTTCCAACCCTGCCAGAGGCTAAGCGCTGATACCGCGACCAGGAGCAGCCCGGCGCAGCGGCCGACAAAGGCCGTGGCGTCGGGATTGGCGACGAGAAGATCGCGGCTGCGGCCGGCGGTCATCGCCAGCGTGCCGTATATGGCGAACTGGGTCGCGATCGTCATGGCGCCCATGATCAGGCCCTGCATCCAGACCGGGCCATATTCCGGTTTCAGGAACTGCGGATAGACGGCGAACATGAAGATATAGGCCTTGGGATTGACCAGACAGGTGACGGCGCCCTGGCGGAAGGCGCGCCAGCCGGAGCGCGCCGTGCTCGGCCCCACCGCCTCGACGGTGATCGAGCTGCGCATCAGCGAAATGCCGATCCAGATCATATAAGCAACACCGGCAAAGAGCAGCACATTGAACAGCTGCGGGAGCATGGTGACGAGCAGACCGACGCCGGCCGCACCATAGGCCGAATGCACGGCGCCGCCGGCCATGATGCCGCCGGTCGCGGCCAGTCCACGCCTGATGCCGCCGGTCAGCGAATTGGCGAGCACGAAGAGCATGTCCATGCCCGGCACGATGATGATCCCGAAGAGAAGCGTGAAGAAGAGCCAGAGATTTTCATGGTAGTTCATGTCAGTTGTCACCTTGTCGCTGCATGGGTCACTTTGAAAGACCCTGATTGATTTCAATCCGATAGGCGGCTCTATACGCAAACCCAACTGACAGTGTATTGTCAGGAGCGTAAGGGATGGGAGAGGCAAAATGCGCAAGGCCTCGCGGCTTTTCGAGATCATTCAGATCCTGCGGCTCGCCAGAAAACCGATGACGGCGGCTGCGTTGGCCGAGACGCTCGAAGTGACGGTGCGATCGATCTATCGCGACATCGCCGCCCTCCAGGCGATGCGCGTGCCGATCGAGGGCGGGCGCGGCATCGGCTATATCATGCGGCCCGGCTTCGACCTGCCGCCGCTGATGTTTTCGATCGAGGAGATGGAGGCGATCGTACTGTCTCTGGCGCTGCTCGAACGCACCGCCGACGAGGAGCTGAAGAAGGCGGCGCGCCGGGTCAACCAGAAGATCGCCGGGGCCGTGCCGGCACCGCTGCGCCAGGCAATGGACACCAAGGCGCTTTATGCCTGGGGCTCGACCGCGCAACCGGCCGGCTTCGATCTTGCAATCGTGCGCCGGGCGATCCGCGACGAACGCAAGCTGATGCTCGCCTACCGCGACGAACTCGGCCGCGGAAGCGAGCGGACGATCCAGCCGATCGCGCTGATCTACTATTCGCAGACCGCCAATATCGTCGCCTGGTGCGAGTTGCGCCAGGCGATCCGCAATTTCCGCAGCGACCGGGTGGAGCACTGCACGGCAGCCGAGGATTTCTTCAAGGGTGACGGCGACAGGCTGCGGGAACTCTGGACGAGTGGCTGGGCGGAGAAGGCTGTGGCGGGGTGATGGACAGGCGTTTGTGCGAACAAGCCTGACAGCGCTTGAGGCACGAGCAGGAGGTCAATGTCATGCGACTCCAGAGAGCGTCTTTCACAGGCTTCAGCACCAGGCTCCTGACACGCCGGACCCAGCGGACTGCCGACCGTTGCCCCAGCCTCCGTCATCCTCGGGCTTGACCCGAGGATCCACGCCGACCTCCAGCAGCAGCAGGCATGGATCCTCGGCTCAAGGCCGAGGATGACGGAGGATGAGGTTGCGTTCCGACAAACTCACCGTTGGCGGGTTGGGCGCTTCTTCGGAGAGACACCCCGAATATCTCGGTCAATTTCTGTTATAAAGCCGGTAAAGGCCGACCATAACGTAAGGAGGAGTTGGCCAACTTCTATCGGCAGTCCACCCCGCCTAATAAACCAGCGTCCGACTCTCTTCCCGGTCGAAGCCGCGGATTTCGAGACGATCGGGGTAGACTTCGACGATGGCGAAGGCGTTTTCGCTTTCGGTATCGACCACGCCCTTGAAATTGACGAAGTGGCAGGCGCCGGCCATGCCGTAATTGCCGACGTGGTCGTGACCGTTGAGGTAGGCGACGACGTTGTCGTGCGAGGCGAGCAGCGCGACGATGCGCTCGCTATCCCACATGCCATGTTCACTGGGCGGATGCACGGGATAGTGATTCATGACGATCACCTTTTCGCCCGCCTCGCTCGCTAGCGCGATTTCATCGGCCAGCCAGGCGAACTGCGCGTCGCTCAGCGCGGCATTCCAGCGATGCGCATTCCTGGCGCCGTTCTCCTCCAGTTCGGCCAGCATTTCAGCAGCAAGGGCGCGATTTGGATGGCCTTCGGGCGGCGCGAAGGTGCTGACTTCATTGCCGTCGAGCACGATGAAGCGCCAGCCGTGGCGGGAGAAACTGTAATAGGGCGACGGCATGCCGAGACGTGTGGCGACTTCGGACAGATGCCCCGCTGAGACGGAGAAATCGTGGTTGCCGAGCAGGAAGAGCGCCTCGTGCCTAAGCTTCTCATAGACCGGCAGGATATCGTCGAAGCTTGAAAAGCTGCGGTCGATGACATCGCCGAGCGTCATGACGAAGCTCAAATCTTCGCCGTTGAAGATCTCGATCGCCTCGGCGACCTTGGCGAGGCTGTTGGCGTAGTAGCGGTTCATTGCCGCATGCGGAGGGATGGCCGCATATTGCGGATCGGCCATGATGCCGAAGCGGAACAGGGGAAGGGCGGACGAGGACATGGGGCGTGATTAGGTTCGGCCGGTAACAAGGATGTGACGACGGATATGAAAACGAACACCCGGCGTTCGGGGAGAACGCCGGGTGCAAGATCAACGAGGCCGAGACATCGCCGCGGAAGGCGGCAAGTCGGTGCCGCCTACTTCGTGGCTTCTTCGTAGCGTTCGAGGACGTAGTCCCAGTTGATCAGGCTGTCGATGAAGGCTTCGAGATATTTGGGGCGGGCGTTGCGATAGTCGATGTAATAGGAGTGTTCCCAGACGTCGACGCCGAGGATCGGGGTGGCGCCGTGGACGAGCGGGTTTTCGCCGTTCGGGGTCTTGGAGATTTCGAGCTTGCCGTTCTTGACGGAAACCCAGGCCCAGCCGGAGCCGAACTGGGTGGCGCCGGCATTGGCGAAATCGGCCTTGAACTTGTCGTAGCCGCCGAGATCGGAGGTGAAAGCCGATTCGAGCTTGCCCGGCAGCTTGTTGCCGCCGCCACCCTTCTTCATCCACTTCCAGAAATGGATGTGGTTGTAGTGCTGGGCGGCGTTGTTGAAGAGGCCGGCATTGGTGCCGAAGGACTTCTTCACGACGTCTTCGAGCGAAAGATCCGAAAGGCCGGCTTCGGCGGCGAGCTTGTTGCCGTTGTCGACATAGGCCTTATGGTGCTTGTCGTGGTGAAACTCCAGCGTTTCCTTCGACATGAAGGGGGCAAGGGCTTCGTAATCATAGGGAAGTTCAGGCAATTCGAAAGCCATGTCAGATCTCCTCTTGGCAATAGATTGCGTCATCGGCAGGTGAGGCGGAACATAGGAGGGGAACGGGGGAGAGGCAACCGGCGAAATATCAAAAAACGACCGGCCGGAGGAAAATTTGCCTCAGTTTCAGAGCTGACATCGCACGCGCAAATCGCCTGACATACCCGCCCGGAAAACGGCCTCGAGCGCAATGCTCAACAAGGGAGATCCGATATGAACAGGAATATAATCCAGCTTCCGGCCGCAGCCGCGCTTGCTTGTCTCGCCGGCGCGACCCATGCCTCCTCCGACGAGGCCTGGCAGCAGTTCGCGGCCGATGTGGAGGCCAAATGCAGGAAGGCGGCAGTCGCGCTCGAGAAGCCTGCCGTCAGCGTCGATCCTTTCGGCAGCGCCCATTACGGGCTCGCTCTGGTGACGGGAAAGCCGAAAGGCGCCAAGGGGCTTGTCGCCCAGATCTGCGTCTATGACAAGCAGGAGAAGTCGGTCGAGATCGGTAGTGCGATGGATGTCAAGAAGCTTGGATTGGCGCCGGCCAAATAGCCGGCCGCGGTCACGATTTGCGACTCCAGTTGCATCCGGGCGGAACCCAAGACCACCCTTAGGAGTTGACGTTCCGGGTTTTTAGAGCGCCGCGCGTCTGTGAGAGGCGCCGAGGCGCTCTATGTTTGTGATAAATGCATGATCCTTTTATAAAATTGATTCCGATTCTTGGGGTTGTGCGCAGGAGGCATAGGCATGTCGGAACTTCGCAACCGGGCGGAAGATCAGCAGAAAATCTATCAGCGCTGGGCGCCGATCTATGACCGCGTCTACCGCGGCATCCTGCGCGACGGCCACCGCAAGCTTGCCGCCCTTGCCGCTGCGGCCGGCACCGACATTTTGGAAATCGGCGTTGGCACCGGTCTGACGCTCGCCCACTATCCCAGCCGCTGCCGGGTGACGGGCATCGACATTTCCGAACATATGATTGCGCGTGCGCGCGAAAAGGTGCGCAGCGAAAACCTGCGGCATGTGCAGGCACTCGAAGTGATGGACGCGCATGCGCTGGGCTTTGCCGACCAGTCCTTCGACGTCGTTTGCCTGCCTTTCGTCATCACGCTCATCCCCGATCCCGAGCGGGCGCTCGACGAGTGCGCCCGGGTGCTGCGGCCGGGCGGTGAGATCATCCTGGCCAGCAAGCTCGGCGACGGCGCCGGCCTGCAGGGCGCGATCGAGGCGGCGGTGGCGCCGCTGGTGCGGCACATCGGCTGGTCCTCCGCCTTCCGCATCAACCGCATCCTCGCCTGGGCCGAGCGTCGCGGCGACTTTTCCGCGAACGATATCTTGCCGGTCTTTCCAAACGGCTTTTTCAAGATCGTCCGGCTGAAGCAGCGCGGACTTTCGGCCTGAGGTCAAAAGTTTCTCACGCGTCGCCGATTCTGATGCTACTGTTCGCCTGAGGGGACTGCATGACATCGGATATCTTCTTTTTCATCGCCGTCGGCTTCTGTGCGCAGATCGTCGACGGTGCGCTCGGCATGGCGTTCGGCGTGCTGTCGACGACGAGCCTTCTCGCCTTCGGCCTGCCTGCTGCCAATGCCAGCGCCATGACGCATGTGACGGAAATGTTCACGACGGCCGCTTCCGGCCTGTCGCATGCCTATCACCGCAATGTCGACTGGCGGCTGGTGGCGCGGCTGGCGCCTGCTGGCATGATCGGCGGCGCGATCGGCGCCTATCTGCTGGCCAATATCAACGGCAAGGTGATCGAGCCCTTCGTGTCGGCCTATCTGATGGCGATCGGCCTGCTGATACTCTACAAGGCCTTTCGCCCGCCAACCAGGCGTGAAGTGCGCGACTGGGCGGTGCCGCCTGTCGGGTTTTGCGGCGGCATGCTCGATGCGATCGGCGGCGGCGGATGGGGACCAGTCGTCACCAGCACGCTCGTCGGGCGCGGCCATGATTTGAAACGGGTGATCGGCTCGACCAATTTCACCGAATTTGCGGTAACGCTGACGATTTCGCTGACCTTCATCCTGACGCTCGGTTGGTCGGAGCTCAATTCGGCGATCGGCCTGATAATCGGCGGCGTCGTCGCCGCCCCTTTCGGCGCGATCCTGGTCAAGCGGCTGCCGGTGCGGGCCCTGATGGTGGCGGTCTCCATGGTGATCATCACAACATCGGCCATGCGGATCTTCTAACTGCGCCGAGCCTACAGATTCCGGCCGAAATAGACCTCCACCGAGGCGATCTTACCGCCGCGGAAACGCAGGCTCTCCATATTGTGGAAGCTTGTGCCGTCCAGTTTTTCGACGCGGTAGCGAACAGCCGCCTCATCGCCATCGACCGCCAGGAACTCGATGTCGATACGGCGGAACAACGGCTCCTTCGGCCAGCAGCGCTCGAAATAGGCAGCCCGGTCGATATGGTCGTCACGCGGACTGGAAAATGTGAAATCCTCCGTCAGCATGGTGCCGACTTTATCCTTGCGGTCTTCGAGATAGGCGGCGTAGAGATCACGGACGGTCTGCTGCCTCGTGCGCATATCGTTCATGGCAATCCTCCGATTAACCGGTTGCATCACGCAATCGGTATGCTCTAGCACATTTACCCTAGATGATCCAGTTTCGGCGCAATTGTGCCCCGTGGTCGACGCCGAGGCAGGGAATGACCGATATGAAAATGGATGCGGCGAGCGTTAAGGCAGGCTCGATCTACTGGAAGCGCAACCTTGCGATCTCGCTGATCGGCTCCTTCACGACGATCGTGGCAATGACGCTGCTACTTCCCTTCTTGCCACTCTACGTCGAGGAACTCGGCGTCAGCGACCATGCGGCAATCGTGCAATGGTCCGGCATTGCCTACGGCGCCACCTTCCTGGCTGCCGCTCTCGTCGCGCCCCTCTGGGGACGGCTCGGCGACATCTACGGCCGCAAGCTGATGCTGGTGCGTGCCAGCCTCGGCATGACGCTGGCGATCTCGCTGATGGGCCTGGCCGGCAATGTCTGGCAGTTGGTGGCGCTGCGGCTCTTCGTCGGGCTTGCGGGCGGCTACTCCTCCGGCTCGATGGTGCTGGTGGCGACGCAGACGCCGAAGGATCGCTCGGCCTGGGCTCTCGGCGTGCTCTCCTCCGGCATCATGGCCGGCAATCTCGTCGGGCCGCTCCTTGGCGGAGTGCTGCCGCCGATCATCGGCATCCGCGGCACGTTTCTCGCCGCCGGCGGCATGATCTTCCTCGCCTTTCTCGCCACGACCCTGCTGATCAAGGAGGAAAAATCGCAGGCCCGCAAACAGGCGGCCAAGGCGAGCGGCGGTTGGAAATCCATCGCCGACAAGCGGCCTGTGATCGCCATGCTGGCAACCGGCATGCTTCTGATGCTCGCCAATATGTCGATCGAGCCGATCATCACCGTCTATGTCGCGCAGATCGTGCCCATCGCAACGCAGGTGACGATGATCTCGGGCCTCGTCATGTCGGCGGCCGCCCTCGGCAGCATACTTTCCGCCTCCTGGCTCGGCAGGTTGGCCGACAGGATCGGCCATTGGTCGGTCATTGCGGGCGCGCTCGCCGCCGCCGGGCTGCTTCTGGTCCCACAGGCCTTCGTCACCAGTTCCTGGCAGCTGATCATCCTGCGCTTCCTGATGGGGGCTGCCCTTGGCGGGCTGCTGCCCTGCATCGCCGCCGTCATCCGCCACAGCGTGCCGGACAGTGCGGCCGGCAGCATTCTTGGCCTCTCCGTCTCCTCGCAATATGTCGGCCAGGTGGCCGGCCCCGTCCTTGGCGGCTTCGTCGGCGGGCATATCGGCATGCGGGCGGTTTTCCTTGGCACCTCGGTGCTGCTCCTTGCCGGTGCCGCCTACGCCTGGATGGTGCGCCCTGGAACGATTGACGCCGGGTCGAGATCAGCGCCGGGCGCTGCCGCAGATCAGCTCGACGCCTGAGCGGGCGATCGCCTCGAGCATCTCTCGGCTGTCGCCGGCGCGGGCGCGCACCGCGAGCGAATGCATGACGGCGGAAGCAAGCCTTGCCAGCATTTGCGGATCGGTTTCCGCGGGAAGTTCACCCCTTTCCACGGCAAGGCGCATGCGCTTTTCGATTTCGCCGTCGAAATCGCTGAGGCTGCGGCCGAGCACCTCGCGAACCCGTTCACGCTCGACCGCTTCGACGGTCGCCGTGCCGATCAGCAGACAACCGCGGGCGGCGGTTTCGCCATGCAAATAGATATCCAACGCGCCGGCGTAGACGCGGGCGAGATTATCGCGCAGCGGCAGTGACGGATCGAGCGCCTGGGCCAGCGTATCCATGCCGTCCTGCCGATAACCCTCCAAAGTATCGAGATAGAGATCCTCCTTGTCGCCGAAGGCGCCGTAGAGGCTCGGGCGGTTGAGGTTGGTCGCCGCGCTGAGATTGTCGAGCGAGGCGGCGGCAAAACCTCTGTCCCAGAAGACGTCCCGCGCCTTGGCGAGCGTTGCCTTGGCGTCGAAGGCCCTCGGGCGGCCACGCTTCTTCTCATTCTTCATATTTTGTACTGCTTCGCATTAAATTTCTTGACGAAGGTTATTTTATGCGAAACAGTACAGAAGTTCAATGATATCGAACAGGCGGCGCCGACCGCCTGCATGAGAGAGGAAATCGCCATGAAACTCTATATGAACGCCGCGGCCTGCTCGCTTTCACCGCATATCGTCTGCCGGGAGCTGGGGCTTGATATCGAGCTCGTCGAAGTCGACCGGAAGACCCACCGGACGAGCGACGGCAGGGACTATCTTGCCATCAACGGCAACGGCTATGTGCCCGCGCTGATGCTCGACGACGGCAAGGTGCTGACCGAAGGACCGGCGATCGCGCAGTTCCTCGCCGACAGCGTCCCGCAAGGCGCCGCGATGCTGCCGGAGGTCGGCAACCTCAGACGCAACGAGGTGCAATCCTATCTGAATTTCATATCCGCAGAACTGCACAAGCCGATGGTGCTGCTGTTCGAGCCGGCTTATGCCAGCGTGCATGAGCGGATCCGCGCTCAGGTCTCGAAGCGCCTTTCCTGGCTGAGCGGCCGTTTTGCCGGACCCTATCTGACCGGCGAGGCCTTCACTGTGGCGGACGCCTATCTCTTTGTCTGCCTGAACTGGTCGCCCTGGACGGAGATCAATCTCAAGCAATGGCCGCCGCTGCACGGCTTCATGGCCCGCGTGGCGGCCCGCCCGAAGGTGCGCGAAGCATTGCGGGCCGAAGATCTCGAGGCCTTCGATGCCGACGGTGTGTATTTTGCGCCGAATGCCTATCTCGCCTCGTCGGACTGGACGCGCGTGCCGGTGCAGCCTTAAACGCTCCTCAGAGCGCGTTGGCGGCTACCGGCAGCGCGCGTTTATGGGCGGTGGCGCGATAGGCGGCGAGAATACGGCGGCGGGCGATCTCGCCGACCGGCCGGCCTTCGAGAAAATCGTCGATCTCGTCATAGCTGACGCCATAGGCCTCCTCGTCGGGGCGCAGCGGCCGCTGGTCTTCCAGATCGGCGGTCGGTACCTTGAAGATGAGCTCGTCGGGGGCGCCGAGCCGCTTTGCCAAGAGGCGGACGCGGCGTTTGTTGAGGCCGGCAAGCGGCAGGATATCGGCGGCACCGTCGCCGAATTTCGTGAAGAAGCCCATGACTGCTTCGGCCGCATGATCGGTGCCGATGACGAGGCCGCCAAGCGCGCCGGCCAAAGCGAACTGGGCGATCATCCGTTGGCGGGCCTTGATGTTGCCGAGGATGAAATCCTGCCGGCCGGCATCGGCGAAGGCAAGACCGCCATCCTGAGCGGCGGCCAGCATCGCATCCGTCGCCGCCTTGATGTTGACCACCATCGAGCGGTCGGGACCGATCGTTGCAAGCGCCCTCTCCGCATCGGCCTCATCAGCCTGGACTCCGTAGGGAAGACGCACGGCAATGAATTCGGCCGCATGGCCGCCGTCACGCAACTCGCGCACGGCCTTCTGAGCCAGCAAAGCCGCCGTCAGCGAATCGACGCCGCCGCTGATGCCGAGGACGTAGCCGCGCATGCGCGAGCCGACGAGATAATCCTTGAGGAAAGCGGTTCGCCGTTCGATCTCTCGCTCAGGATCGATATCGGCGGCGACACCCAGTTCGCGGATGATCTCGCCTTGTTCGTCGAACAGCACGGTCATAAGCTCCTCCTCCCCGCTTGCGGAATTCCGGCGCCACTATGGCGAAAAGATGGGGGAAGACGAAGCCGTTTCGGGCAGACCTGCCATGCATGCACCGCACACCTACCGCACGATCGTAAACAGCTCCGCCGGATCGGCAAACCCTTTCAGCCTATGCGCCCCGACCGACAGCACATCCCCTGCCCCGGCGTCCCGACGGAACGGTGCCGACATCAGCAAGGCCTCTCCCAGTTCGCCGCAGGCGGTCTGGATGCGGCTGACCAGGTTGACGTCGCGGCCGATCAGGGTGAAGTCGAGGCGGCGGCCGGAACCGATATTGCCGTAGCTGACTTCGCCGTAATGCAGGGCGATGCCGGCCTTCACGCCGATACCTTCATATTGGAAATGGTCGATCTCATCGAACATGGCGCGGGCTGCCGCAAGAGCAGCGCCGCAGGAATGGGCCGCGTCATAGCCGGGGAAGAAGGCGAGCACGGCGTCGCCCATGAATTTCAGCAGTTCGCCGCCCTCGCGGGTGATGGCCGGCACGATCCTGTCGAAATAGGCGTTGAGCATGCCGAGCACGGTGCTGCCGGGCAGCCGGTTCGACAGCTCGGTGAAGCCGCGCAGATCGCAGAGCAGCAGGGCTGCCTCCATCGATTCGATCTCACCCCGGCGGATGCGTCCGGCCAGAATCCGGCTTGCCGTCAGCGGACCGATATAGGTATCGAGCAGGCTGAGCTCGACCTGGCGAAGAATGCGCAGCTCGCTGGTGTTGCGCAGCGCCGGCAGGATGCGCTCGATCACTTGGCGCTCCGAGACGGTGAAACCGCCCGGCCGCCTGGTGCCGAAGACGGCGGCGCTGACCGGGCCGTCGACATTGCAGAGAGGCGCGATGACGAGCTGCATCAGGCCGCGATCGGCAAAGACATCGATATGCTGCCAGCGGCCATGGACGCTTTCGCCAGGCCCGACGATCAGCGGTTCCCTGGTTTCCATGACCTTGCGCAGCGGCGTGTTCGCAATAGCGACCCGCGCGCCATGTTCGCGGTCATGGATCTCGACCGGCTCGCCTGGCGCCCAAGCAATGGTGCGGCCGATAAACTCCGGATGCAGCGTCATCAGATGCAGGGTCATCCGATCGACCGGCAGGCCGAGCGCCTGAAGCCGGCGGCCGAGGCCGGAGACGAGGCCGGCTTCATCGAGCGCGTGGCATTCGTCGCCGGAAAGCCACTCGATGATCGAGAGCAGCGCGCCTGTGCTGACGGCATGACCAGTGGCCTTTGGCTGAAATCGGTCGAGATCGGGAGCATGGATTGCTGAGGTCATGGAGTTCTCCTCCCGGAGACGGGTTAGTGGGCGCCACCGCCGGCGAGCTGACCGGCTTTTTCAGCAGCAGGCTTGCCAGCAGGGCGACGACGAGGGCGACGCCAAGCAGGAAGAAGGTGTCACTGAAGGCCATGATATTGGCCTGCCTGCGTATCTTGAGCGCGATGGCGACGACGGCCTTGTGGCTGGCGAGCGCCTGATCGCTGACGCCGTGGCTCATGAAGTAGCCGGTCAGCCTGGCAATGCGATCGCGAGTGGCTTCCTCGAATACCGAGACCGAATGCGTCAGGATGTTCGAATGGAACTGTTCGCGCTTCGACAGGAAGGTCTGCAGCGAGGCGATGCCGACCGCGCCGCCCAGATTGCGCATCATGTTGAAGAGCGCCGAAGCCGAACCGGCATTTTCCTTCTCGATGCCTGATGTGGCGATCGCCGACAGCGGCGTGAAGACCAGCGCCTGGCCGACGGCGCGGACGATGTTCGGCCAGAAGAGCTGGTCGCTTGCATAGTCGCCGGTCATGTGGACGTTCATGAAATTCGAGGCGGCGAAGAGGGCAAAGCCGATAACGATCAGCAGCCGGACGTCGAACCCTTTCATTAGGCGAGGCACCAGCGGGATCAGCAGTAGCTGCGGAATGCCGGTCCACGCGAGAACCATGCCGATCTGCTCGGAATTGTAGCTCTGGATGCGAGTGAGATAGATCGGCAGCACGAAGACCGAACCGTAAAGCGCGATGCCGAGCAGGAAGTTGGCGACGATGCCGAAACCGAAATTGCGGCGCAGCAGCAGGCGCAGGTTCAACAGCGGCTGGGCCGTTCTCAGCTCGATGACGATGAACAGGCTCAGCGAGACGGCGGCGATAACGGACAGGCGGAGGATGAAATCGGAGCCGAACCAGTCTTCCTTGTTGCCCTCTTCCAGCACGGTCTGCAGGGCCGCGAGGCCGATCGCCATGGTGATGATGCCTGGCCAGTCGCCCTTGGACAGCAGCTTCAGGTTCATCGGCGCCCGATCGAGCGAGGCCCAGAGCAAGCCGACCATCAGCGCGCCGGGCACCAGGTTGACGTAGAAGATATGTTCCCAGCCCCAGTTTTCGGTGAGATAACCGCCGATCGTCGGCCCGATGGCCGGTGCGAAGGTGGCCGACAGGGCAAAGAGCGCCAGGCCGATCGGCTGCTTGGCCTTGGGCAGCAACGTGATGATGATGGTGAAGGCCATTGGGATCAACACGCCGCCGGAAAAGCCCTGAATGGCGCGCAGGATGATCATCTGCTGCAGGTTGGCCGCGAAGGCGCAGGCGACCGAGAAGATCAGGAAGAGAATGGCGTTCGCCAGCAGATAGTTGCGCAGCGAAAAGACCCGCGCCAACCAGCCGCTGAGCGGAATGACGACGATCTCGGCGATCAGGTAGGAGGTCGAGATCCAGCCGCCGTCATCCGTGCCGGCGCCGATGGCGCCCTGGATATCGGCAAGCGAGGCATTGACGATCTGGATGTTGAGGACCGCCATGAAGGCGCCGAGCGTCGAGCCGACGACAGCCGACCACATGCGAAGCGCGCTCATGGCGGCAGGTGTGGCGGGCGCTGCTGCGGCGGGGCGCGCAAGCGAATTGCCGTTTGCGGCGATCTGAAGAGTGGCCATGACCTGTCTCCTTCCAGCTGGTGCGGAAACTTTCCGATGATGGGGTTCGGCGATCTTTCGGAACGAGAAGGATTATCCGGAGGCCCGGGAAGCCTCGCTCTGGGCAGCCTTGGTATCGACTTCGGGCTCGACCGACATGCCCGAGCGCAGCAGTCCGCTCAAGGCCTCGTCGTCGATGACGATCTTGACGGGGATGCGCTGGACGATCTTGGTGAAGTTGCCGGTGGCGTTGTCAGGCGGCAGCAGCGAGAATTCGAGACCGCTTGCCGGCGAAACGCTGTCGACATGACCCTTGATCGATATATCGGGAAAACTGTCGACCTTGATCTCGACCGACTGGCCGGGACGGACATAGGTCAGCTGCGTTTCCTTGAAATTGGCGACGACATAGACTGCGTGCAGCGGCACGACGGCCATCAACTGGGTGCCTGAAGTGACATACTGGCCGACGCGGATCGAGCGGGCGCCGACCGTGCCGTCGACGGCGGCGACGATGTCGGTGTAAGACAGGTTGAGTTCGGCCTGGTGGGCAGCCGCGGCCGCCCGGTCGCGCTCGGCAACCGCCTGTTCGCGTTGGCTCCGGAGCACCGGCACCTTGTTTTCAGCCGCGACGAGGGCCGCCCGGTCGCGCTCGACGGCGGCAGCCGCCTGGTCACGGGCCGACTGGGTCTGTTCGGCGCGCGACTGGGTGCCGGCACCGCTGGTGATGAGGCGGGCCGAACGCGCGGCGTCGGAGACGGCAAAATCGAGCGAGGCCTGCGAGGCGTCGATCGTCGCCCTGGCCTGCCCGATGACCGACTGCTGCAGGGCGATCTGGGCATCGATATTGGTGATGGCGGCCTCGGCCGCCTTCAGATCGGCTCTCGCCTGCGAGAGTGCGGCCTGGAAATCGCGGTCGTCGATGCGGGCAAGCACCTGGCCTGCTTTGACCACGTCGTTGTCGTTGACCAGCACCTGCCTGACATAGCCGGCGACCTTCGGGGCGACGGTGGTGTAATCGGCCTTCACATAGGCATCGTCGGTGGATTCGATGAAGCGGCCGACGGTCCAGTAGCGGTGGCCGAAATCACCCGCGAAAGCGACGCCGGCAAGCAGCGCGGCGGCGATGACGGCGCGCTTGACGATGCTGCGGCCGGTCTTTTCAGGCGCTGCGATAACCGGGGTTTCGGCAGCGGGCATCGCAGGCGCCTGGGCGGCCGGCGCCTCGGCCAAAATCCGCTCGGCCTCTCCGGCAATTTCGAAATCCTGCTTGCGGGGTAGTTCGACCATCGTCTCTTCCTTCGTCTGGCGCCCCGTTTCGGCGAGGCTTGTTCGATGCGAGGGAAGATGCGCTCTGCCATTCACTTTGATAATCTGCTTATATCGGGAGGGATCATCAACTCTCAGCGGATAATCCGAGGGCGATATGGATCGGCTGACAAGCCTTGCAGTCTTCGGCCGGGTGGTGGAATGCGGCGGTTTTTCCGCTGCCGCGCGCCGGCTCAACATGTCCGTCACCATGGTCGGCAATCATGTGCAATCGCTGGAGGAGCGGCTCGGTGTCAGGCTGCTCAACCGCACGACGCGCAAGGTCAGCCTCACCGAAACCGGCAAATATTATTATGAGCGCTCGTCGCAGATCCTCGCCGAACTCGATGAGGCGGACCGCACGGCGAGCGCGCTGAGCACGACACCTCGCGGCACGCTGAAGGTCTATACCAGCGGCGCCATCGTGCGTTTCCTGCTGCCTGTGGTGAGCGAGTTCATGGAGCTTTATCCGTCGATCTCGCTCGATTTCAGCGTCGGCGAAGGGATGGTCGACATGATCGAGGATGGCTACGATCTGGTGATGCGCACCGTGCCGCCGCCGGACTCCTCGCTCATCGCCCGCAAGCTGACGCCCTGGCGCCATATGCTCGTCTGCTCACCGGCTTATGCCGAAAACCATCCGATGCCGACGAAGCCGGCCGAGGTTGCTGATCATAATTGCCTGCAATATGCCTATTACCCCTTTGGCGACGAATGGCGCTTCGAGGATGGCGACGGCAGCAAGGAGAGCGTCAAGATCGGCGGTAATGTCGTCTCCAACAGCGCGGAGATGCTGCGTTTCCTGACGCTGAACGGAAAAGGCATCTTCCTGGCGCCAAGCTTCGTCGTGTTCGACGACATCGCCGAAGGGCGGCTGGTGAAGATCATGCCGGACTACCGGCCGGTGGAATTCAACATCAACGCCGTCTATCCCAACCGCAGCCACCTGCCGACCAAGGTGCGGCTGTTCATCGATCTCTTGGCGGAGAGATTTGCGGAGCATCGGAAGTGGATGACGTGAGGGGCGCGGGTGTAGCCGCCCCCTCTGCCCTGCCGGGCATCTCCCCCGCAAGGGAGGAGATTGGCAGGAAGCCATGCCTCGCCTTCCATTTACGGCTCATGACGGCCCGTTGTTTAGGGAAGCCATCGCGCCCATCCGATCTCCCTCCTTGTGGCGGATGCCCGGCAGGGCAGAGGGGGTGTATCCCGATCTCAATTCTGCCGGCGGGATCGCGCCGGCCCTGCGCTTGCGCTCCGCGTTCGTCGTTGCAATCGATTCACTGGATCGATTGCTCCCTCTCCGCGGGGCCGCTGCTCACTCTTCACTTTCGCTTCTTCCGTGGGCCCAGTTCATGTAGAGCTCCAACGCCTTGCGGGTGACGGGGCCTTCCTGGAAATCGCGGTCGTCGAGGCGGGTGACGCCGACGACTTTGGAATAGTTGCCGGTGGTGAAGATTTCATCGGCGGCCAGGAAATCCTCGACGGCCAGGGTTGCTTCCACGACGTCGAAACCGGCCTTGCGGAGCAGGCCGATGACGCGGGCGCGGGTGATGCCGGCGAGGAAGGTGCGATTGGCGGCCGGAGTCATCACCACGCCGTCGCGGACCATGAAGACGTTTGAAGAGGCGGTCTCGACGACATTGCCGTTCAGGTCGCGCACCAGAGCATTATCGAAGCCGCGGCTGCGGGCTTCGGCGATCATGCGGCCGCTATTGGGATAGAGCGAACCGGTCTTCGCCTCGGTCATCGCCGTTTCCGGCGACGGGCGGCGATAGGGCGAAACGGTGAGGCTGCTGCCGCCATGACGCCCCATCGGCGCCTCGAACAGGCAGAGCGCGAAGCGGGTCGATGCCGCGTCGACAGAGACGATGCTGCCGGGCGAACCGTGTTCGCCCCAATACATCGGCTTGATGTAGATCGCCGTCGCGCCGTCGAATTTGCCAACGCCTTCCCAGGCGAGCGCGGCGATCTCCTCGGCCGACTTCACCGGCTTCAGGCCCATGGCGAGCGCCGAGCGGTTGATGCGCTGGCAGTGCAGATCGAGATCCGGGGCGATGCCGTCGAACCAGCGGGCGCCGTCGAATACCGTGGAGCCGAGCCACATGGCATGCGAGGTCGGCCCGATCAGCGGCGGATTGCCGGGAAGCCATTCCCCATCGACGTGAGTCCAGGTGGTGGAACGCGGTGATGTATCGACGGCCATTGCTGCTCTCCCTTGCATATCCGGGAAAGCAAAAGCCTTGGCGGCGAGCCGGGTCAAGGACAAATCCCGGCCGCAAATACGGAAGCAAGAAAATGCCGGGGGATGGCGCCGGGCCGCAATATTCGTGCGCGACGACTGCGGCGTCGGCGATGGGTGCATCAGCAAAAATGATGGAATCTCTGTTGGAATGGCTGCCCGCCGCATGGCATCATGGACGCTTGAGCGGAGAGACGTGAAGGAGGACGCCGGTGAAAGCCATGTATTACGAAGCATTCGAGCAGGCCCCCGAAATCCGCACCCTCCCCGATCCGACGCCGACAGAGGATGGCGTCGTCATAGCGGTCGGCGCCAGCGGGCTCTGCCGCAGCGACTGGCACGGCTGGATGGGGCACGATCCCGATATCCGCCTGCCGCACGTGCCGGGGCACGAGCTTGCCGGAAAAGTCGTCGCCACCGGCCGCGGCGTGATGCGCTTCAAGGTGGGCGACCGGGTGACCGTGCCCTTCGTTTCCGGCTGCGGCCATTGCAGCGAATGCCACTCCGGCAACCAGCAGATCTGCCCGAACCAGTTCCAGCCGGGCTTCACCCATTGGGGCTCCTTTGCCGAATATGTGGCGATCGACTATGCCGACACCAATCTGGTGCATCTGCCGGATACGATCGACGATGCGACGGCGGCAAGCCTCGGCTGCCGCTTCGCCACCTCGTTTCGCGCCGTCGCCGACCATGCGCGCACCGGACCCGGCGAATGGATCGCCGTGCATGGCTGCGGCGGCGTCGGCTTGTCGGCGATCATGATCGCCACTGCGCTCGGCGCCAATGCGATCGGCATCGACATATCGGAGGAGAAACTCGCCTTCGCGCGCGGCTGCGGGGCGGTGGCGACGGTCAATGCCTCAAGCGTTGCCGACGTGGCCGAGGCGGTGCGCGAGATCACCAAGGGCGGCGCGCATGTCTCGATCGACGCGCTCGGCCATCCCACCACCTGCTTCAACTCGATCAAGAACCTGCGCCGCCGCGGACGTCACGTGCAGGTGGGGCTGATGCTTGCCGAGCACGCGACGCCGCAAATCCCGATGGCTCAAGTGATCAGCAACGAGCTGGAGATCTACGGCAGCCACGGCATACAGGCCTGGCGCTACGACGCCATGCTGTCGATGCTGGCAGCCGGCAAGATCGCCCCGCAGAAACTGATCGGACGGCGCATCAGCCTCGAGGAGGCCGTGCCGGCGCTGATGGTGCTCGACAAGGCGGAGGGGACGGGAATCAGCGTCATCACGCAGTTTTCGTGAGAGAAGTCCGGCCTCTCGCCTGTGGCAAGCACGGGAGGCAGAAAACGGCGTTTATCTCTTCCTCCGACTGAAGAGGGAAGCAGGCGAGTGCTACACGCCTCTTCTCCCCAGCGGGGAGAAGGTGCCGGCAGGCAGATGAGGGGGTGCGCGGCGAAGCCGCGATGCGCTGAGCGCAAGCGAAGAGCAATAGATAGGATTTGCCGTGTGGCCCCCTCATCCGACCCTTCGGGCACCAGCCTGGGCGAGCCGCGGGTCTCGCCCGTCCTTCGGACTGCAAAGAGCGCGCGCCAATGGATCGAGCCTTCGCCGAGGCTCCAGTGGCGTCGGACGGCCGGAACAGCCGCCGCGTTCTGTGCGCCTCTTCTGTGTCGCCGGAATTAGGCGCGGGCGGCCGGAAATGCGGCCTCCGCATATTTGTCGCAGCCGGCGGGCCTTGCGAAAATGGCCGGCGGCACCGATATCGCCGTCGCCGGCTTGCCGACGGAGATCGTCGCCAGCCACGACGACAGGGCTGTTGTCAAAGGCGGCGGCAAGCTTTAACGGCTGCCGCGCAAACAAAAATCAAGAAGAAGGAGACATGATGTCCAACTCATTTGTGAAAACGCATGCCAGCGACGACGCAAAGCGCTTCTTCGTCCTCGGCGACCGGGTCGAGCGACGGGTTCGTATCCGCGGAAACTGGCTCAACGTCTTCGACGTCACCGTGCCATCAGGCAGCCGGACCCCGAAACATGCTCATGCAGGCCCTGAGGTGTTCCGCATCCTTGAGGGATGCCTGACGATCTGGCGGCTGACCGACAACGGCCCCGAGGAGATCGAGGCCGGCGCCGGCGACATCGTCACCATCGCGCCCTTCATGGTGCACGGCTACGCCAACCGCGGAAACGTTCCGGCGGTGTTTTCCGCTGTCGTCGATCGCGACATGGCTGAATTCATCGAAGCGGAAGGCGCAAGCGAGCCACCGCAGACCAGCCCTTCGGGGGAAACCATCGCCCGCATGACGGCGGCCGCCAATGCCTATGGGATTACCATCCTGGCGGCGTGATGAGACCTTCCGCCTGGTTCGCGCTTGCCGTCTCAGGCATTTCCAAAGACTGAGGGAACCGACATCGATCTTAAACGACGATGGAAGACGATCGGCGATGCGTATATATAGCCTCGTCGAACGCCTCGCCGCGTCGCCTGATTAATAACGAATAGGGTCCCTGTGTTTCTGGAAATTGGAATTGTGGCGTTTCTCACCATTCTCAATGGTGTGCTCGCCATGTCTGAGCTGGCTGTCGTGTCTTCTCGAACAGCCCGCCTGAAGGTTCTCTCCGACAATGGCAGCAAGGGTGCGGCCCAGGCCATCAAACTTGCCGAAAACCCCGGCCGCTTTCTCTCCACGGTTCAGATCGGCATCACCCTGGTCGGCGTTCTCTCAGGCGCCTTCTCAGGGGCCACGCTCGGCGGCCGTCTGTCCGGATGGCTGGAAGCACAGGGAATGTCGGCGGCGGCTGCCGACGCTGTCGGCGTCGGTTCGGTCGTCGTGGCGATCACCTATCTCTCTCTCATCGTCGGCGAACTTGTTCCGAAGCAGATCGCGTTGCGGGAACCCGAAGCAGTCGCGGCGAAGGTCGCACCCGCCATGGCGGTGCTTTCAAGAATCGCCCTGCCCCTCGTGTGGCTTCTGAACGCCTCCGGAAACCTGGTTCTCAAGCTGCTGGGCCAGACAGGAAAAAGCGGCGATAACGTCTCCGACGAGGAGATCAAGACAGTTCTGGCCGAGGCGCAGTCCGCGGGCGTGATCGAAAGCGAAGAGTCCGCGATGATTTCAGGCGTCATGCGGCTGGCGGATCGCACCGCCCGGGCGCTTATGACGCCCCGGCGCGACGTCGAAATCATCGATATCGACGACAGCCTTGACGAAATTCGCGCTCAGCTGCACCGGACGAAGCGGTCTCGGCTGCCCGTTCGAAAAGGCAGTTCGGACGAGGTAATCGGCATTCTTCCGGTCAAGGATTTCTACGATTCGATGTCCGAACACGGCAGTGTCGATATCAAGGCCCTGACGCAAGACGTACCTGTGGTTTCAGACCTTTCAACCGCCATTCATGTGATCGAAGCGATCCGGAAATCGTCGGTACACATGGTGCTGGTTTTTGACGAGTACGGCCATTTCGAGGGAATTGTTTCGTCGGGCGACATTCTGGAAGCGATCATGGGCGCTCTGCAGGAGGGGCCGGTCGACGAGCAGGCCATCGCTCGCCGCGACGACGGCTCCTACCTGGTGTCCGGCTGGACGCCGATCGACGAATTCGCCGAATTCCTGAATCTCAAGCTCGACGACGATCTCGAATATCAGACTGTGGCCGGCCTGGTGCTGGAAGAGCTGAAACATCTGCCGGAACTGGGTGAGAGCTTCACGCGAGACGGATGGCGCTTTGAAGTCATCGATCTCGACGGCAGGCGCGTGGACAAGATACTTGTGTCTGCGGCGTGAAAGCCGGCGCCTTGAGATCGTCGAGCTCGACGAAGGGACACCGACAGGATCGGCATCCGCCACGGGAAATGTGGTCTGACATCGGGAGGTACGCCATGGCATGGTCCGCCAGCCAATATGTGAAATTCGAGGACGAGCGCACGCGACCGGCGCGTGATCTCCTGGCGCAGGTGCCGCTGCAGAGCATCGGCCGCGCCGTCGACCTCGGCTGCGGGCCAGGCAATTCGACCGAACTCATCATCGAGCGTTATGGCGCCGAAGGCGTCTCCGGGCTCGACAGCGACGTCAATATGCTCGAGGCGGCCCGCAAGCGGCTTCCCGGCACCGCCTTCGTCGAGGCGGATCTTGGCAGCTGGCAGCCGAAGGAACCCGCCGATCTGCTCTTTGCCAATGCCGTCTTCCAGTGGCTTCCCGATCATCTCGACATTTTCGAGCGGCTGATGGACGGCCTTTCGAAAGGCGGCGTTCTTGCCGTGCAGATGCCCGACAATCTCGGCGAACCCTCGCATCTGGCGATGGAAGAGAGCGCCCATGCCGGCCCGTGGAAGGCCGCCTTCGAGGAAAAGGGCGTGCGCCGCCAGCCATTGGCTCCGCCCTCCGCCTATTATTCCAGGCTGATTGCCAAGGCGGCGCGCATAGATATCTGGCACACCATCTACAATCACCCGATGGCGGATGCGGCGGCGGTCGTCGAATGGGTGAAAGGCACCGGGCTGATGCCCTATCTCGCCCATGCCGGCGAGAGACATCGCGAGGCATTCCTGGCCGATTATCGGGAACGGGTGGAAAGGGCCTATCCGAAGCTGTCGGACGGGCGGGTGCTGCTGCGGTTCCCGCGGATTTTCATGGTAGCGGTGAAGAAATAGCCGGCTGCGGCCGGATGCTCGCTCGCACCAATGGTTTCGCAGCTTGTGTCGATCAATTTGTCGCTGCCCGCGGAGCCGCTGCACATTTCCGGGCAACGTGCATTCGTCTAGTTAACGGCAGCCAATCCGCCCGCCAACAGCGCATCCAGTTGGGCAATCTCAGCTGCGGTCAGGCTGATACCTTTGGCTTCCGATTGGATGCGCGCGGCGAAGCGGCGCTGCGACGGAAGCCGCGCACCTTGTCCGACGATCGTTTCGAAGAGCACTTCGGCGCGCGCGAATGGGTCGCCGGGGCGGCCTTTGGCGAAGGCTTCGGGTGACATTGCAATGATCAGTTCGCCATGGAACGGCGCCAAGATCGTCGTGCCGAGGTAGTCTAGAACCTCGGGGCTGGTGAGATCGCCGATCATGATGCCGGCGAGCAACTCTATCATGGTGGCGATGGCGGACCCCTTGTGGCCGCCGAAGGGCATCATTGCACCTTCGAGGGCAGCAACCGGGTCAGTGGTTGGATTGCCGGCAGCATCAATCGCCCAACCTTCCGGCAGTTGCTTGCCGGCGCGGCGGTGCAGTTCGATCTCGCCGCGGGCGGCCACCGAAGTGGCAAAATCGAACACATAGGGCGGCTGGTCCTTGCGAGGCCAGCCGAAGGCAAACGGATTGGTGCCGAGCAGAGGCTTGCTGCCTCCGGATGGGGCAACCGTCGCATAGCTCGGGCACATCGCCAATGCTGCCAGACCGCGCGCGGTTACCGCCTCGACCTCTGGCCACAGGGCCGAGAAATGCGAGCAGTCGTTGATGACCATGGCGGCGATGCCGAGCCGCGTTGCGCGTTCCGCCAGCGCGGGTACGCCGAGTTCAAACGCCGCATTGGCGAAACCGCCCTGCGCATCGACTCTGACGATGGCGCTGCCGTCATCCGGCGCGAGAGCAGGAACGGCATCGGGCTTCACCTTGCCGGCCTTTACCGTGCGCAGCGCACCCTCGATGCGGTAAATGCCGTGCGACTTGCAGGCATCGCGTTCTCCGGCCACGATGACATGCGCCAGAGCCGCCGCCTGGATCTTGTTCAATCCTGCGCGCTCGAAGATGGCAAGGACTCGATTTTGCAGGGCTTCCACGCTCATCATAACGGCTTCAGTCATGCGATTCTCCATCCGAAATTAAGCTCGGTTTTCGCCGCCCTGCCTTCTTTGAGCGCCACACGCGGCAAAGTCTTCAACTGTCCTGCAGCCCAGTTGCGCCATCGTTGCCGTTAGTGCGACTTTCAGGATGTTCATCAAATGATCGCCGCCGCGACGCCCATGGCGGCAGAGGCAAACAGCAGGACGCCCTTGCGTTCCGTCGCGGCGACGGATTGCCTCGATCAGGGTTCGCTGGAGGTCATCGCGCCCAGCAGTTTCGGCAGGTCGCCGAAGCGTGCGACGAGACTGAAGACGATCGCTGCCGTCGCCACAAACAGGACCGTCACCGCCGCCATGGTCGGCGTGTAGCCGTAACGCAGCGAATTGAAGATCTTGATCGGCAGCGTTTCCAGCGTGAAACCGACCGTCATGTAGGCAACGATATATTCGTTGAGCGACAGCACAAAGGCAAAAGCATAGCCGGACACGATGTAAGGCGAGATCAGTGGCAGAACAACGGTTCGGAACACGGCACGATCATCGCCGCCCAAGGTCGAGGCGGCCTCCACGAGCGAGCGGTCGATGGCCGAAAAGCCGAGCGAAATGGTCACCAGCGGCAGCGTGACGAAGAAGATGGCGTGGCCGATCACCGCCGTCCAGGGCTGGCCGTAAAATCCGGTCGTGGCCCAGAAAGTCAGCAGGCCAAGCGCCGTGATAACCGGCGGCAGGGTAAAGGGCGCCACGCCAAGCAACTGGAAGATGTTGGCCCAGGGCGCGTAGCGGCGCCAAAGGAACCAGGCGAGCGGCAAGGCGATCAGCACCGCCAGCGCCGCCGACGACAGCGCCAGTACAAGTGACGCGATTAGCGCGTTGCGCCATTCCATGTCGAGAAAGATCTGACCGTACCAGCCGAGCGAGAAGCCTTGCGGTGGGAAGGTGAGGCTCTGCTTGGCGTTGACCGACACGCCGGCGACGACGATCAGCGGCAGAGCCAGAAACAGCCCGACCAGCCCGAAAAAAACGTTGCGGAGAATGGTCATGCGAGGGCCCCTCCCCGGCGGCCAACGAGAAGGGTCAGCGCGACAAGGCCCAGCGTCACCAACACCAGGAACACCGCCATCGCAGCCGCGAAGGGCATGTTCGATTGATAGATCGCCTGGTCGGTAATGTGCACGGAAAGCGTCCAGTGCTGCGGGCGGCCGAGCAGTTGCGGCAACAGATAGGACCCGAGCGCGAAGATGAAGACCATGATCAGCGTGGCGACGATCGTATCGCGCAGCGCCGGCACTACAACGGTGAAGAAGGCTTTGACAGGCGAAGCGCCGAGCGTGCGCGCGGCCTCAGACAGGGTTGGATCAAGCCGCACCAGCGCCGGGTAGAGCACCAGGACCGTATAGGGGAAGGCCTGATAGACCATGCCGGTGAATACGGCGCCGACGCTCGGCGTTAGGGCGACTGGTTGCTGCATGAGGCCGAGCCACACGAACAGGTTGGTGATGCCGGCCGTGCGCGAAAACAGCGTCGACCAGGCGAAACCGATGATTACCTCGGACAGGGACAGGATCGAAAGGAGTGCGACCAGCCAGACCACCTGGGTGCTCCGCTTCATCCGGATCAGCAGATATGTGAAAGGCAGGGCCAGAACGACACACATAACGGCCACCGCAATCGCAAGGATCAGCGAGAAGCTGAGCACGCCGCCGAAGAAGGCCGAGAGGAAGCGGACATAATTGTCGAAGACAAAATCAGGCGTGTAGAAGCCGCCCTGCTGGCGCTTGAAGAAGCTGACGGAAATCATCGTGCCGAAAGGCACGACAAAGAAGACGATCAGCATGATCGCCGGGAAGGCTAGTGGGGCATAGTCGCCAAGCGTCCGCGGGGCATCGCGTCTCATTGCTCGAGCACCACGCAGTCCTTGTCGGTGAGCGCAATACCCACCTTCTGACCCACCGCGACGTCAGGGCGCTCGCGCGGCGTAGAGACCGCAATGAACTGCTGACCGCCGACATTGACAAAGGTTTCGATGACCCCGCCCAGATCGCGCACAAAGGTGACCTCGCCCGTCAGTGCACCGGCCTTCGGCGGGCCCAGGCGTACATCTTCCGGCCGGATCGAGAGCGTGGCGCGCTCGACGCCCGCCGACAGCGACAGGGCGGTGACTGGCTGCCCCAGTATATTGACCGCGCCGCCCTCTCGCCTGGCTTCGACCAGATTTGTCTGGCCGATGAAATCAGCGACGAAGCTGTCTGCCGGTCGACGATAAATTTCGGTCGGCGACGCCGCCTGGCGTATCTGACCGCCGTTCATGACCACGACCGTATCGGCCATGGTCATCGCCTCACGCTGGTCGTGCGTCACGGCAATCGTGGTGATGCCGAGCCGCTGATGAAGCTGGCGGAGCTCCACCTGCATGGCTTCGCGCAACTTGGCGTCGAGCGCCGATAGCGGCTCGTCGAGCAGGAAGAGTTTTGGCGAAATCGCCAGTGCCCTTGCGATCGCGACGCGCTGCCTCTGGCCGCCAGAGAGTTTCGACACGGCGCGATCGGCGTAACCCGGCAAATAGATCATCGCCAGCAGCTCTTCGACCCGCTTCGCCTGCTCTTCCTTGGAACGGCCGCGAATGCGCAGTGGATAGGCGATATTCTCGCCAACAGTCAGGTGCGGGAACAGCGCCAGCGACTGGAAGACCATGCCAAGCTCGCGCTGGTGCGTCGGCGTCCTGGTGATGTCGTTTCCATTGAGCGTGACGCGGCCCGCTGTCGGCAGATCGAGACCTGCGATCATGCGCAGTAAGGTTGTCTTGCCGCAGCCGGAAGGGCCGAGCAGACAGACGAACGCGCCGTGCGGCACCGTCAGGTCGACATTGTCGACGGCGCGAAAGGCGCCGAATTCCTTGACGATATTCTGTAGCGTGAGTCCCGACATATGCCTCTTCCTAACCGGATGGGCGGGCCCCCGACGAGGCCCGCGAAAGAACGATCAGTGTCAGCCGGCGATCATTTCCGTCCACTTCTCGTTCAGCCAGTCGGCCTTGGAGGTGTACATGTCGTAATGCGGAATAATCGGTTCGATGTCGGAAGAAACCGCCGCAAATTCCTTCTCGTTCAGGTCGGTCGTTTCGCGCTTGACCGTTGGCGACGTGCCTACCTTGCGTGACAGCACAGCCTGGACAGACGGCTGACACATATAGTCGATGAAGATATGCGCCTCTTCCGTCTTCTTCGACGCCTTCGACAGCGCCCAGGAGCCTGCGTCCTGAATGCCGCCCTCCTTCGGGAAGGTCGAGCGAACGGGCTGGCCGTCCGCGGCGGCGAGGCCGGTCACGTCATGATAATACTGTCCCATCGGGATTTCGCCCGACTTTAGCGCCTGTTCGAACTGCGCCTCGTCGCGATACCACAGGCGGACATTCGGCTTCAGCTCGGCCAGCTTGGCGAACACCTTGAGGATGTTCTCCTCGGTGTCGAGCGCTTGTGCGCCGCCGAAATAGGTCTTTGCCGTCACATCGAGCAGGAATGAGTTGGAGACGAGTGCCAGCAGACCAAGCTTGTCGGCATTGGCGGGATCCCACAGTGCGGTCCAACTTGTCGGCGCTTCCTTGTAAACATCGGTGTTGGTTACCAGCGTGATGAACCACGAGACTGCCCCGATGCCGGCAACCCGGCCATCCGGATATTTGTTGATGAAGCGCTCAAGCAGATTGCTGGAATTCTTGATCTTGGCAATGTCGAGCGGAGCCCATAGTTCTGTGGCCTGCCCCTTGCGCATCGCCACCTGCGACATCATCGAAACGTCTGCCGGCGCCTGGCCTGCCTGGGCTGCCTGCTGCATCTGCACCAGCCAGGCCTCGCCGGTCGGCTCTGCGATGGATTCAACTGCGATGCCGGTTGCCTTGGTGAACTCCGGAAAGATGTTCTTGTCGAACGAGTTCTTGAAGTAGCCGCCATAAACGCCGACCTTCAGCGACTTGTCCTGGGCGCGCAGCACATGCGGCATTGCCAGCATGGCAACGCCCGCACCGATGCCGACGCCGAGCACGGTGCGGCGGTTCATTGTCAACTTCGTCATGGTCATTCTCCTCACCGATGCGGCGCCGCCGCTTCCCTCTGTCAATTAAATCGAGGCCTTTGCAGCCTTCTTGTCATTCCGGGCCGCCTTGAGCTGCGGCCAAGGCCGTCAGGCTGCGCGGCGGATTGCCGGGCTGAACACCATCAGGCTCAATATTTCGAACAGCATCTGCGCGCCCGCATGAGCCGTGTTGGTGGTCGCGTCATACTGCGGCGCGACCTCGACGACATCGCCGCCGACCAGGTTCACGCCCTTGAAGCCGCGTATCAGCTCAAGGACTTCGCGGGTGGTGAACCCACCGATCTCCGGCGTGCCGGTGCCCGGGGCGAAGGACGGATCCAGGCTGTCGATATCGAAGGAAAGATAGGTCGGCCCGTCGCCGATGACGGCCTTCGCCTTTTCGATAATCGCAGGGATGCCGATCGCTGAGATCTCCTCGGCATGGATCACCGTCATGCCCGAGGCGTAAGAAAACTCCCAGAGATACTCGGCCGAGCCGCGAATGCCGATCTGAACCACGCGCGTCGGGTCGAGCACACCGTCCAGCACCGTGTTGCGGAACGGGCCGCCGTGGTGGAACTTGGTCAGATCGTAAGCGCCGCCGGTATCGCAATGGGCGTCGATATGGATCATGCCGACTGGCCGTTCCTTGCCGACGGCGCGCAGAATCGGATGAGTGATCGAGTGGTCGCCGCCTACGGAGAGCGGCAGAACGCCTGCCGCCACGATCTGCGCCACGCGTTTTTCGATATCCTCGTGCGACAATTCCAGCCGGTAGCGGCTCTGAAACGCCACGTCGCCAATGTCTGCCACGCGCAGTTCCTGAACCGGCGCGCAGCCGAGCACGTGATTGTAAGGCCCGATGCGCTCAATGGCGCGTAGCGCGCGCGGCCCGAAGCGCGAGCCCGGGCGATTGGTCACGCCAAGATCCATCGGCACGCCGAGGATCGCCACCTGCAAGTCGCCGAAGTCCGGGTTTTCGTTGTCGACCTGCATGAGCGGGGCGGAGAGGAATGTCGGGATGCCTGAATAGGGCGCGAGCCGGGTGCCGCTCTTGTTGAAGATCTTCTCGGCCACCTTGCGGAACTCGGGGTCGTGCAGCTCCCCGCCGTGGCTCTCGCCATATTTGGTTCGGAGTTCGGAAAGCTTGGTTTCATTCCAGGACATGGCGGCCTTCTCGAGTGCGATGATGCTGCTATCAGATATGGAATTCAGTCGTCCTCGGCTGCAGCTCTGCGGCAGAGTCCCGATGGCTTCTTTCGATCATTGAACGGCAAGCTTGCTGGAAAATCAATTGATATTAATATGCAGTTTCGTGCGAGTTTTTCTCACAGGTCCATCATGTCCAGCCGCCTTCCGCCACTCAACCCGCTACGCGCCTTTGAGGCCACTGCCCGTCATGGATCGGTTTCCGCCGCGAGCCGCGAGCTGAATGTCACCCACGGCGCTATCAGCCATCAGATACGCACATTGGAGGAATCTCTCGGCGTGCGCCTGTTCGAGCGCGGCGGCAAATGGCTGAAGCTGACAAGCCAGGGCGCATTGTTGATGCCGGTCGTCTCCAACGCGTTTTCGGAGATCGCAGCAGCGAAAGCCGCGATGACCCGGCCAGCGACCGGCGGCACGCTACGGGTGACCTGCGTTGCGGCAGTGCTGTCGCTCTGGCTGATGCCGCGGCTGCAGGAGTTCACCGATCAATATCCCGACATCCAGCTCGACCTGCGCGCCTCGAATGACCCGAACAATCTGAGCTCCCCGGATGTCGACCTGTGCATTCTCTACGGCAGCGGCAATTGGCCCAATTATTGGTCGCGCCTGTGGAGCCGGATGGAGCTCTTCCCTGTCGTCAGCCCGGCACTCATGAACAGGCGGCCGCTGCGTTCCCTGCGCGATCTGCGCGACCACATGCTCCTGAACGCCGATCGCGGCAATGAATGGAACACCTGGCTTGCGGCCGCCGGCGTTGCGATGCCGGCGCGCCAGCACATGATGAGCGACGCGCGCCTGTCGATCGAGGCGGCCATGCACGGCCATGGCGTGGCGCTCGGCGACAATATCACCACCGCGCACATGATCGCACGGGGCGAGCTGATCGCGCCATTCGACCTTACGGTTCCGGCCAACGACGCGGTCTATGTGGCATGCCGAACCGAGGCTCATGCGACGCCGATCGTCCGTGTCTTCATCGACTGGTTCTATGCTTCGCTCGTCCATAACTGAGGGCTGTTTAATTGATCGGGCGCCAACCATGACATTGCACACCTCTCGCAACCAGCGGGTCTGGGCACTGCTGGCCCGTAATGTCAAATGCCTGTTACCCCTCGCCGCCTATGTTGCGGCGGAAGCGGCAGGCTTTATAGTCGGACACAAATCTCGGAGATGACACATGAACGCTGCCCCCACCCCGCCGGTCACCCTCGTCATCTTCGGCGCCACGGGCGATCTGACGCGCCGCCTCCTGGTGCCGGCGATCATCAACCTGACGCGCCAGCGCCTCGTCGGTGAGGATCTCAGTATTCTCGGCATCGGCATCGAGCCGGGCGACGATGAATTCCTGCGCGGGCGGCTCGACGCATTCCTCAACCACCTCAACGCCGATGAGCAGTCGGTCAAGGACGAAGCCTGGGAGAGCCTGCGCCGGCGCATAAGCTACACATCGGGTGATTTCACCAAGGACGAAATTTTCCTCGAGATCGGCAAGCGTCTGGGGCCGGATGCCAATGCCGCCTTCTATCTTGCCGTGCCGCCGTCCTTCTTCGGTTCGATCGTCGAGAAGCTCGCCGCCCATGGCCTGACCGACGAGAAGGATGGCACCTTCCGCCGTGTCGCCATCGAGAAGCCATTCGGCACCGACCTTGCCTCGGCACGGGCGCTGAATGCCCAGATCCTCGCCCAGATCGAGGAAAGCCAAGTCTACCGGCTCGACCATTTCCTCGGCAAGGAGACGGTGCAGAACCTGATGACGGCGCGTTTTGCCAATATGATAATCGAGTCACTGTGGAACAGCCGCTATATCGATCATGTGCAGATCACCGCCACCGAGATCGTCGATGTCGGCAGCCGCGGCAAATTCTACGATGCCACAGGCGCGCTGCGCGACATGGTGCCGAACCATCTCTTCCAGCTGCTGGCGATGATCGCCATGGAGCCGCCGAACAGCTTCGACGCCGAAGCGATCCGCAACGAGAAAAGCAAGGTGCTGAAGGCGCTGCGCATCTACACGCCAGAGGAGGCAAAAACGCACGGCGTGCGCGGCGCCTATACGGCCGGCCGGCTCAACGGCGTCGAGCTTCCTGCCTATCGCGACACCAATGACGTCTCGCCGGACAGCCGAACCGAGACTTATGTGGCGCTGAAGCTCTATGCCGATACCTGGCGCTGGGCGGGCGTACCCTTCTATCTGAGAACCGGCAAGGCGCTCACGGCGCGCGACACCGAGATCGTCATCACCTTCCAGCCGGTGCCCTTCGCGCAGTTCCGCGAGACCGAGGTCAATCGCCGCCTGCCGCCGAACCGGCTAGTGATCCAGGTTCAGCCGGATGAGGGCATGAGCATGGAGATCTCGATCAAGTCGCCGGGGCTTTCGGTCGATACCACGCCGGTTTCCCTCGACTTCCGCTATGCCGACAAGTTCGATATCGGCAAGACCACAGGCTATGAATCGCTGCTCTACGACCTCTTCATCGGTGACCAGACGCTCTTCCAGCGCGCCGACGGCATCGAGGCCGGCTGGGCGGCGGTGCAGCCCTTCCTGGACATCTGGGCAAAGGACGAGAGCATGCCCGAGACTTACGCCCCGGGCAGCATGGGGCCGGCCTGCGCCGACCGCCTCATCGAGCGCGACGGACGCAAATGGCATGAACTCGGCGTCATCCTGCACAGCGAGGCGAAGAACGGCAAATAGCGCCCTTCCCCTTTATCGACCTTCACGGCATGCGGGGCTGACGGAGGCGCCGCTTTTGCCGCCTTCGGTGGCCAGCGCGCCCCGGGCCTTGGGCGGCGGGCAGCGCGCCCAGTCGACGCGGCCGCTCGGGGCGCCGTTGTCGATGCTGCCGGTTTCGATCGAATCGAGCGGGATGACCAGCCCCCTTTGTGTCTCGGCGCCCGGCGACGTACCCAGCGGCGGCGTGCCGTCGATCCGGCCGCTGGCATCCATGCCCATGTTCGACTGGGCGAGGACCGGCGTGGAGAGGCTGAGGAGAGCAATCGACGTTGCTGCAATAAACCTGCGCATGATGCTGTTCCTTCTGGTGTCGGCGATGAGACAGAAACAGCGATCCGGCTTTGCTTGTTCCCAACGGAACGGGCGTCGGCGATCAAAGTTTGGCGAACAGACTACCGGCTGCGGGGAAACGCCTGCTCGGGCTTAATCGCGCCAGCGTGACCGCACCGTCTCGAGGCCTGTCGGATAAAGATCGAGGCCGGCATCGCGCACCGTGTCGCGGCCGAACCAGCGCGCCATCGCCGCTGTCTCGTCCAGCTCGGAATAGCGGATTTCGTCACGATCGTAGAGGGTTTTCTCGGCCAGCTCGATATCGGCGGCGAAGATGAATTCGTGACCGGTCACGCCATGATGCTCGAAGATGTTTTCGAGCAGATGCCAGGGGCCGACGATGCGGATCGCCGTTTCGAGCTCCTCCCGGATTTCGCGGTGCAGGGCCTGTTCGCGCGTTTCGCCGAATTCGATCGAGCCGCCGAGCGGGCGAATGCCCTTGATGCGGCCGCCGTCATCCTCCACTTCCGCGGCGAGCAGCCGATCTTGCCTCCAGGCGAGGCCGATCACTTTCACTCTGATCTGCTGCGGCGGGCGCCAGACGGTCATGCAGCTCTCCTTCGGGGCGCTGACAAATAGAAAAGCCTCGCAGCGAATACCGCGAGGCTCCTCTGTTCCGCCAACGTTCAAACGAACTGGCTGAGCCCCGGAACCGAGGCGACGACTTCGTCGACGACCTCTTCGCCGGCATATTGCTTGGCAATGGCGATGGTTTCCTTGGCGAGCGAAGTGATCTCGCCCATGCCGAGGCCCTCGCCCATCAGCTGCTGGCCGAGGCCCATGATGCCGCCACCGCCGAGAGAGCTCATCAGCCCGCCAAGCAGGCCGCCACCGCCGGCACCGGCGCCGTTGAACTGGGCGACGAGATCAGCGCCGCCGGGGATCGCCTCGATCATCCGCGCGACTGGGCCGTCTGCCGCCTCGCGCTGCAGGAAGCCGAGCATCATGCCGAGCGCCTTTTCGGCCAGATCCGGCGCAATACCCACGCGATCGGCGATCTGGGTTACAATTTCATTCATGTCAGCCTCCTTTTGACGTTAACGTCAACGTTATTCGAAGTTCGATCGCAACTCAAGCTGCGCTTTCAAACGGCGGTTTTGCTTTCCATGCAAACAGTTGTCCGCATGCTTCCGCCTGCTTATAACAGTGAAACGATGGTTCGATGAAGGCGGCGCAAGCCCAAGCCTTCTCAACAAATGGCGCGGGCGCCGAAGGGAGAGTTGCGGATGATCGAGGACGGCAAGATTTTCATCGGCGCGAGCCGCAATCCCGACGATAGCATCAACAAGCCGGAATATCTCGACCTGAAATTCGGCAACCGCCACGGCCTCGTCACCGGCGCCACCGGCACCGGCAAGACGGTGACGCTGCAAGTGCTGGCGGAAGGCTTTTCCCGGGCCGGCGTGCCGGTGTTTGCGGCCGACATCAAGGGCGATCTTTCCGGCATCGCCGCCAAGGGCGAACCCAAGGACTTCCTCACCA
Source organism: Rhizobium mulingense (assembly GCF_029194105.1). NCBI lineage: Bacteria > Pseudomonadati > Pseudomonadota > Alphaproteobacteria > Hyphomicrobiales > Rhizobiaceae > Rhizobium > Rhizobium mulingense. Next base: position 137,217 of record NZ_JARFVE010000008.1, on the reverse strand, counting down.
AACGGGCCGAGCAGATCGGCTTTGCCGACTATGAATTCGACCTGTTTCCGGTGATCTTCTGGGATCTGTTCGGCCAGAAGGGCCACAGGGTACGCACCACCGTCGCCGAGATGGGGCCGCTGCTGCTCTCCCGACTGATGGATGCCTCCGAACCGCAGGAAGGCGTCATCAACATCGCCTTCAAGATCGCCGACCAGGCCGGGCTGCCGCTGCTCGACCTTAAGGATTTCACCTCGCTGCTCAACTATATGGGCGAGAACGCCACTGCGCTTTCTACCCAGTACGGGTTGATCTCCAAGGCCTCGGTCGGCTCGATCCAGCGGGCGCTGCTCGTTCTCGAACAGCAGGGTGCGGAGCATTTCTTCGGCGAGCCGGCGCTGAAGATCACGGACATCATGCGCACCAGCAATAACGGCTATGGTCAGATCTCGGTGCTTGCCGCCGACAAGCTGATGATGAACCCGCGCCTTTACGCCACCTTCCTGCTCTGGCTGCTGTCGGAGCTGTTCGAGGAACTGCCGGAGGTCGGCGATCCCGACAAGCCGAAGCTGGTCTTCTTCTTCGACGAAGCGCATCTGCTCTTCAACGATGCACCGAAGGTCTTGGTCGAGCGCGTCGAGCAGGTGGTGCGGCTAATCCGCTCCAAGGGTGTCGGCGTCTATTTCGTGACGCAGAACCCGCTCGACGTGCCGGAAACGGTGCTCGCCCAGCTCGGCAACCGCGCCCAGCATGCGTTGCGCGCCTATTCGCCGCGCGAGCAAAAGGCGGTGAAGACGGCCGCCGAGACCTTCCGCCCGAACCCTGCCTTCGACTGCGCCACCGTCATCACCAATCTCGGTACCGGCGAGGCGCTGGTCTCGACGCTGGAAGCCAAGGGCGCGCCGTCGATCGTCGAGCGCACGCTGATCCGGCCGCCGTCCGGCCGCGTGGGCCCGCTGACCGACAGCGAACGCCAGCAGGTCATGGACAGGAGCCCGGTTCTCGGGATCTATGACGAAGACGTCGACCGTGAATCCGCCTTCGAAATGCTTGCGGCGCGCGCTAAAAAGGCGGCGGAAGCCGAGGCCGCCAAGCGGGCGCAGGAAGAAACGGCAGAGCAGCCAGGCACGACCTCCGGCTGGAACCTGCCGGGTTTCGGCGGCGATGACGACAACCGCCAGGGCCACGGGCAGTCGCGCGGCCGATCGGGCTACCAGCGGGAAACGGTGGTCGAAGCGGCGATGAAGAGCGTCGCGCGAACGGTCGCTACCCAGGTCGGTCGGGCATTGGTGCGCGGGATATTGGGGAGCTTGAAGCGGTAGAGTCCGCGCCGAGCCCCATCCGACCTTCGGGCCACTTCTCCCCGAGGGGAGAAGGGGACGTGTCGCGACCTCCTCTCTGTGCTTCGAAAGACGGGTGAGACGCGAGGTTCACCCGCATCGATGCCGGAAGGCTGATGAGGGGGCGCCGAATTCCCATTCCTTTGCCCCGGTGTAAGGCTGGCACGATCGCGACCACCCTGAATACCTGCCCTGCCTTGAACCTTCGGCCTTTCTTCCCTAAATTCCCCGCCATCGACCATTTCAACAGGATGTGTGCCGCAATGGATTTCAACTCGATCGCAATGCCAATTCGCCTTGCCAACGGGGAAATCCATAACCATGCCTGCATCCATCACTCTCTCGCAAATTTCCTGGGCCACGCCTGAGGGGCGGCCGCTTTTTTCCGATCTCGATTTAAGTTTCGGCAGAGACCGCAGCGGTCTCGTCGGGCGCAACGGCGTCGGCAAGACGACGCTGCTGAAGCTTGTCACCGGCGATATCAGGCCGCTTTCCGGATCGATATCGATCAATGGCCGCCTCGGGGTGCTGCGCCAGAGCGTTCAGGTCGCGGCTGACGAAACCATCGCCGATCTCTTCGGCGTGGCCGCCGCGCTCAAGCTTCTGCGTCGTGCCGAAGCCGGCGAGGCAACGGCCGACGAGCTTGCCTCGGCGGACTGGTCGCTGGAGGCCCGCATCGCCGCCGCGCTCAACCGAACCGGACTCGACGCGGAGCCGCAAACGCTGCTTGCCGCACTCTCCGGCGGGCAGCGTACACGGGCCGCGCTTGCCGCGCTCATCTTCAGCGAGCCGGATTTCCTGCTGCTCGACGAACCCACAAACAATCTCGACCGAAAGGGCCGCGAGGCCGTCATCGCGTTGATTTCAGGCTGGCGTGCCGGCGCCGTCATCGTCAGCCATGACCGGGAATTGCTCGAAAGCGTCGATCAGATCGTTGAACTGACCTCGCTCGGCGCGACGCGTTACGGCGGCAACTGGAGCCATTATCGCGAGCGCAAGGCGCTGGAGCTTACGGCAGCCGAACATGACCTCGCCGATGCCGAAAAGCGCATGGCCGAGGTCGCAAGGAAGACGCAGGCTACGGTGGAACGCCAGGCGCACCGGGACAGCGCCGGGCGGAAGAAGGCGGCCAAGGGCGGCATCCCCCGCATCCTGCTCGGCGGCATGAAGGAGCGGAGCGAGACGACCGGCGGCGACAATGCCCGGCTGGCGGAACGCCGGCGCACCGAGGCGCTGGAGGAAGCAAAAGCGGCGCGCGAGAAGATCGAGATCCTGCAGCCGCTATCGATGAGCCTGCCGCCGACGGGGCTGCCGGCAAACAAGATCGTGCTGAAGATCGATGGCGCGACGGCAGGCTATCAGCCTGATGAACCCGTCATCGCCGATCTGTCCTTCGACGTGACGGGACCGGAACGCATCGCCGTCAGCGGACCGAACGGCTCGGGCAAGACGACCTTGCTCGCGCTCATCACCGGCGAGTTGAAAGCCTGGGCCGGCACGGTGGCGGTGATGACCGGTTTCGCCATGCTCGATCAGAAGGTCGGCCTTCTCGATCCGTCGGCCTCGATCCGCGACAATTTCCGCCGGATCAATCCGCAAGCGGACGAAAACACATGTAGGGCAGCACTTGCCCGCTTCATGTTCAGGGCCGATGCGGCATTGCAGACGGTTTCGACCCTCAGCGGCGGCCAATTGCTGCGCGCCGGCCTTGCCTGCACGCTCGGCGCCGCGCCGCCGCCGCTGCTAATCCTCGATGAGCCCACCAACCATCTCGACATCGACTCGATATCCGCGGTCGAGGCCGGGCTGCGTGCTTATGACGGGGCGCTCATCGTCGTCAGCCATGACCAGACGTTTCTCCAAAACATCGGCGTGACGCGGCGGCTGCAATTGCCGCGCGGCGATGCGGGTGGGTGATTTCAGGGGGCAGTGCCCTCCGCCAGCGGCGCCTTCCATTCCCTACCCGGCTATGAGAGCGCGGCATCCTCCGATGTAGCCTCGAGGACACGTTCGGCGCTGCTTCTTGCATCCGCCCGCCAGCGCACCCGTCTCGTCCTTCGGGCCGCCTCAGTATGAGGCTCTTGGGGGCGGCGCGCACCTCTCGCGCCTGCGGTGATGAGCGCGGCATCCTCCAACGTCCCACATGCTGGGGTGCGAAGCCCGAGAGGGCGTAACCTCGAAGCACGCCGCAACATTGCTTCCTGCATCCCTCTGACGCCGCCTCCCTTGCCTCATTTTGCCGGCAATGGTATTTCCATCCTGCAACCCATTCGAGAAAGGAGGATCACGCTATGCAAACTTACTTCCGGCATCATCGCCAGCGTGGTCCCGTCGACGCCCTGCAAATGCGTTTGCAGGGCTGACCAGAGACCGTTTCTCGACATCTCTTCCTGGTCTGCCCTTCGTGGCCAATGCGGCGCCATATCCCAAGCTGCGCGCGCATTTCTGTAACGTCCCGGGCCTGAAAGGCGCAATTCCGTGATGGCTGATGCCCCGGATGCCCCACTCCCGGTCAAGACCAGAGAACGATCATGACACTCATCGCTATCCGCAATCTCGGCGTGACGCTGGGCAACTCCTTGTTTTCCAATCTTAACCTCGTCGTCAATGCCGGCGACCGCATCGGTCTCGTCGCTGCCAACGGGCGGGGAAAATCGACGCTGCTTGCCTGCATCACCGGCGCGCTCGAGCCGAGCGAGGGCGAGGTCACCAAAGCGCGCGGGTTGACCATCGGCCATGTCGCCCAGAATGTGCCGGCCGCCCTTTTCGACACGGCGTTTTACGATGCGGTGCTGCAGGCTCTGCCGGCCGACCAGGCCGAAAGCGAGAGCTGGCGCGTCGACGTCGTGCTGGAATCGCTCGAGGTGCCGGAGGCCATGCGGCGACGGCCGCTGCAGCAGTTGAGCGGCGGCTGGCAGCGGCTCGCCATGCTGGCCCGTGCCTGGGTCGGCGAGCCCGACGTGCTTCTGCTCGACGAGCCGACCAACCATCTCGATCTCGAAAAGATCGCGCAGCTGGAAAGCTGGCTGAATGCGCTGCCGCGCGACGTGCCAGTGATCCTTTCCAGCCATGACCGCGCCTTCCTCGATGCGACGACCAACCGGACTCTGTTCCTGCGGCCGGAACAATCTCCGGTCTTTGCCCTCCCCTATTCCAGGGCGCGCGCCGCCCTCGACGAGGCCGACGCCGCCGAAGCGCGACGCTACGAGCGCGATATGAAGACGGCGGAACAGCTGCGCAAACAGGCCGCCAAGCTCAACAATATCGGCATCAATTCCGGCAGCGACCTGCTCGTTGTTAAGACGAAGCAGTTGAAACAGCGGGCGGAGAAGCTGGAGGATGCGGCAAAACCAGCGCATCTGGAGCGCTCGGCCGGCGCCATCCGGCTTACCAACCGCGGTACGCATGCCAAGGTGCTGGTGACGCTGGAGGATGCGGCGGTGACGACGCCGGATGAAACGCTGCTGTTCAGGACCGGCCGGCAATTTATCCGCCAGGGTGACCGGATCGTGCTCCTCGGCCTCAACGGCGCCGGCAAGTCGCGGCTGGTGACGATACTGAAGCAGGCGATCGAACGGCCGGAGGCGGCGCCGGGCGGGATCAAAGCGACGCCGTCGCTGGTTCTCGGCTATGGCGACCAGGCGCTCGCCGATCTTGCCGACGGCGACACGCCGATCGGCACGATCATCCGCCGTTTCGATGTCGGCGACCACAGGGCGCGGGCGCTGCTCGCCGGAGCCGGCATGACGATCGACATGCAGGCCAAACCGATCGGCCAGCTTTCCGGCGGCCAGAAGGCGCGGCTCGGCATGCTGGTGCTGCGGCTGACGGAGCCGAATTTCTATCTGCTCGACGAGCCGACCAATCACCTCGACATCGAGGGACAGGAAGCGCTCGAAAGCGAGCTGATGGCGCACGAGGCGAGTTGCCTGCTGGTCTCGCACGACCGCAGTTTCGTGCGGGCGGTCGGCAACCGCTTCTGGCTGATCGAGAAGAAGCGGCTGGTGGAAGTGGAGAGCCCAGAAGGGTTCTTTGCTTCGGTGGCGGGGTGATGTGTTGTTTACGGCGTGCCGTGTGGCCCCCTCATCCGCCCTCCGGGCACCTTCTCCCCGTTGGGTAGAAGGGGAATCGAGACGTCGCGGCATATCCCTTCTTCCCTCGGGGAGAAGGTGCCGGCAGGCGGATGAGGGGGCCGCTTGCGATCAAAAGTGGATCAACTACCGCTTCGGCGCCACCAGGCAGAAGAAGGCGCCCTGCGGGTCGGTGGCCTGGATGATCCAGCTGCCGCCGGGGACTTCCATCGGGCCGTTAACGACCTTGCCGCCGCCCGAGGTGACGCGTTCGATCGCGGCATCGAGGGTGGGCACGATGAAATAGTAGCACCAGAAGGGCATCGGCATGTTGTCCGGCTTGGTCATCATGCCGCCGGTCTGCCGGCCGCCATGGGCGAAGATGTAGTAGGTGCCCATCGGACCCATGTCCATCTCGCTGTCCTTCGTCCAGCCGAACAGCTTGGAATAGAAGGCGAGCGCGTCCTTGCCGTTGCCGGAATAGAGCTCGCGCCAGCCGATATTGCCCGGCGCGTCGAAGGCGAGTTCGGGCCAGGTCTGCTCCATCGGCGCCGGCGTCATGATGCAGATGACGGCGCCGTCCGGATCGGCGACCACGGCGAAGCGGCCGACGGTCGGGATGTCTTCCGGCGGACGGCGGACCGCACCGCCATTGGCGGCGAAATCCTTTGCCGACTGGTCGACATCGTCGACGCTGACATAACCCGTCCAGTTCGGCGGAATGCCCTGGCCTTCGAGTTCGGCCGGGAACTCCATCAGACCGCCAACGCCGATCCCGTTGGCCTGGAAGATCGTATAGGTCGGCATGCCCTCCACCTTCATCTCGGAGGTGGTCCAGCCGACGACGGAGCTGTAGAATTTCGCGGCAGCCGCGGTGTCTGGTGTCATCAATTCGCACCAGATGAACTTTCCATGCGTCTCAGACATTATACTCTCCCTTTGTCGGCGCCCCGCTTCGAGTGCGCCGCGATGGTCAGATCTTGCGGGTGTAATGCGCTTCCATGAACTGCTTCCACGAACCGTCGGCCTGTCTGGCGCTGGAGGTGAAGGTGCGGTGATCTGGGTTGATGAAGGTGATCTGCTCGCGGTAATCGGCCAGACCTTCGCCATTGAAGTCGGGTCCCGTCGTATAGAGGTCGAGCACATTGCCGGAGGCATCGACCTCGCCTTCATAGACCCACATGAAGTCCATCATCGAGCCGATCCAGCTGCCGACATATTTGCCCTTTTCGGCGTTGTAGCCGAGCGTCAGGATCGTCGTGGCCTGCTTGCCGTCGGGCATGCGGCCGTGCCCTTCGGCGACGAACCAGATGCCATGCAGCGAGCGGACGGTCTCCGTCCAGTCTTCGCCGCCGCCCATCTCGGGTGCGGTGACGCTCCAGTCGCCGATCAGCCTTTCCAGGAAGGAATGTTCCTTCAGCACTTCAGCCGTCTTCATCATCCTCTTCTCCCTTGAGTGATGGCGACCCCTATTCTTAGAGCATGGCGTCGTCCGGAAACCGCCCCACGAATTTCGGCATCATGTGCCTGCTCAGTGACAGCAGGATGGCGCCGTTTGAGCATCCTCATATTCGTCATGGCGGCGCACGAAATTCATTGTGCCCTGCTCGTTGCGGCCCTTCGGCGCGCGGTCGAGGATCATCAAAGTGCCGATCAGTTCCTCCGGCCCGCGGGCATAACTCGAATAGGTATGGAAGACCTCGCCCTTGTCGTTGCGGTAGAAGGCACTGAGGCCCGGCAGTTCGTCATGGGCCTCGGCCGGCTCAATAGCAGTGAAATTGTAGAAGACCTTGTCTTTGGCAAGATCCTCGGGGCTGAACGAAACGTGATAATCGAAATTGAAATCGCTGCCGAAGGATGACACCCAGGGAAATTTCCAGCCCATCCGCCTTTTGTAGGCGGCGATCTTCTCAAGTGGGGCGCGCGAGACGGCTACCCAGGTGACGTCGTGATGGTTGAGATGCGGCAGGGCGCCGTCGACGTGATCCGAGAGGAATGAGCAGCCGGGGCAGCCGGCCTCCCAATCCGGGCCGAGCATGAAATGATAGATCAGCAGCTGGCTGCGGCCGTCGAAGAGATCGGCAAGCGATTTCTTTCCCTCGGGCGTATCGAAGACGTAATCCTTGTCGACCTTCACCCAGGGCAGCGTCATACGGGCGGCGTTGACGCTGTCGCGCAGCTTTGTCGCCTCCTTTTCCTTCAAGAGCAGGGCGCGGCGGGCTTCCAGCCATTGCTCGCGGGAAACAACTTCGTTCTGCATGGAATGCGCCCTCCTCCGGCGCTGCCGGCGAGCCGGCCCATCTCCTTCTGCTTGACTAGAAAGATTGATATCAATATAAAATGGTCATGTCAAATTCGGTTGAAATTCCTTTTTCTACAACGCTGCTGGTGCGCGACACCTGCCTCTGCCTGCATGCGCAGCGAGCGGCGCGAGCGCTGGCCCGGCTGTTCGACGATGCATTGCGACCGGCGGGGCTGACCAACGGGCAGTTTTCACTGATGATGTCGCTGAACCGGCCGGAGCCGCCGCCGATGGGGCCGGTCGCCACCCTGCTCGCCATGGACCAGACGACGCTGACGGCGGCGCTGAAGCCCTTACAGCGCAAGGGCTGGGTGAGCGTGATAGAAAATCCGAAGGACCGGCGCGGCCGGCTGCTCGTGCTCACCGGCGAAGGCAAGACGGTGCTGGCAAGAGCGCTGCCTATCTGGAAAGAGACGCATGCGGCGCTCGACGACAGGCTGCCGGATGGCGGTGCCACGCGGCTGCGGCAGGATTTGCAGGCGGTGTCGGAGATGAGTGGTGAGGCATCGAAGCCGGCCGCTCGCCGCGCCGGCCGAGTTACAGCGCGGGTGATGGCCGAGTAGAGCTAACTGAGCACGCCTCGGATCCGAGAAATCCTTGGTTTCCAGCGATGCGACCAGAGTGTAGGTGCTCGGGTCAAGCCCGAGCACGACGGAGATTGAGGAGCAGGATTGGCTGGAGGCGAGAGACCTCCCCTTGCTCCGTCGTCCTCGGGCTTGACCCGAGGACCCATGCTGCGAGCACTGCGTTCATGTCAGCAGCAGAAAGCGACCGCCCCGGCTAAAGTCGAAGGCCGTCGCCGGCAGTTTTGCTGAGCGCGCCTCAATCAGGCGACCGTGACCGGAACTTCGGTCGAAGTGCGCATGGCGTGGCTGTAGGGGCAAACGATGTGAGCTGCCGCGGCAAGCTTTTCGGCGGTTTCGCGGTCGAGGCCGGGGATATTGACGGTCAACGCCACTTCGATGCCGAAGCCGGTGCCGTCTTCGCGCGGGCCAATGCCGACTTTGGCCGAGACCGTCGTTTCCTCCGGAATCTTGACCTTCTGCTGGCCCGCGACAAATTTCAGGGCACCGAGGAAGCAGGCGGAATAGCCGGCAGCGAAGAGCTGTTCGGGATTAGTGCCGGTCGCACCGTCGCCGCCGAGCTCTTTGGGAACGGTCAGCGTCACGTCCAGGACGCCGTTATCGGAAACGGCGCGGCCGGCGCGGCCGCCGGTGGCAGAGGCTTGAGTCGTATAGAGAATAGGCATGACAATCTCCTTTGGTTGGCCCTTCGATCGGGGTTGGTTTTCTATATCGCGCAATTAAATTGCACGCAAGTGAATTTTGCAAATTGCATTTCGGGATCGGAAAGAGGACAATCGGCGCCTTAGAACAGGATGATTTTAGGCCGGCTCGGCCTAAAATCTGAATCCTGCTCTACGTTAAAGTGAGAGCATGATGTCGTCCGAAAACCGCTCACACTTTTCGGCCTCATGCTCGGGGATGATGATATGAAAGCGCAAGCGACAAAGACGATCGAAATACCGGAAGAGGAGAAGCGGCTGGAAAAGCAGCTATGTTTCGCCGTCTACGCAACGGCGCATGCCTTCACCCGCGCCTATAAACCGATCCTCGACAGGGTCGGCCTCACCTATCCGCAATATCTGGTGATGCTGGTGTTGTGGGAGCGCAGCGAGCTGCCGGTGAAAACCATCGGCGAACAGCTGGACCTTGATTCCGGCACACTGTCACCGCTGTTAAAACGGCTGGAGCAAAGCGGTCTGATCAAGCGCATCCGCGACCTGCGCGACGAGCGGCAGGTCATCGTGTCGCTGACTCCGAAAGGCCAGGTGATGAAGGGAGAGGTCGATACGATCATGACGGCGATCGGGCAGGCCGCCGGCTGCACGCTGGAGGAGATGGGGCAGATGCGCGACATGCTGCATCGGCTGCGCGGCAATCTCGGCCGGGCCGGCGCCGCCGCCGGCGGCTGAAGCCTCCTGCCCGGGCCTGCTCGCCGAATTACGGCCGCCGCTGAGCGGATTTGGCCGGCGACCTGCGCTTCTTTGCCGGCACCGCTTCCGCTCCGGCTTCCGCCTCTTGCTGCAAACGCATCGCCTTCAGCTTTTCCGTCTTCTTGTCGCGAGCCGAGGCCTCGGCCGCGATGATGGCGCGGGCCGTCTGATCGGTGGTTTCCGCCTTGTCACGGGGTGACAGCTTGGCGGGATTGAAGAATTCTCCCTTGGTGGCAGTCATATACGCCTTTCTCAGGTGCTGGCGATATTGAGCCACGGCCGGGCCGCGATACCGCGGCCGTGATTTCGGGGACGGCCGCGACCCACGGCGGGCCGTGGTTCCACGTTGGCCCGCGGTGTAGCGGCCGGGCCGTGGTTCACGTTGGCCGCGATGCCGCGGCCGGGGATCAGCGGGCGCGGAGAACCTTTTTCGGCGCCGGCAGCAAGCCCTCACGCTGCATCTTCTTGCGGGCAAGCTTGCGCTGGCGGCGAATGGCTTCGGCTTTTTCGCGGGCGCGTTTCTCGGAGGGCTTCTCGAAGGCGCTGCGCGCTTTCATTTCCCGGAACAGACCTTCCCGCTGCATCTTTTTCTTGAGCACGCGCAGTGCCTGATCGACGTTGTTATCCCTGACGAGTACCTGCAAGATGATATCCTTTCTTCGGCGGCGACGCCGCACTGTCCATAATAAAACGCGGGACTATTTCCCAATCCTGATGCTCGAAAGTTTGAGCCAGGACCCGGCGCCGTCCGACTTGGCCACCGCCTCGGGGGACGCCTCACATGGTGATTTCCCGGTATCGATGTCGGCCTCGGTGATGCGGCGTTCGAAATTCTCGGCGTCAAACCTGACGCGATATTGCACATGCCCGTGGTCGTTGGGCAGAATGCTGGCGATTCGGCATCGCTTCTCGGCTTTCGCGGTGCGCGTGAGGCCGGATTTCAGCACGATCGTGTCGCCGACTTTGTAGTTTGGCCTGCCCATTGCAGTGTCCCTCGACTCTTCGGCTGTTCAATTGGTCAATCAAAGACCGCGATCAAAGCAAAAAGGCCGGGCGCGGACCCGACCTCTTCCCGTCACTCAGCCTATCCGCCGCCACTGGTGGTCGGCCCGCCGCCACTGGTGGTCGGCCCGCCGCCATCATTTGGTCGGCTCGCTGCCAGTACATCCGTGGTCAGCGTGCCGCCGTATCGGTGATCGGCGGAGGCGAATGACAAATCATGCAGCCTGCAGGTTGTCGGCGGCGTTCTTGCCCGAGCGCTTGTCGCGAACGAGGTCGTAACGGACCTTCTGACCTTCGGTGAGTTCGCGCATGCCGGCGCGTTCGACTGCCGAAATATGGACGAAAACATCCGTGGAACCATCATCGGGCTGGATGAAGCCGAAACCCTTGGTACCATTGAACCACTTGACGACGCCTGAATTCATAACGATCTCCTTCCAACCGTTTGTGTGCGCCCGGGAAGGATGTCCGCGGGCAATATCGATGTTGAGACGAGATCTGACGAAGCGCTCTTGGCGCATGGACAAAGGTCACAAGCAAAATTCGATAGGCACCATGTAGGCCTTTTGTCGAATTAAGCAATGCTAAATCAGAAATAAAACTTTTCCGAGCGGGGAATTGGCAGGCGGAAGAGAAGCAGAGGCGGCCGGCCGGCGGCCGCCCCGGCGGCATCATTGCCAGACGACGATCGGCGCCTTCGTCGGAACGCGATCGTAGAGATCGATGATATCTTGGTTCAGCAGCCGGACACAGCCCGAGGAGACGGCCTTGCCAATCGAGCGCCAATCGGGATTGCCGTGCAGGCGGTAGAGCGTGTCCTCGCCGTTCGAGAAGATATAGAGCGCGCGAGCGCCGAGCGGGTTCTTCAGGCCCGGCTCCATGCCGCCGTTCTCGATCGAGTATTTGACCAGTTCCGGCTGGCGGGCGACCATCTCGTTCGGCGGCTTCCAACGCGGCCATTTCTGACGCCACTGGATGACGCCCGACCCCTGCCAGGCGAAACCCTCGCGGCCGATGCCGACGCCGTAGCGCATCGCCATGCCGTCGGCCTGGACGAGATAGAGGAAGCGAGACGGCGTATCGACGACGATGGTGCCGGGTGGCTGGCCGGTGGGGTCGAGGACACGCTGACGATAATAGCGCGGATCGATCTCTTCATAGGGAACGGCGGGAATGAGGAAGCCACCGTCTTCGACCGGGCCGTACATAACGGCAAGCTCGGCGCCGCTCGGGACGCTCGACGCTCCCGGCGATTGGAACAGGCGCATGGGCGAACGGTAGATGATCGAGGTATCGCCCGATGTCACGGTGTTGGCGGAGGAGGCGCAGCCGGTGAGCGCGGAGGCCGCCGTCAGAGCCGAAAGGGAAAGGAAGCTACGGCGGGAAAGATGTCTATCGGAACTCATGACGCGGGACTGATTTCCTTTTGATGCGGGAATCCTGGAATAACGACATAAGGAAATCTATCGGCTTGCGCCAAATAAACCATAGCTTCACGCAGACGTGTTCCTGATGGAGCCGACGATATGGGCAGCGCTGTTGCAGCGCTACATCACAACGATCTCGGCCTTGGCTGGAAGGCGATCATAGAGATCGACGACGTCCTGGTTCAGCATGCGCACGCAGCCGGAGGATGTGGCCTTGCCGATCGACTGCCAGTCTGGAGTGCCGTGGATGCGATAGAGCGTATCCTGCCCGTCCTTGAAGATATACATGGCGCGCGCGCCGAGCGGGTTCTGCAGCCCCGGATTCATGCCGCCGTTTTCGGCGGAAAAAGCGCGAACATCGGGCTGGCGCGAGACCATTTCGGCCGGCGGCGTCCAGCGCGGCCATTTCTGCTTCCACTGGACGACGCCGCGGCCCGACCAAGCGTAGCCGTCGCGGCCGAGACCGACGCCATAGCGCATCGCCTTGCCGCCCGCCTCGACGAAATAAAGGAAACGCGCCTTGGTATCGACGACGACGGTGCCGGGGCGCTCGGTCGTCTGATAATCGACCTCCTGGCGCAGGAATTGCGGCTGCATGCGGCTGACCGGGATCGGCGGCAGGGTGAAATCCTCGTCGCGCAGCTCGCCATACATCGCCGCATGCACCGGATTGGTGACCGGCAGGCCATAGGTCTGGTGGAACTGGGTCTTGTAAAGCTCACGCGTCTGCGGCACCGGCTGGTCAGGGATGGGCCGCACCCGGCGCGGATCGACGCCGGGCGGCTGGTAAAAGACCGGCGAGGTTTCCTGAACGAAGCGGGCGGGCGAATCGGCGGCGACATCGGGAATGAGGATGTTGCAGCCGCTGAGCGGCGCTACAGCAATCATAAGCCCGGCAATCGGAAAAACCCGGCGCATAAAATTCATGGGACCACCCTTATCAACGATCGGCGAGACGGCGATATTGCCGGAAGGATGGCATGCTCGGCTGGCGCGAGGCTGGCGTTGGGGTGGGAAAGACCAAGTCGAGCAAAATGATAAACCCGCCGCCAGGGTCGGCGACGGCGAGCTCATGCGTAATCAATCGTCCATTATGCTCCGGCAGCCTTGCCGGCATCGGCAGAGCTTACGCCGCTACTCCGTGGAAGAAGCGGATGCTCTGTTCGATCTCAGCCGGCAGCGCCGAGGTGTGGTTGCCGGCGACCGTGTCGGTTTCGATATGAATGCCGGCGGCGCGGGCGCGGCGGGCGAGCAGATCGGCACGGTCGTTGAAATGCGGCTCTTCGGTGCCGTGAAGCACCCGGATGGGGCATTTGAAGCTGTGGGCGTAACAGAGCGCCGAACGCACCTCGAATTCATGCGCATTGCTGTCGTCGAAGCGGATGTCCTGAGGATAGCGGCTGAAGAAGCGGAAGGCGTTCGGATTGCCGGAAATCGGCGCGGCGGCGCGGAACTTATGGGTGCTCATCGCCGTCAGCATGGTCAGCGTGCCGCCGATACTGTGGCCGGCGATGAACAGGCGCTGGGGATCGACGCCCGGCAGATGCGCCAGGCGCTCGGCGGCGGCGAGAACGTCATCGACCTCGTCGTAAAAGCCGGAGAAATTGCCCCTCTGGCCGTTTTCGCCGCGCAGCGACGGCATCATCACGACATAACCGGCATCCATATAGGGCTTCATCAACTGCCAGTGGCCGGTCCCCATGGCATTGCCGCCGTGCAGGAAGAGCACGGCCGGCTTGGCCGCGCGCTCGCGCTTGTATTTCGACACCCAGGCGACCAGTTCCAGCTCGCCGCCATAGCCGGAGCGGTAGAAGATCTTCTCGGCGTCGGCAGGCGCAGTCAGCGATTCGTATTTATCGGGCGCTGGGCCCTTCTGCAGGAGCTTCGTGCGGAAGTGGCGGCGGACCTCGGCGTAATCGTGCTTGGCAAGGCGCGGCTCGTCCGGCACGTCGAAAGCGGCCGCCACGCGCGGCAGGACGAGCGCGCCGGCAAGACCCGCCAGCACGGCACGGCGTTGCCGGAAAAAGCAATTTTGTTCATGCGAGCTCATGACGCAGCACCCAAATCATTTCCCCGGCCCGCAAGATTTGCACCGGAAACCGCGCTGCCGCCAAGACACATACTGTTGAAAATATCGCCCTGCGTCATTGTTGCGCAGGCGGCCGGCAACTCAGCCTGGCTTGGCGTCGATCATGGCGATCAGCGTGCGCAGGCGGTCGGCCTCGTAAGGTGGCTTATCCGGGCGAAGGCGGGCGATGCGCGGGAAGCGCATGGCGACCCCGGATTTGTGCCGCGTCGAGCGGTTGATGCCCTCGAAGGCGACTTCGACGACGAAGCCGAAATCCCGGTCGGCGCGGACGGCGCGCACCGGGCCGAAACGCTCTGTCGTATTGTTGCGCACGAACTTGTCGAGCAGCTCGAGTTCGGCATCGGTGAAACCGAAATAGGCCTTGCCGACCGGCACCAGCTGCTCGCCGTCCTCGTCGTCGGCCCAGACGCCGAAGGTGAAATCGGAATAGTAGCTCGAGCGCTTGCCGTGGCCGCGCTGGGCATACATCAGCACAGCATCGACGTTGTATGGATCACGCTTCCACTTGAACCAGGGGCCCTTCATGCGGCCGGCCTGATAGATGCTGTCGCGGCGCTTGATCATCACGCCTTCGATAACCGGATCGGGCGGGGCGGCGCGCAAAGCGTCAAGCTCGCCCCAGGACGAGAAAGGCACGAGCGGCGACAGATCGAAACGATCATGGGGGGCGCGGTCGATAATATCGGCGAGACGCTCGCGTCGATCGATATAGGTGCGGCCGCGAATATCTTCCTCATCGTCGAAGAGCAGGTCATAGGCGCGGATGAAGGCGGGGTAATCATCGAGCATCCTCGCCGTCACCGTCTTGCGGTTCAGCCGCTGCTGCAGGTCGGAGAAGGTGCGGGTCGGGCTGTTGGAGCGGGCGGTGCCGCCGACCAGCAACTCGCCGTCGACGACGCCGGAAAAATTGATCGCCTCAAGAATATCGGGAAAGGCGCCTGAAATGTCGTCGCCGGAGCGTGAATAGATCTTGCGCCTGTCGCCGGAGCGGGAAAGCTGGACGCGGATGCCGTCCCATTTCCACTCGGCGGCATAGTCGGCCGGATTAAGACTGGCCAGATCGCCCTCCTCCACCGCATTGGCGAGCATGACGGAATGGAAGATCGCCGGAGTGGCGAGTACCGGTTTTTCACCGCCGCCCGCGAGCCATCGGAACAGCGTCTCGTAAGGCGGCTGCAGGCCGTGCCAGAGGGTTTCGATCTCGGCGACGTCCTTATCGCCGAGATCGGCCAGCGCCTGCTTGGCAAGGCGGGCGGACACGCCGATGCGCAACGCGCCGGTCGTCAGCTTGATGAAGGCGAAACGGCCGGAGGAATCCAGCCGGTCGAGCAGATCGCGGACGTAGCCGCGCACTTCCGTGCGGCCGAGCGCGTTCATGCGGGTGACGACCTCGCCGAGTCGCGGCTGGGCCAGGGCCGAGCGGTCTATGTCCCGCTCATTGTCCCAGACGAGCGAAATGGTCTCGGCGAGATCGCCGACATAGTCGTAGGAATAATGGAACAGCACCTCGTCCATGCGCTCCAGCACCAGATCGCGCAGCATGGCCGGCTTGACGTTGCGCACCTCCAGCGTGCCGGCAATCGCGGCAAGACCGTAGCCGCGGTCGGGATCGGGCGTGTCGCGGAAATAGTCGGTCAGCAGCTTGAGCTTGCCGTTGCGGCTGGGGGTGAGAACCAGGCGGTCCAGGAGGTCGGCGAAGGCTTTCATGATGGCCTCCGTGCTTGGGAAAAAGACCCCTCCCCAACCCCTCCCCACAGGTGAGAGGGGCTAACCCGCGGCGCTGCGCTGCCCTCTTTCGACCTCGTTCGCAGCAGAGATTTTGCGGTGGGACGGTGCGAGACGTTAAGCCCCTCCCCCTTGTGGGGAGGGGATGGGGAGGGGTTTTGGTCCAGCACGCAGCTCATCTCAATCCGCCTCATCCTCATAACCCACCAGATGCAGCGGTTTCGCCTTGATGCCCTGCAACTGACACCAGCGCACCAGCGCCTCCTCGCGGCCGTGGGTCACCCAGACCTCGGCCGGGTGCAGCTCCCGGATCGTTTCGGTCAGTTCCGGCCAGTCGCAATGATCGGAGATGACGAGCGGCAGTTCGACGCCGAGCTGTTTGGCGCGCTGCCGCACCAACATCCAGCCGGAGGCGAAGGCCGGCAATGGTTCGTTGAAGCGTCGTGCCCAGCGGTCGGCAAAGGCCGAGGACGGGCCGATGACGACGGCGCCCTTGAAGGCCGACTTGTCGCGGCTTTCGATCGTGGCGGGCTGCAGCTCGCCGAGATCAATGCCTTGGCCGGCATAATAGTCGCAGAGCTTTTCCATGGCCCCGTGGATATAGATCGGTTCGGCATAACCGGCATCGCGCAGCAGCCGGATGACGCGCTGGGCCTTGCCGAGCGCATAGGCGCCGACGAGATGGGTGCGCTCGGGAAATTGCCGGAGCGAAGCCAGCAGCTTGCCGGTCTCGTCGAGCGGATCGGGATGATGGAAGACCGGCAGGCCAAAGGTCGCCTCGGTGATGAAGACATCGCAGGCAACCGGCACATAGGCCGCGCAGGTCGGGTCGGGACGGCGCTTGTAATCGCCGGAGACGACGATGCGGGTGCCGTTCTTCTCGATGGCGATCTGGGCCGAACCGAGCACATGGCCGGCGGGATGAAAGATCACTTTGACGCCGTTGACCAGCAGCTCCTCGCCAAGGGCTGCAGCCTGCTCGCTGGCACAAAAGCCGTCGCCGTAGCGCAGCCGCATGATGTCGAGCGTCTGGCGGGTGGCGAGCACGTTCACGTGACCGGGCCGGGCGTGATCGGAATGGCCGTGGGTGACGAGCGCCCGCTCCACCGGGCGCACCGGATCGACATAAAATCCGCCTTCCGGGCAATAGAGCCCTTCCGGGGCAGGATAAAGCAGCGCGTCAGCTCTCATGCTGCAAGAGATAGCGGGAACTGGGCGCGAGGCCAGAGGGAACGTTCAAGACGGAAGCCCGTCGAGGAAGGACAGCACTGCGGCGTTGAACTCGGCCGGCCGCTGCAGCGGCGCAAAATGGCTGACGCCCTTGAGATAGATCATCTGAGCGTCCGGAATGCTGCGGGCGAGATATTCCGCATGTTCCGGCTTGATGAATTCGTCATGTTCACCGAGCACGATTGCCACCGGCACGCCGATGCGGTTGAGATCGGCGGCCTGATAATTCGGCTCCGTCCGCATCATCAGGCTGACCGCCTCGACGAAGGGATGAAAATCGTCCGGCGTGGCCGACAGTTCGGCGTAATCCCTGGCATGCCTCGCGAAACAGCGGTCGATGCGCGGGGTGGCGACGAATTCCAGCGTGCCGCTCGGATCCATGTTGCAGGCGAAGAAGAACACTCCCTCGACACGTGACGGCGCCGTCATGGCGAGGATAAGGGCGATACAGGCGCCGTCGCTCCAGCCGATAAAGGCCGCTTTGTCCAGAGAGAGGTCATCCATGACCGCAAGTACGTCGGCGGCCATTAGCTCATAGGTGTAAGGACGGGCTTCGCGGCTGCTGCGGCCATGACCGCGGCTGTCGATCAGCACGACGCGGCGGCCACGTTGGAGCAGCGCCGGGACCTGATAGCCCCAGTTGCCGCTATGGCCGAGACCGCCGTGCAGCAGGATGACGGCCGGCCCGGCGCCGTAGCTCGCATACCAGATGCGGGCGCCCTCCCGCCCGACATGGCCTTCGACTGCGGCCGGCGGCAAGGGGGCCGTGCCGTGGTCTTCGAAATGGATGAGCTCGTCGTCGTGTCGTTCCATGGCGATGACAGTCCTTTCGGGTTTATCGGCGGCCAGCATAGAAAAGCCGGAAAACAGCCCAAGAACAACCAGAATCGCTTTCTAGCTGTTGCGTCCTTCGATGCAATCAGGGGGAGCAATATGGGCAGGATCTTTTCTATTGCGCCGGCGCATTCGCGCTCGCCGCGGCCGGTGTCTATCTCAACAATAGCAGCCTGCTTGCCGAGCATCGGCCGGGAAGCCCGGTGCTGCTCGCCCATCGCGGCATCGCCCAGCGCTTCGACGAGACCGATCTGAAGAATGACACCTGCACGGCGAGCCGCATGCTGCCGCCGAAACACGATTATCTGGAGAATACCATCCGCTCGATGCAGGCGGGCTTTGCCGCCGGCGCCGATATCGTCGAGATCGACGTGCATCCGACGACGGACGGGCAGTTCGCCGTCTTCCACGACTGGACGCTCGACTGCCGCACCGACGGGCACGGCGTCACCCGCGAGCAGGCGATGGCTGACATGAAGAAGCTCGACATCGGCTATGGCTACACCGCCGATGGCGGCAAGAGCTTTCCCTTTCGCGGCCGCGGCCTCGGCATGATGCCGACGCTTGCCGAGGTACTGTCGACCTTTCCGGATCGGCGCTTCCTGATCAACGTCAAGAGCCGCGACCCTTCCGAGGGCGAAAAGCTCGCCGCCGTGCTCAACGGGCTTTCCACCGAGCGACGGGCCGAGATCATCGTCTATGGCGGCGACGAACCGATCGACGTCATCCGCCGGCGCGTGCCCGATATCAAGACCGCCTCGCGCCAGAGCCTGAAGGGCTGCCTCACCGGCTATATCGGCTATGGCTGGACCGGCCTGCTGCCGGATGCCTGCAAGCAGCGGATGATGCTGGTGCCGATCAATATCGCCCCCTGGCTCTGGGGCTGGCCCGACCGCTTCCTCAACCGAATGCAGGATGCCGGAACGGAGGTCTTCGTGCTCGGCCCTATCGCGGCAGCGAATTCTCCACCGGCATCGACGACACCACGCAACTTTCGCAACTGCCGCAGAACTTCTCCGCCGGCATCTGGACAAACGACATCGAAGCGATCGGCAAGGCGATGAAATAAGGTCAGCGGAGCTGCGTCTGCAACAATCGGAGAATCTCCTCCGGCGAAACCGGCCGGGAGAAGCGATAGCCTTGAGCCTCCTCGCAGCGCGCGTGACGCAGGAAATGCATCTGGGCGTCGGTTTCGACGCCTTCGGCAAGCACCGAAAGCTTCAACGTCTGCGCCAGCGAAATCACAGCCGAAACGATGGCGACGGCGGTCTTGTCGCCCGGCAGCGCCTCGACCAGCGAACGATCCATTTTCAGCCGGTCGAAGGGGAAGGTCTTCAGCGCCGCAAGACTGGAATAGCCGGAGCCGAAATCGTCGATCGACAGGCGCACGCCGAGCGCCCGCAGCGATGCCATCATCGCCAGCGCGCGTTCGGCATCTTGCATCACCACGCTTTCGGTGACCTCGAGCTCCAGCCAATGGGATTGCAGGCCGTGACGCTCCAGCGCCTCGGCGACATGGCTTGCGAAATCCGGATCGGCGAACTGCTTGGCCGAGACGTTGACGGCGATCGTCAGCGGCGCCACACCGGTATCCTGCCAGGCGCGTGCCTGGCGGCAGGCCTCGTTCAGCACCCAGAGGCCGAGGGGAACGATGAGGCCGGTCTCTTCGGCGAGCGGGATGAAATTGATCGGCGGCACCCTGCCCTTTGCCGGATGGTTCCAGCGGACCAGCGCCTCGATGCCGGTGATGCGGCCGGTGGCGACATCGACTTGTGGCTGATATTCCAGGAACAGCTGATCACCTGTTATCGCCAGGTGCAGTTCCTCGTGTTCGCCGAGCGGCATGCCGACCGATGTGCCGGCGCCATCGTGATGCTGCAGCGTGTTGCGGCCGAGCTGCTTGGCCCGGTACATGGCGCTGTCGGCATTGGCAAGGAGTTCTTCGGCGGTTGCGCCGTCGACGGGGAAAGCGGCAACGCCGATGCTCGCGGTGATGGCGATATCGCCGCTCTCACCGCGCATCGGCCGGTTGATCGCCTTCTGAAGTTCGCGCAGGCGGCGGGAGATGCCGGCATCGTGGCTCGACTGGTGGACGAGCACCACGAGGAATTCGTCGCCGCCGAGCCGCACCACCATATCCGAGGCGCGGACGCTGTTGGCCATGCGGGTGGCGATCTCCTTCAGCACCTCGTCGCCGGCGGCGTGGCCGCGGCCGTCATTGACGTCCTTGAAATTGTCGAGATCGATATAGGCGACGGTGACCTTGCGGTTGTTGCGTCGGGCCTGATTGAGGATATTGGCCAGCCGCTCCTTCAGGAAGGCGCGGTTCGGCAGGCCGGTGAGATCGTCGTGATGGGCCATGAAATGGATGCGATCGTCGACCCGCTTGCGCTCGATGGCGATGCCGGCGATATGGGTGGCGAGCGCCACCAGCTTCATTTCATGCTCTGTGGGACGGCGGACTTCCCTGGAATAGAGGGCGAAGGTGCCGAGCACATTATTCTCAGAGGTGGCGATCGGCGTCGACCAGCAGGAGCGGAAGCCGAAGGGGGCAACCAGCGCGCGGAAATCCTCCCAAAGCGGATCGCTCATCACGTCCTCGACGATCACGGTCTGGCCGCGCCAGGCGGCGGTGCCGCAGGAGCCGACCTTGGGGCCGATGGTAACGCCGTCGATCAGGCGGCTGTAGCCGCCGGGCAGATTGGGAGCCGCGCCATGATAGAGCCTGGTGCCCTCGCTGTCGAGCAGCAGCACCGATCCGTCGATGCCGATGAGTTGCGCCTCGATCATCAGCACCAGCGCCTCGAGAATCATCGGCAGCGGCTCGTTGCAGGCGATCATTTCGAGCAGTTTCGCCTGTTCGCGATGGAGATCCTCCTGGAGCTTGCGTTCGGTGATATCGCGGGAAACGCCGATCAGCCCGACGATTTCGCCGCTTCCATTGCGCAGCGGTATCTTCGAGGTCAGCCGGCAGACCGGCCTGGGGCTGCCTGGAAGAACGACCGCTTCCTCCATGTCGATCCGAGCTTCGCCGCTCGCCATGATCTGCTGCTCGATGTCGAAATGCCGGCGCGCCACCTCGAAATCGAACAGGTCGAAATCGCGCTTGCCGGTGATCTCTTCGACGCTCCTGAAGCCAAGGTTGCTGGCGGTGACGGCATTGGCGAAGACGAAGCGGCTGTCGCGATCCTTGACATAGAGGAAATCCGGCAGTTCGTGGATGATCGCTTTCAGGCGCAGGTTCTCGACGTCTTCGGAGAGGTGGTAGGCGGTCGACGCCATCATCGCCTCGGTCGCGGCGACGAAGCGCCGCGTCTCGGCCGTCAGGGCCTCGGCCGATTCCCATCGCCTGGCACTCGTTTCGTGCATGACGCCATTCTCCCCCGCCCCGCGATCGTCGTTTCCCTTTAAAGTAGTCCTGAAGTCCTTCGGCTTGCTTAAGTGAAAGAGTGAACAACACGCCAAAATAAGCGGCGAGATCCTGCCCTCAACCTTGGCGGCAACCGCAATTTCGCGCGCCCGGGAAAAGCCTGTGCCATAAGAAGACAGGCGGGATGGCACGTTTCCTGCTAGAGGCGGGCCATGACAGGAGAGCCCGGAATGCCTTCACGCCGCGACATGCTTCTCTTTCTCGCCGCCTCGGCGGTCGCGGGCGGGACGTCGCGCGCGTTTGCCTCGCCGCTGACGGCTGCTGCCCAGCCTGATCTGCGCGGCGCGATCGACGCGGTGGAATATCGCGCCATCCCCGAAAGCGGCGACCGCAAGGCCCGCAACCTGGAGCAGATGATCAAACAGGCAGCGGCCGAGAACGTGCCGGTCTTCCTGCCGCCCGGCACCTACCGGATCTCCAATCTCACCTTGCCCGACAATACCCGCATCACGGGCGTGCCCGGCGCTTCACGGATCGTCTACACAGGCGAAGGCCATCTCTTCGCGGCCGAGAATGTGCGGCGCATCGAGCTTTCCAATCTCGTCATCGACGGCGGCAACCGCTGGCTCGGCGATTATGCCGGCGGGCTCGTGCAATTTACCGGCGTCGACGAGGTGCTGATCGACAATTGCGAAATCGGCGGCAGCCGCAAGCACGGCCTGCAGCTGGAGCGCTGCGGCGGACGGATCGAGCGCAGCCGCGTCTCGGGCGCCGCCCAGGCGGGACTTTATGCGGTGGATTCCGCCAATCTTTCGGTCACCGGAAATACGATCGCCGATTGCGGCAATGGCGGCATTCTCGTGCATCGCTGGAAGAAGGCGGAAGACGGCACGGTCGTTTCCGGCAACCGGATTTCCAACATCCGCGCCAATGACGGCGGCACCGGCCAGAACGGCAACGGCATCAACATCTTCCGCGCCGACGGCGCAATGGTGGTGAACAACCAGATCTCCGACTGCGCCTTTACGGCGATCCGCGCCAACTCCGCCTCGAATATCCAGATTAACAGCAACCAGTGCCGGCGCTCCGGCGAGACAGCGATCTATGTCGAGTTCGCCTTCGAGGGTGCTGTGGTCTCCGCCAACCTGATCGACGGGGCGGCCAACGGCATCTCGATCGCCAACTTCGACGAAGGCGGCAGGCTTGCCAGCGTCACCGGCAATGTCGTGCGCAACCTGACGCTGAAGGGCCCCTACGAGCACGAGGTCGGCTTCGGCATCGGCATTGCAGCGGAGGCCGATACGCTGGTGTCGGCCAATGTGATCGAAGGGGCGCCGCGCTGGGGAATGCAGATTGGCTGGGGCGCCTATCTGCGCAATGTCGTCGTCAGCGGCAATGTCGTGCGCAAGGCCCCGGTCGGCTGCGCCGTCTCGGTCGCCGAGGGCGCCGGCACTGCAGTCATCACCGACAACATCTTCCAGGAAATCGCCGAAGGCGCGGTTCTCGGCTTCGAGTGGGAGAAACGGGTCTCCGGCGAGCTGACGGAGGGCGGCTCGCCCTATGGGCAGCTCACCATCGAGCGAAACCGCATGTCCTGACGGACGGGGCGGCTTTCAAATCTCACGCGCGTGAATTCATAGCGTCGTCACTGCGTCTGATAGGTGCCGGTGACGGTCGCTTCCGCCAAGGCATGTTTCTTTGCCTCCGCCCACATGGCGCGGATGCCGGCGGCATCGGGTGTGAGAAGCTTCGGCACGTCGAGGGCAGCGAGGCGAAAGATATAATAATGCGGGCGATCGCCGGCCGGCGGTTGCGGGCCGTCGTAACGGGCGTTCCCGAAATCGTTCTTGTAGAACCGCGGCGCCTGTTCGGGTGCAGTGTCGACGCTTTCGGCAAGGGTCGTCCACTGCGCCGGGATATTGGCAATACCGCAGTGGCGGAACGTGCCACGGGGGGCATCCGGATCCTCGACCACAAGAGCAAAGCTCCTGGTCTGGTCGGGGGCGCCGCTCCAGGCAAGCGGCGGAAAGAGATTCTCGCCCGCGCGCGCATACTTCTTCGGGATCGGCTGATCCTGCGCGAAGGCTTTGCTGATCAATGTCAAGGTCATGACATTCTCCTTTGTCTTCTCAGGAACGGCCGCTTCCCTTCTTATGCTCGCTTTCCTGGTTGCGGCCGCGCATGATCGCGCGATCGTCGTTTCCGGTATCCGGATCCGGCTTCAGATCGCCTCCTTTGCGATGCGCTTGCCTCGCCTGCGAATTGCGCTGCAGATCTGCTGCGGCGTCGAAATCCTCACCGGCATTTGCCGTCTTCTCGCGTTTTTCGATGACGCGAAGCTGCTGTTCATGCGTCTTCTTCCCCGTCATGACATTCCTCCTGTCTCAGCACACGCCCCTACCTTTAGGGTCGAACCCGCCGGCCTTCTCGTTGTTCCCCAGACCGGGAATTGTGCTGCCGACTGATGGCGATTTCCGGCATTACGCAGCCGCATCAAAAGCTTTCATCGTCCCATCAGCGGCCAGGACTTTTTCGAGCGAGGTCCGGCGTTTACGGTTTCTCCGACACATCGAAAGGGTATGGCCATGCTGACAATTTACGGAGTCTATCGATCGCGCGCCTCGCGCGTCTACTGGATGGCGCATGAGCTGGGGCTCGAATTCCGGTCCGTGCCGGTGCTGCAGGCGAGGCGACTCGCGGAGCCCCTATCCGAGGGAGCGCCGCTCAATACGCACTCGCCTGATTTCGCCGCCGTCAATCCGATGGGGCAGATCCCCAGCATTCGCGACGGCGACCTCGTCATGCACGAGTCGCTGGCGATCAATCTCTACCTCGCCCGCAAGCATGGCGGTCCGCTTGCCGGACAAACCGTCGAAGAAGACGGATTGCTGACGATGTGGACGATCTGGGCAGCCTCGCAGGTAGAGCCGCATTCGGTCAGGATCGTGCTCACCTATGATAACGGTCTCGAAAACAGCGCCGAGGGCAAGGAGACGATCGCAGCCGCCTGCTACGGGCTGCGCCGGCCGCTTGCCGCACTCGAAAGCCACCTTGCCGGTCGGCAGTGGATCGTCGGCGACCGGTTCACCGTTGCCGATCTCAACATCGCCGAGGTGCTGCGCTATGCCCAGAGCGAGGCAGCGCTTTTCGATGCCAATCCGAACATCAAGGCCTGGATCGAACGCTGCCAGTCGCGCCCTGCCTACAGGGCGATGCAGGCGGGCCGCAGCAAGGAACCGGCCGAGGTTTGATCTAAAGCGCGTCGCGCTTTAGCTTTTTGTTTTTGCGCGTGTCGTTACCGCGAAACCGCTGCACACTTTTGCGCGACATGTCTTAGCGGAACAACGCCAGCGTGCCGGCCATTTCCTCGCGGATCCAGGCCTTGAAATCCTTGACTTTCTTCGGCTCGCGCACACCCTCGGCGGTGATGAAATAATGACCGAAGCCGGTCTTGGCGCGAATGCCGAAGGGGGCGACCAGCCGGCCCTCGGCAAGCGCAAAGTGGGCGAGCGTCTGCCAGGCAAGCATGACGCCCTGCCCGGCGATCGCCGCGTCGAGGCAGAGCGAAGCGTCGTTGAAGACGTGGCGGGTCGCAAGCGTCGCGCCCGAGAGCCCGGCCTCGCGCATCCAAACCTCCCAGCTGAACATGGCGCGACCATCGATGACCGCAGGTAACGCCAATATATCGGCAGGTTCGCGCAGTTTCGCCGCCATCTCGGGCGAGCAGACGGGAAAGACCTCCTGTTGCAGCAGCAGCTCGGCCTTCACGTCGGGCCATTTGCCGGTACCAACGCGGATGCCGATATCGACATCGCCGAGCGCCGGATTAACGAGATTGGTGGTTGCGTCGAGCCGCAGCTTGATGTCGGGATAACGCTCGGCGAAACGATCGAGCCGGCAGACGAGCCAGCGGGCGGCGAAGACCGGCGCCACCGAGATGGTCAGGATCGTATCGTCCTTGCGGCTGGCGATCGACACCGCCTGAGAAAGACGGGCAAATCCTTCGTCGAGCGCCATGAGCACAGGCCGGCCGGCTTCGGTAGCGATCATGCCGCGGGCGGTGCGCTCGAAGATCACCTGTCCCAGCTGTGCCTCAGCCTTGATCACCTGCTGGCTGACGGCGCCGACCGAGACACCAAGCTCGTCGGCGGCCGCCTGCAGCGAGCCGAGACGGCCGACCGCCTCCAGCGCCCTGAGGCCGTTGAGATGTACCGTATTCAGGTTCTTCATATAGTTTTTCTATAGCAGCGCCGCGGTAAACTCAATTGAAAATCCGTCCGCGCAAGCCGACATTGCAGCATAGGATCATGATCCAGCACCGCTGGAGAAAGCGAGGCCTGCCGTGTCGTTGCTGAAGTTTTTCTTGAAGCCTATTGCTGGCATCAGCAGGACGCAACCTACCAACACCCCGACCTGGGAGGAGGATCCACTGCGCCATCCAGAGGTCGAGCGCATGTCGCTGCGCGAAATCGCCGATCTGCCGCTCGGGGCGGAGACCGGTTTTCACCCGCAGGAGAGACCTGCGCTGGCGAAATGCGCGTGAAGATATGCTAGGCTCCGCCCGAGAAAAAGGGCGGACAATGGCCGGCGAAGTCGACCTTATCTTCGAACGTCTGAAGCGCCTGGTGGCGGAAGCCGGCCGGCCCGACGTCGAGGAGAGCACCTCCTATGGCAATCCGGCGCTGAAAGTTGCCGGCAAGAGTTTTGTGGCGGTGAAAAACCCCGAGACGATCGTCATCTCGACTTCGCTCGACGACAAGGATCATCTCCTGGAAATGGCACCGGACATCTACTTCCAGACCGATCATTATGTCGGCTGGCCGCATCTGCCGCTGCGCGCCGCCCTGATCGGCGACGAGGAATTGCGGCTGCGGCTGATCGGCGCCTGGCTGTTCCGGGCGCCGAAGAAGCTGGCCAATCGTTTCGGGCGTCAGCCCCGATCATAGGCCGGAGCGCGCTGAACGGCGGGGCGCTGCAGCATGCGGGCGTGGTGGGAGCAAGGCGGCGAAATCATCGGCAGTCAGTTTGACGATCATGTTATTCTCGGAGCTTGAGACGTGCGTCCGCTTTGGCGGGCGAGGGTATTTGCGGGTCGGTCGTAGAAAAACCTTACTTGGAACCTGCATTCGCCCGACGTCACGTCAACCCCGGCGTCGCGAAGCCTATCTGTTTCAGCAAAGAGATTTTCAGTGCCAGCAATTCGAAAAATCCT
This sequence comes from Rhizobium mulingense, assembly GCF_029194105.1. Taxonomy (NCBI): domain Bacteria; kingdom Pseudomonadati; phylum Pseudomonadota; class Alphaproteobacteria; order Hyphomicrobiales; family Rhizobiaceae; genus Rhizobium; species Rhizobium mulingense. Next base: position 110,641 of record NZ_JARFVE010000008.1, on the reverse strand, counting down.
ATTCGGACTCCTAGCAATTTTAACGGTCGTGATTGTCGTCAGCGCCGGCTGGCTCTGGCAGGTCGCGGGTGTCTACGGTTTCAACACCGTCTTGCGGCGCGGTGGAACCTATTGGACCGACATGAAACCTGACGACGAGCGCCTTTCCGCCTCCATGCGTTTGGCGTTGAGCCCCGTGATCCCCGCGGTTCTGCCCGGACCGCTGGTCTGGCACGAGCCGGAGACGGGCTTCGAGGTGGCGGAGCTGCCGGTTCTTGCCGATGGCGGCGAAGTCGATCGGATATTTCTCAGCAGAGTTGACCCGGCCCGCTTTCGATTTGTCACGCATAATGCGGCTGCGGGCGATACCGGCATCGACGAATGGGAAAAGGCTTTGCCTAACGCCGTGCTCATCGTAAACGGCAGCTATTATGACATGCATGGCAGGCCCGACACGCCCTTCGCCAGCGAGGGCATTGCGATGGGTCCTCAGCAATATGACGCGAAGGCGGGCGCCTTCATTGCCGGCAAAGACACTGCCGATATCCGCGATCTGACGCATCAAGACTGGCAGGCAGCTTTTGCCGGCGCGTCGAACGCCATGGTCTCCTATCCGCTCCTGATCGGCGATGACGGGCAGACGCATGTGAATGTGAAAAGCCGCTGGCTGGCGAACCGTACCTTTGTCGCCAAGGACGATTTGGGGCGTGTCGTCATCGGGACGACAAAGGAGGCATTCTTTTCCCTCGACCGGCTGGCAGAGTTTCTCAAGACCTCGCCGCTCAATCTCAAGATCGCGCTCAATCTTGACGGCGGTCCCGTCGCCTGCCGGAGTGTCGGCTGAATGGCTATCGGCAAAAATTCTACGCAAGGTGGGAGTCTCAGGCGGACGGCAACAGAGTAAGCCTGCTCCGCTGGCCGATTTCCGAGGCCAACTGGGCCATGCCGATCATGTTGACGGTCGAACGGAAGTAGGTCGGCCGCATGGTGGGAACTTGAACGTCGTTGAAATATCAGGATTACGATGATAAAAGCTGCCTCGGGTCTGCAGTTCACCCAGGCATCGCCGTTCTTCGGAACACGCTAAACCTGACAATGATGAAGATATGGACACCGATCCCGTGCCATGTCGGAAGGGCGATCACCGATAATCCATCCGGAACGGCACGACCAAAGGATAGGTCATGTCCAGAAAACCCATTCCGCTCGAAGTGAGCGACACGTCGGCATTTGCCAAATCGCTTCGCCTGCAGCTCGTTGCGTTTGAGGGCCTCCCCTCTCATCTCCAGCTCCTGAACATGCTGGCAAGGGCCGCCGGTTATGGAAATTTCCAGAGCCTGCGTGCGAAAACCGATCCCGCCGGAAGCGAGGCGCAGCCGCCGACGCCGGCACCTGTCGTCGATGCCGCGATCGACCGGAAGCACATCGACCGTGTTCAACGCAGCTTCGACGAAGAGCTTCGCCTGATGCGCTGGCCGTCGCGGCGCATGGATCAGATCACGGCGCTTTGGCTCTTGTGGTCGCGCATTCCCGCCGCGAGGGAGATGCCTGAAAAAGAGGTCAATGCCCTTCTTCGCGACAGGCACCTGTTTGGAGATCACGCCTTGCTGCGACGGGAGCTCTGCGAACTCGGCCTGATGCGCCGGACGCGCGACGGCAGTGTCTATCGACGCGTCGAACAGCCGATGCCGATCAACGCGGCGACGATCCTCAGTCAGCGTTCCTCACGCCAGGCGCACTGACTACTGCGGAGGCGCCTGATCGAAGACGGCTCATCAAGCCGTTCAGCCCCTGGGCCTATCTCGTCTTTTCCGGCCTCAATATCGGCTATGCCGGCCATATTATCCTGGCAGTGCCGCTGCTCTGCTGGGCCGTCCTGTCGGTCGACTTCGCCTGGTCTGCCGCGTCCGTGGCGTTCCTGCTTGCCGCAATCGTCAGCGCGACGCTGCTCACCGGCGCGATGATCACCATGATCGGTGCGACGGCACTGATGTGGGTGCGGTCGAACCACCTGTTTTCGATCTTCTTCGGCTTCTGGGAGCTGACGCGTTATCCGCTCAACATCTTTCCCGGCAGCATCCAGCTGACCCTGATCACCGCTGTTCCCCTGGCCCTGACCAGCTCGGTCCCGGTCGGCGCCCTGCTCGGCAAACCCATCCCGATCCTCGGCGATTGGGCCGCGCCCGTAACGCTCGCCGCCGGCCCGGCCTGGGTGCTCATCGCCATGGCCCACTGGCGCTACGCCACCCGCAAGTACCAGGGTGCGGGCGGCTGATGGGGTTGACCCCGCCTCAGCCCCGGTCGAGGGCCAGCGCCCGCTGGACGGCGGGGCGTTGCAGCATGCGGGCGTGGTGGTCGCTGACCTTTGCGAAGCGGGCGGGATCGACACCGTCGGCCGGCAGCCAGTCGGTCATGACGAAGAGATAGGGATCGGCGAGCGAATAGGTCTCGCCCATCACCCAGGGGCTTTCGAACATCTTCTCTTCGATCAGCATGAAGCAATCGGCCATATTCTGCGGCACCTTGGCCTTCATCGCCTCGAGCGCCGCCGGCTCGTCGGCCCAGCGGGAGCCGCGCCGGCGATGGGCATGGTTCACATGCACGGTCGAGCAGAGATAGCTGTTGAAGGATTGCAGCCGCGCCATTTCGAAGGCATCGCCGAGCGGCGCCAGCTTCGCGGCCGGGGCGCTTTCAGCGATGAAGCCGAGGATCGCCGGCGTTTCCGTCAGCATGCCGCGGTCGGTCACCAGCGCCGGCACGCGTCCTTTGGGGTTGATCTTCAGATAATCCGGCGAACGCTGCTCACCATCGGGAAAGCTGAGCTTTTTCGTTTCGAAGGCAAGGCCGGATTCTTCCAGGGCAACAAGGCTTGCGAGCGCGCAGGTTCCAGAGGCGTAATACAATGTCAGCATGGTTCTCGACTCCCTTTCGGGACGTGGTATAGCGCAGCCGTCGCGATGCCGGAACTGGGGAGATTGCGGTTTATCGGCAATGACCGGCGTGCCGTGCGGCCCCCTCATCCGCCCTACGGGCACCTTCTCCCCGAGGGGAGAAGAGGGAGCAAGGCACGCCGATATTGCCCAGATGAACCCACCTGTCCAAAGGCGCCTCATCCAATGGGGTCGCTGGCGAAGCGACATTCTCACTCTTCTCCCCAGCGGGGAGAAGGTTGGCCCGAAGGGTCAAATGAGGGGGTGAGCGGCAAAGCCGCGAATGCGCCAAACGTCAAGCGAAGGGCAACGTGGAGGACTCCCCTCACCCGCAGCCCGGTACATCCTCCAGCCGGTGCCAGACCGGGATGCCGCGTTCCCTTGCGATGCGCACATCGTTGTCGGCGCCCTTGGAATCGCCAGGCAGACGCAGCACACCCTCGCAGAGCTGCAGCAGCCGGCCGGCGACCGGATGGAAGATCTCCTCGTAGAGCGCATCGCCAACCGACTTGCCGCCGGCGGCGTGCCAGATCGGCAGCGCCACCCATTCGCCGATCATCGGCACGTGGCCGGCGGCAAACAACTTATGCGAAGGCTCCTCCAGCCGCTTCAGGTTGGCGGCCATCTTTTCCGGGTCGTCGCCCGTTCCCGACCGGTAAGGCCCGGCAATCAAAATCAGCATCTTTCACTCCATCGCTGAGCATTCCCGGCATCATGCACGGGATGTCCTGAAAATGCATGATATTTCTTGAATGTCGAGTCTTTTCGTGCAACTTTACACATCTCGTTCAATTTCGTGCAGAGAACCCATGCTGACCTCGCAACGTAAAACCCTCATTCTCGACATTCTGCGCCGTGACGGCCAGGTGATCGCCAAGCGCGTCGCCGAGGATTTTTCGCTTTCGGAGGACACGATCCGGCGTGATTTGAGGGAAATGGCGGCGGAGGGGCTGTTGAAACGCGTGCATGGCGGGGCGATGCCGGTGTCGCCCGATCTGCCGGATTTCACCCAGCGCCGCAGTGTCTCGTCCGAGATCAAGGCGCGGCTCGGGGCGAAAGCGGCGGCGATGGTCAAGCCGGGGCAGATGATTTTTCTCGACGGCGGCACGACGACGGCGGAGATTGCCCGGCACCTGCCGCGCGACATGCCGCTGACGGTCGCGACCCACAGCCCGACGATCGCCGCCGAACTGGAGCACCATCCGACGACCGAGGTGATCCTTGCCGGCGGGCGGCTCTACAAACATTCGATGGTGGCGACGGGGGCGGCGGCGATGGCGGCGATCTCGCAGCTGCGCCCCGACCTGTTCTTCCTGGGCGTCACCGCCGCCCATCCGGTGCACGGGCTGTCCACCGGCGATTTCGAGGAGGCGGCGATCAAACGTCATATCGCCCGCTGCTCGGCCGAAACGCATGTGCTGCTGACGCAGGAGAAGTTCGACCTCGTCTCGCCCTGCCCGGTGCTCGCAATTTCCGAGGTGGCAGGGCTGATCGTGCCGGCCGAGATGACCGACGAACGGTTGAAACCCTATCGCGATCTCAATAACACCATCGCCGCGGCATAGTCACTCAGCCAGCGCCGAGGTAACCCTGACATCGCCGACATGGATGCCGTTCCAATTGCGCATCGAGTTCGCGGCAAAGCCCATCAGGGCGGCATGCACCGTCGCTTCCGTCTCGAAGAAACGGGCGAGCGTCGCCGCCACCATGGCCTCGGCGGCGCGGGTGGCGCCATCTTCGCATTTCAGTGCGATGGCGAGGCCCTTTTCCGGGATCGCAGCGCAGAAGACGCCCTCGGCGCCGGTCTTGACGAAGATGCGGCCGGGGGCGACCTGCATCAGTTTCGTGCAGGCGCGGCCGGAGCCGGCGACATAGAAGGGCTCGGCCATGCAGGCCTCGATCAGCCGGCGGGATGCCTTGGCGCGCAAAGGCTCCAGGCCGTTGCCGGTCGCCATTTTGGCAAAGCCGTGGGCAAGGCCGCGCAAAGGCACGGCATAGGTCGGAATCGAGCAGCCGTCGGTGCCGCAGCTTTCCGCGCCGAGCACGGCGCCGGTCAAGCTTTCCATCGTCGCGCGGATCTCGACCTGCAGCGGGTGCTCATAGCCGACATAGCCTTTCGGATCGATATCCCGGTGGCAGCAGGCGCAGATGAAGCCGGCATGTTTTCCTGAGCAATTGTTGTGCAGCGCGGTCGGCGCCTTCAGCGTGCGGGCCTGCTGGATCAGGACCTTCTGGCTCATCGACCAATGGGCGCCGCATTCCAGCGCTTCGGCATTGCGGCCGGCGCGAGACAGCATGGAGGCGGCAAGCGCCACATGTTCGTCCTCGCCATTATGCGAGGCGCAGGCGAGCGCCAGCTCCTTGTCGCCGAAACCATAGGCGTCGGCCGCACCGCTTTCGACAAGCGGCAGCGCCTGCATCGCCTTGCAGGCCGAACGCGGGAAGACGGCGGCTTCGATATCGCCGAGCGAGAAGACGAGGCTGCCATCGCCATCGACGACCGCCACCGCGCCGCGATGGCGGCTTTCGACGAGCAGGCCACGGGTGACTTCGACGGCGACGGGATTGGTCATGGGCTCTCGTCCTGGTGCTGGCGGGATGCGGCAGGCATAACGCGTCAGGGCGCGAAAGCCAACGGGTTTAGGTCTGCCTGTTTGTGGCGGCGCGGGTTCCTCCTGACGGCGCCACCGACGCGGTAGGCAGGATGTTCGGCGGAGACGTCATGCCGCATTCCGGCATCGTCGGCCTTGAACCGACGATCCATGTTCGTTGCTAACGGAGGCCAGCATGGATGCTCGGCTCAAGGCCGAGCATGACGGAGCGTGGGGTGGCTTCTGGAGCAGAACCGCATGCCGGGCGGAGGAAGCCGTATTGATGAAGGCTGCTCGGGTCGCGCGGCCCACCCCGAGTGAAAGCAAGCCTTGGTTGGACGGGTAGCGACGCTATCCTGCAACCAAAATCACATTCGAAGGAAGTGTTTTGCATTCAGGTCTATCCATTTCAGCGTCGATATTGTGGGTCTTTTTCACGCTCAATTGTGGGTCTTTTTCACGCTCGTCTCTCTCGGTTTGGCGTGCTGGTTGGCGCGCTGGCCCAAAAGGACAAGCGTTGGAATCATCCTCGGAGCGCTTCTGGGGTTGGCTTTGATGTCGATTGCGTCAGTTCTGACCGGTTTCCTCGGAAGCGTTCTTCCCTTGGGGCAAATCGATTTCTGGCTCTCCAGTTTGACAGCGCAGATCTGAAGCAGACAATCATCACAGGAATTGACTGAAATGATCGTTTGCGCACCAATGCTGGTCCGAAGCTGACCTCAGACGGTGAGCACGACCTTGCCGATATGGCTGCCCTCCTCCATCAGGCGATGCGCCGCGACGATATCCTCGAAGGCGAAGACCTTGTGGATAACGGGAGCGACGGCGCCGGCTTCCAGCAACGGCCAGACTTCGGCGAGCAGATCGTCGCGGATGGCGCGTTTTTCTTCCGCGGTGCGCGGGCGCATGGTCGAGCCGGTGACCGTGAGGCGCTTGACCATGATCGGCGAGAGATTGACCTTTTCGGCGACAGCGCCGCCGAGAAAGGCGATGATCGACAGGCAGCCGTCCTTGGCGAGCGAGGCGAGGTTGCGCTCGAAATAGGCAGCGCCGATCATGTCGAGGATGATATCGACGCCCTGGCCGGTCTCGGCCTTGATCACCGCGGCAAAATCCTCGCTGCGGTAGTTGATCGCCCGTTTGGCGCCGAGCCTTTCACAAGCCTCGCATTTTTCGCGTGAGCCCGCCGTCGCGTAGACCTCGGCGCCAAAGGCACGGGCGAGTTGGATCGCCGTCGTGCCGATGCCGCTGGTGCCGCCATGGATCAGCACCGTCTCGCCCTCGGTCAACCCGGCCATCTGGAAGAGGTTGGCCCAGACGGTGAAGAAGGTTTCCGGCAGGGCCGCCGCCTTCACCGCGTCAAAGCCCTTGGGAAAGGGGAGGATCTGGCCTGCCGGCAGCAGGCAATATTCGGCATAGGCGCCACCATTTGCGAGCCCGCAGACCTTGTCGCCGACGGCATGATCGGTGACACCCGGGCCGACGCCGACGATTTCGCCGGATAGTTCCAGGCCGAGGATCGGGCTCGCATCTTTCGGCGGGGGATAGCTGCCCTGGCGCTGGGCAATGTCGGGGCGGTTGACGCCGATCGCCTCGGCGCGCACCAGGACCTGCCCCTCTTCGGGCACCGGCAGCGGGCGCCTGCCGATCGTCATCACCTCCGGCCCGCCGAAGGAGCCGAGATCGACGAAACGCATTTCCTGAGGCAATGGCATGGTGCGATCCTCCCTGATCCAAAACAGGGGAATTAAATCAGCACCGCCGGCTTGGAAAGGTTGGAAGCGGCAAGGGCGTCAATTCGCCTCGCCCAGGATGTGGAAGGCGAGGCCCTCCTCGCTCTCCTTGGCGGCCGATTTGATGACGGCGATTTCGGCGCTGACGCGGTTGATATCGTCAATGACGAGGCCCTCTGGCAGCTCGAGCACGCCGATCGAGCAACGCATCAGCGGAAACAGGGCTTCGGCGCCGGTGCGGTCGTGGCCGAGGATGCGGCCGTCGGCGCGGTGCTCTTCGGAATAGAGGTCGAGCACGTCGTCATGGAAATCGCTGATCAGCCGGTCGAGAATTTCCGCCAGCTCGTCCTGCGTCCAGCCGACGACTCCGATGAAGAAGTCGTCGCCGCCGACATGGCCGAGAAAATGCCGCTCGGCGAAGAAATAACGGCGCATCAGCGCAGCAAACAGCGAGATCGCATGGTCGCCGAGATGGAAGCCGTAGGCATCGTTGAACGGCTTGAAATTGTCGAAATCGCAGTAGCAGAAATGGCGGACCTCATCGCCGTCGCGGCCGCACTGGCGCATGAAATCGCGGATGGCGCGATTGCCCGGCAGGCCGGTCAGCGGGTTCTGGTCCTGGGCGGTCTTCAACTGCTTCTCGTTGATGACCTTGATCAGCGAGGCGGCGGAGACGACGCCGGCATAACGCATATTGTCGGTCAGGATCAGGCAGTTGCTGCCTTCCATATTGGCGAAGATCGCCATCAGATGCTCAGCATCGCTGTCGAGGCCGACGATCGGCGCCATCTCGACGAAATGCGAAATGCTGCGCTCATACATCTTGTTCTTCAGGAGATCGCGGCCGAAGGGCTGATAGATATATTCCTTGAGGTGATGCTCGTGGATGATGCCGCGCGGTTCGCAGTTGGCATTGAGCACGGGAAAGAAGGCCTGGCGCGGATTGCGGCGGAAAAGCTCGAAGACGCTGTCGATGGTGTCATTTTCGTAGACGGTCGGCAGGAGCTCGATCTGCTTGCGGATGAGGATCTCGTCGAGCGACTGGCTGCCCCGCTTGCTTTTACCAAGCTCCTGCAGATGCGGGAAGGACGGCGCCAGCTCTGATATATGCGTCGCCGGACGGGAGATGAACCAGCCCTGGACGAGATCGACGCCATATTCGCGGCAGGCGATGAATTCGGCCTCGGCCTCGATGCCCTCGGCGATGACGCGGGTGCCGAGCACATGGGCGATGTTGACAATGCTCTTCAAGAAATGGCGCTTGCGCGGGCTGCGGTCGATCTCGGCAACGAAATGGCGGTCGATCTTGAGGTAATCGACCGCATGATCGCACAACAGTTTCATTTCGCCGTGACCGACGCCGAAATCGTCGATCGCCAGCTTGAAGCCGGCCTTGCGCAACTTCGATACCAGGGCGGAAAATTCCGGCACGCTGGTATTGTCGAAACGCTCGGAGAATTCGAAACAGATCGAAGACGGCGGGATATTCGCGGTCCTTAGATGCTGCAGCAGGTTCTCGACGAGGCGCTCGCCATGCGGGATCAGCCGGACATCGAGATTGAGGAACAGCGTGGCGCTGGAGAAATTCGACAGCGTCGCGAATTTGGCGAGCGCGCGGCTCGCCAGCATCTGTTCGAGCTGCAGCAGCTGGCCGGCCTGATAGGCCTCGTCGAGAATGTCGGCCGGCGTGTCGAAGCCGATGCGTTCCTGGCCGCGCATCAGCGATTCATAACCGAACACCGTGCCGGTGCCGGCCTCGACGATCGGCTGGAAGGCATTCTCGACCACAAGCTTGGCAAGGGTGACGATCTGGTCGCTGGCATAACGGCGCAGGACGTCGGGCTCGACGGGGGCAGCCAGGGATGTGCCGGTTTTCATCTCGGCCGAGCTCCGGTGTGATTTGTTCTTCTTGAGCCAGGACCATGCGGCAGAAGGATCAATGAACCCTTTCGCCAATGTGAAAGTTTTGTGAAAGACGCGAACCATCGTTGCGCGTTCGGCGTTTATTCGAATTCCCCCATGCAATCAGAGGCTTGTTCAGGCGGAGCGACGGCGCTGCGCCTCATGATCGGCAAACATGTCGGCGACGCATCTGCCGCCCGAGGCAACGCTCTCGTCATCCAGGGGATCGGCCTTGATTTCGCCGAGCTTGCGGGCGCTATCCCAGAGGCGGAGCGCCTCGCGGACGACCTCGCTGCTCGAGGCGTAGCCGCCATTATCGACGGCGGCACGGATGCCCGCTGCCTGTTGCGGAGAGATGGAAACGGTGACCATCGGCATGAACTTCCTCCCTTTTTTATTCAGGCAGAACCCTGCCTTTGGGGGACGCATGACCATTTGCGGCGATCGCACAGGACCGCCCGCGGCTGGCGATCTGTCCATAACCCCTTCAGTCTAATCCCCTGTCATCTCCTTGTCAAAATGGGCTTGTCAAAAGCTTCAGCTGCGGATGCCGAGGCCGAAGGCGATCATCGTCCAGCCCTGGATAATGAGATCGGCAGCCAGGAACAGGCCGAGTACCCAGAGGCTGTTGACCGGCCAGCCGAGCGCGATGACGAAACCGGCAAGGGCGGTGATGACGCCGCTGGCGACAATCCAGCCCCAGCCCTTGGCCGGCTTCATGCGCCTGCCGACCCAGGTGCGAAAGACGCCGGCGATGACCAGAGCGAGCGACAGAAACAGCGTCAGCGCCGCCGATGTCAGGATCGGATTGACGAAGGCGCAGATGCCGGCCAGCACATAGAGCAGGCCGCTCAACGCCCAGAAGAGCACGTGATCCCAGCCGCGCACCTGGAAGGCGTGGACGAGATAGATGACGCCGCCGAACAGCATCAGCATGCCGACGTAATAGACGGAGACGACGGTCGCGAGCATCAGATTGCCGAGGGCGATCAGCCCGCAGACGAAGAGCAGCACACCGAGGCCGACGAACCAGATCCATTTCGACCGCAGCTGGGATGTCGGCATTCCGTCAAAGACATCTGTCATAATGCACCTCCCCTTTAATTTTGAATATGTTGCAGCAGAGGTTCGGGAAAAGATCCAAGGCAGCCCCGAATGTGAAAGATTTTTGTTGATTGATCAGTCAATCAACAATATTCTGCTCGCGATTTTATCGGGAGTTGACGGGTTGCCGAAAGTTGGAATGGAGCCGGTGCGCCGCAAGGCGCTTCTCGACGCGGCGCTGCGGGTGATCGGCGATCACGGCTCGCTTGCCGTCACAATGTCCGACATCGCCCGCCAGGCCGGCGTGTCCCCGGCCCTTGCCCATCATTATTTCGGCAGTAAGGAGCAGTTGCTGATCGAGACGATCCGCTCGCTGTTGCGGCAACTGCGCCGCGATACGGTGGCGGCCCTGAAGGCGGCGCGGACGCCGCGCGAGCGGCTGTCGGCCGTCATCCGCGTCAGCTTCCATGCCGACCAGTTCGCGCCCGACACGATCGCCGCATGGCTTGCTTTCTATGCCGAGGCGCAGCGCTCGGAAGAGACGCGCCGCTTCCTGGTGATCTACGCCCGCCGCCTGCGCTCCAACCTGCTTGTCGATCTCAAGGCGCTGCTGCCGACCGATGCCGCAGAACGCGCCGCCGAAGGCGCTGCGGCGATGATCGACGGGCTCTATATCAGGCAAAGTCTGAAATCGGCGCCGATCGGCATCGCAGCCTCGATCGCGCTGACGGAGGATTATTTGAACGCGCTTCTATCCACCCCCGCCCCCTAAGGACAAATGACATGAAAGCCCAGCCGAAAGCCTCGCACTTCATCGATGGCGAATATGTCGAGGATAGCGACGGCGCCGTCATCGAGAGCCTCTATCCCGCCACCGGCGAAGTGATCGCCCGGCTGCATGCCGCAACGCCTGCGATCGTCGAGAAGGCGATCGCCGCGGCCAAGCGCGCCCAGCCGGAATGGGCCGCGATGAGCCCTATGGCGCGCGGCCGCATCTTGAAGCGCGCCGCCGAGATCATGCGCGAGCGCAACCGCGAGCTCTCCGAACTGGAAACGCTCGACACCGGCAAGCCGATCCAGGAGACGATCGTCGCCGATCCGACCTCGGGCGCCGATGCCTTCGAATTCTTCGGCGGCGTCGCGCCGGCCGGGCTTAACGGTTCCCATATCCCGCTCGGCCAGGATTTCGCCTATACCAAGCGGGTGCCGCTCGGCGTCTGCGTCGGCATCGGCGCCTGGAACTATCCGCAGCAGATCGCCTGCTGGAAAGCTGCCCCGGCGCTGATCTCAGGCAATGCCATGGTCTTCAAGCCCTCGGAAAACACCCCGCTCGGCGCCTTGGAGATCGCCGAAATCCTGCATGAGGCGGGGCTGCCGAAGGGGCTCTTCAACGTCATCCAGGGCGACCGCGACACCGGGCCGCTGCTCGTCAACCATCCCGACGTCGCCAAGGTGTCACTGACCGGATCGGTGCCGACAGGGCGCCGCGTGGCGGCGGCTGCCGCCGGCAGCCTCAAGCATGTGACGATGGAACTCGGCGGCAAGTCGCCGCTCATCGTCTTCGATGACGCCGATCTCGATTCGGCGGTCGGCGGGGCCATGCTCGGCAATTTCTATTCGACCGGCCAGGTCTGCTCGAACGGCACGCGCGTCTTCGTGCAGAAGGGTATCAAGGTGGAGTTCCTGAAGCGGTTGAAGGTGCGCACCGAGGCGATGCGGATCGGCGACCCGATGGACGAGGCGACGCAGATCGGGCCAATGGTTTCCTGGGCGCAGCGCGAGAAGGTGATCGCCTATATCGAAAAGGGCAAGGCCGAGGGCGCCACGCTGATTGCCGGCGGCGGCATTCCGAACAACGTCTCCGGCGAAGGCTACTACGTGCAGCCGACCGTCTTTGCCGACGTCACCGACGAGATGACCATCGCCCGCGAGGAGATCTTCGGGCCTGTGATGTCGGTGCTCGATTTCGACGAGGAGGACGAGGTGATCACCCGCGCCAATGCCAGTGAATTCGGCCTCTCCGGCGGCGTCTTCACCGCCGACCTCACCCGCGCCCACCGCGTCGTCGACCGGCTCGAGGCCGGCACGCTCTGGATCAACACCTACAATCTCTGCCCGGTGGAAATCCCCTTCGGCGGCTCGAAACAATCCGGCTTCGGCCGCGAGAATTCGCTGGCGGCGCTGGAGCATTACTCCGAGCTGAAGACGGTTTACGTCGGCATGGGGCCGGTGGCGGCGCCTTATTGAGAGTGGGAGAAGACCCCTCCCCAACCCCTCCCCACAAGGGGGAGGGGCAAGCCCGCGGCATCGGTTTTGCTCTCCTTCGATCGCACCGTTTGCGGCGCTGATTTCGGAGTGAGTAAGTGCCGCAAGTTAAGCCCCTCCCCCTCGTGGGGAGGGGTTTGGGGGGACTTTGAACCGCTGCAAAAGAATCTAAGGGAACGTCATGCAACAAGCAGATTTCGTCATCATCGGCTCGGGTTCGGCAGGCTCGGCCCTCGCCTACCGCCTCTCCGAAGACGGCAAGAATTCCGTCCTCGTCATCGAGGCGGGCGGCAGCGATTTCGGGCCGTTCATCCAGATGCCGGCGGCACTTGCCTGGCCTATGAGCATGAAGCGCTACAATTGGGGCTATCTTTCCGAGCCGGAACCCAACCTCAACAACCGACGCATCACCGCGCCGCGCGGCAAGGTGATCGGCGGCTCCTCCTCGATCAACGGCATGGTCTATGTGCGCGGCCATGCGGAGGACTTCAACCGCTGGGAGGAGCTTGGCGCCAGCGGCTGGGCCTATGCCGACGTCCTGCCCTATTTCAAGCGGATGGAGCATTCGCATGGCGGCGAGGAAGGCTGGCGCGGTACCGACGGGCCGCTGCATGTCCAGCGCGGCGGCTTCACCAATCCACTGTTCCGCGCCTTCATCGAAGCCGGCAAACAAGCCGGCTTCGAGACGACCGAGGATTACAACGGCAGCAAGCAGGAAGGCTTCGGACTGATGGAGCAGACCATCTTTGCCGGCCGCCGCTGGTCTGCCGCCAATGCCTATCTGAAACCGGCGCTGAAGCGGGACAATGTCGGGATCGTCTACGGCCTGGCGCGCAAGATCGTCATCGAGGACGGGCGGGCGACCGGCGTCGAAATCGAACGCGGCGGCAGGATCGAGGTCGTCAAGGCGAACCGCGAGGTGATCGTCTCGGCCTCCTCCTTCAATTCGCCGAAGCTTTTGATGCTGTCGGGCATTGGCCCGGCTGCGCATCTGAAAGAGATGGGCATCGCGGTGAAAGCCGATAGGCCGGGCGTCGGCGCCAATCTGCAGGACCATATGGAATTCTACTTCCAGCAGGTGAGCACCAAGCCGGTGTCGCTCTATTCCTGGCTGCCGTGGTTCTGGCAGGGGGTGGCGGGCGCGCAATGGCTGCTGTCGAAGGGCGGGCTCGGCGCCTCCAACCAGTTCGAGGCCTGCGCCTTCCTACGCTCGGCACCCGGGCTGAAACAGCCCGATATTCAGTATCATTTCCTCCCCGTTGCGATCAGCTATGACGGCAAGGCGGCGGCGAAAAGCCATGGCTTCCAGGTGCATGTCGGCTATAACCTGTCGAAATCGCGCGGCAACGTGACGCTGCGCTCGCCCGACCCGAAGGCCGAGCCGGTGCTGCGCTTCAACTATATGAGCCATCCGGAGGATTGGGAAAAATTCCGCCACTGCGTCCGCCTGACCCGCGAGATCTTCGGGCAGACGGCCTTCGACGCCTATCGCGGCCCGGAGATCCAGCCGGGTGAAGGCGTGCAAAGCGACGAAGAGATCGATGCCTTCCTGCGCGAGCATCTGGAAAGCGCCTATCACCCCTGCGGCACCTGCAAGATGGGCGCCAAGGACGATCCGATGGCGGTGGTCGATCCGCAGACGCGGGTGATCGGCGTCGAGGCCTTGCGCGTCGCCGACAGCTCGATCTTCCCGCATGTCACCTACGGCAATCTGAACGGCCCCTCGATCATGACCGGCGAGAAGGCCGCCGACCATATCCTCGGCAAACAGCCGCTGGCGCGCTCGAACCAGGAACCCTGGGTCAATCCAAGGGCGGCCGTCAGCGACCGGTAATGGCGGGTCTGCTCAAGCGTCCGTTGTCAGACCAGACGACACCCTGTAGCTTGCAACGACACTCGGGAGACTGGAAACATGGCGCTCAAGCGGATGGACAATGTCGGAATCGTCATTGAAGATCTTGGAGGCGCGATCGATTTCTTTCGCGAACTCGGCCTCGAATTCGAAGGGCGGGCGACGATCGAAGGCGAATGGGCCGGACGAGTGACCGGACTGGGCGATCAGCATGTCGAGATCGCCATGATGCGCACACCGGATGGACACAGCCGGCTCGAGCTCTCCCGCTTCCTCAGGCCTGATGTCGTCGCAGATCATCGCGACGCCCCGGTCAACGCCCTCGGCTACCTCCGCGCCATGTTCATCGTCGACGATATCGACGAGACGCTCGAAAGGCTCCGCACCCGCGGCGCACAGCTAGTCGGCGAAGTCGTTCAGTACAAGGACGCGTATCGGCTCTGCTACATCCGTGGCCCTGAAGGGCTTCTCATCGGACTCGCCCAGGAACTCGGCTGAGCCTGACAGACCAGGAATGGTCCGCAAGTCGAAGGGCTTCTGAGGCTATAACGCCGTTTCACGAACATATCGTCAGAGAAATCCGATCCATCGCCCCGCCAATAAGGCGGCGGTCCAAGTTGCCGCCGACAGGGCTGCGGAGAAGCGCAGGCCGGGCCGGATCAGGCCGGTTGTCAGGAGCGTCTTCCACCCTTGCCCGAGATGGACAGCAAGGAGGTTGAGAAGGCCGAACCCGATCAGGGCGAG
The DNA here is from genome assembly GCF_029194105.1 of Rhizobium mulingense. NCBI lineage: Bacteria > Pseudomonadati > Pseudomonadota > Alphaproteobacteria > Hyphomicrobiales > Rhizobiaceae > Rhizobium > Rhizobium mulingense. The sequence continues at coordinate 95,601 of NZ_JARFVE010000008.1, read as the reverse complement.
CTTGGCGAGGAAGGCGGGATTGGCGGCATATTCGACCGCTCGCACGCTGAAGAGACATAAGCCGGTGACGACGGCGGCGGCAAGGCCGATGCCCGCCGCGCGCGACAGAAACGGTGCGATGATCTCTGCCGGCACTTTGCGGAAGCAGCCGGCGAGCCTCAGATCGAGCGGCAGGATGGCGCCGACGAGAAGGCCGATCGCAAGGATATGGCCGGCATTAACGAACATGTAGAGGGTTGCGGAGCGCCGGAGCGCAACCGCGGGCATCGTGGCCGACACCCATTCGAGAACGGCGATCACGACGGATCAGTTCGTCCGGATGCGATCGGGATAGATATCGTAGCGCTTCTCGCCGATGGTGATGCGCACGGCCTTCATCCGCTTCTCGTTGCGATCCTGCGAACGGTTGCCGAGGGCGATCACCTGGTCGCCGGGCTTGGCAACGCCCTCGACGAAACCGGAACGCTCCGTCTGGCGCGGATTGCCGAGTTCGACGCGCCAGACGCCGTCATCGGCGGTCGCCACATCGAGCGTCGGATGCGGCCCGCCCCATGATATTTTCTCGATGGTGCCGCGAAGCTCGATCTGGTCCGCCTCCGCCCATGACCAGCCGTGATGGGCGGCAGCGCCTGTGGCAAGGGCAGCCGACAGGCCGACGGCAGCCAGAACATGCTTTATCGAAAGTGCAAACATGGATCTTCTCCCTACCCGAATGGGCAGGGAGGTGGAGCGCTGCATCAGCGAATAAAGCCATTTCACCAAATCTTGAAGAAAGGGATGGTCCTTGCCCGGCAAACGGGGTTAGGAAGACAGCATTTCCTACATTCGTTCCGGCATGCCAGTGTTGTATCGCAAGTCCCGACTTCTACGCCGCTCCCGTGTTCTCTGGGGTTCTCTAGCGCTCTGGCGTCCGCGGCTGATCTTCTGGTGCGGCGCTTTTGCGATCGGCATCATCAGCGTCGGCTTTGCCAGGCTTGCCGATCTCGCCCAGCGCGCCTTTGCCGGCCTGACCACATCGGGCGAATGGGGCTTCCTGCTGCCGCTTGTCATCACGCCGCTCGGCTTCATGCTGTCGGCCTATCTCGCGGCGCGGTTTTTCCCGAACGCGCAGGGCAGCGGCATTCCCCAGGCGATCGCCGCCCGGCATCTGCGCGATCCCGAAGACCGCACCCGCCTGCTGTCGCTGCGGCTCGTCTTCGGCAAGATCGTGCTGACGGTGCTGGGCCTCCTCAGCGGCGCGTCGATCGGCCGCGAAGGACCGACCGTGCAGGTGGGCGCATCGATCATGCTGGCGGTCGCCCGCTTCGGCGGCATGGCGCAAGCCCGCGGCCTGATCCTCGCCGGTTCGGCGGCCGGCATTGCCGCCGCCTTCAACACGCCGCTTGCCGGCATCGTCTTTGCCATCGAGGAAATGAGCCGGACCTATGAGTCGCGCGCCAACGGTCTTGTCCTGACCGCCGTCATCCTGTCGGGCCTTGCCGCGCTCGGACTTGCCGGCAGCTATAATTATTTCGGCTCGACATCCGTCGCGCCGGCATCGCTGCGCGACTGGGAACTGGTGCTCGTCTGCGGCATCGGCGGCGGCGCCCTTGGCGCTGCTTTCAGCGGCCTTGCGCTCCATGCCGGCCAGCATATCCGCCGTTTCGCGCAGCCGCAGCCGCTGCGGCGGATGGTCCTGCTGGCGGCCGTCTGTGGCCTTGCCGTCGCCGTCATCGGCATGCTCTCGGGCGGCACGACCTTCGGCACCGGTTACGACCAGGCGAAAGGCGCCGTCGAGGGTAATCCGCTCCCCCTCATTTTCTTCCTGGAAAAGCTGGTGGCCGGCTTCCTGTCGATGATATCAGGCATTCCGGGCGGCATCTTCGCGCCTTCGCTTGCCGTCGGCGCCGGCTTCGGCAGCACCGTCGGCCAGTTGATGGGCAGCGGCATTGCGCTCGCGGCGATCCTCGGCATGGCCGGCTATTTCTCCGGCGTGGTGCAGGCGCCGATGACGGCCTTCGTCATCATTCTGGAAATGACCGGCGATCACCAGGCCGTCATCCCGATCATGGCGGTGTCGATGATCGGCTACATCACCTCGCGGCTCCTGTCGCGCGAGCCGCTCTATCACGGCCTCTCACGCGTTTTCATCGCCGGGGCGATCAGAGCCCGGCGCGCCAGGGAACTGCTGGAAAGCTGATCGTGCCACCAGAGGCGTGATCGCATCGATAGCGGTCACTCGGCAGGAAGATTTGCCGAGCTCTCTGGGGCTCCGAACTCCGAAATGATGAACGAGATGATGCTTCGCACGCGTGGAGTCATACGCCGATCCCGGTGATAGACGAGCGACATAGGCCGCTCACGCAAATGCCAATCGGGGAAGAGCTGGACAAGAATGCCGGCCCGGATATCCGAAGCCAACAGGATGGCTGGCTGCATAACGATGCCCAAACCGGCACGAGCGGCCATGCGCACGGCCTGGCCGCTGTTGACGCTGATCGGCAGTCTGGGCACGACCTCAACCTCCTCCTTGCCTTTCGAAAGCCTCCACGGCGAGCGTGCTGCCGGCGTAAAGCCGATGGTTTCGTGGCCCGAAAGCGCGCTTGGATGAGCAGGATTTCCATGTCGAGCGAGGTAATCCGGCGACGCGCAAATCATCATTCGATAGGGAGCCAGCCGACGCGCGATGAGGCGGCTGTCGGGCAGGTCTCCGATGCGGATCGCGATGTCAAAACCTTCGTCGACGATATCGACGTTGCGGTCGGTCAAGGTGATATCCAGCATCACTTCAGGCGCGATCTCTCGATAACGCGGCAAAGCGGGCATCAGCACCTCCGCCCCGAAAGTCGTCGGCGCGGTGACCTTCAAGAGGCCACGCGACTTCGTCTGTGATGCCTCGGCGTCCTGATCCGCAATAGCCACTCGCTCCAGAATGTCCCGGCACTGCTCGAGGTAGCTCTTGCCGAAATCCGTCAGGCTCTGCCGGCGCGTGGTTCTGTTGAGGAGTCGGGTACCGAGCCGTTCCTCCAATGCGGCCACGTGTTGCCCGACCATTGCCGGCGATATGCCGAGCTTGCCCGATGCTGCGCTCATCGAGCCTTCCTGCACCGTTGTTACAAACACCTGCATTGAGCGAAAGAGACCCATTCGATAGTTCTGCTTTTAAATGATTGCGGATTTTCTCCAATTATCATGAGGCGGTGCTCGAATTACAACCGCCTCGACGCAATCATTCAAGGAGCAAGACATGCTGCAAACCCGGTTCATCGGCAAAACGGTTCTCATTACAGGTGCTGGAACGGGGATGGGGCGGGCTGCTGCCATTCGCCTGGCAGCGGAAGGAGCCCAACTCGTTCTCGTCGGACGCCGCCCCGAGCCGATCAATCGACTGCTGTCGGAGCTCGAGGCATCGGGCGGTGCGGCCATCGCAATTGCTGGGGATATCGCCGACAATGAAGCAGTCGCGGCGATTGCCGATAAGACAATCGAACGCTTCGGACGGCTGGATGGGGTCTTCGCCAATGCCGGAATTCTCGGCGAATTCAAACCATTGGCAGTGACTGATGCAAACGATTTCGACGCGCTGATCGACACCAATCTCAAGGGCACCTTCTACACGATCAAACACTGCCTGCCCGTCATGAAAGGCGGCAGCATTCTCATCAATGCTTCGTGGACAGCCGCCGGGGTGATGCCGGGCGCAGGGGCCTATGCCAGCACAAAGGGGGCGTTGCTTGCGATGATGCGAACCCTGGCAGTGGAGCAAGGCGCTCGCAACATCCGGATCAATGCCATCAATCCCGGGATTATTTTCACACCGATGGCGGATGATGTAATCGATCCGAATTTTGCCGCAAGGCTAGCCGCCCACACACCGCTTCGGCGAAATGGAACGTCAGAGGATATCGCAGGTACCGTCGCTTGGTTGCTCTCCCATGATGCCGACTTCGTCACTGGGCAAGAAATCACCGTCGATGGCGGCTATACGATTGGAGGTCTCCGCCCGTAGGGGAGATACCTGTGTCGCTTCAGCGCAAAAGACGCGCGGCAGCGCGGGAGAAAGCCGGCCGATAGCCGATCAGGCGAGCAGACGGGTGACTTCGGCGCCTTGCCGCGGGCCGGCGGCATCGGCGATCGTGGTCGAGAACAGCACCTTGCGGGTGGCGTCGGCGACCTTGGCGAAGACGTGGCGGATTTCACAGGTCTGTTCGCCGTCGCAATCGTCGCATTTTCGGTAGGCGGTGATCGACAGGCACGGCAGCGGCGCGATCGGGCCGTCGATGATGCGCAGGATTTCGCCGAAGGTGATGGTGTGGGCGGGCTTGAGCAGGAGATAACCGCCCTGCTTGCCGCGGCGGCTGACGACGATGCCGTGATGTTTCAGGTCGAGCAGGATCTGTTCGAGGAACTTCTTCGGGATCTTCTGCTGCGCGGCAATGTCAGAAATCATCACCGGTTCGTCGGCATCGGCATCCGCCAGAACCGTCAGCGCCCGCAGCGCATATTTCGCCTTTTGCGTAATCATCTCGGACCGTCGACACACACAGGCAGCGCGAATCTTCGCACCGCTTCAACATTACTTTCGCCTCTATTGCATAGCCAGCATGAACGGAATTTGAACGCGCCGGGGAAAGACTTGAGAGACAAGCACTTCGGCCTTGTTTTTCATTCTTGGCCAAGCTTAAGCAATCTATGCTAAAACAGCGCGTCCCGCACCTTTTTCGGCATCAATTCAGATTTCCAATTGACAGGCTGCGTGTAACTCTACTAAATTTATAGACATTCAGGCTGCCAACGCGGATTTCCATCGGCCGGCGGCTGCTTTTCTGCATTGCGGCAGGTTCGGAGAGATATTTGCTCTTCCGGCCGCAGCTTTCGAAATCCCTTTTTCTGTCCGATCCGGGCTTGAACTGCGATACTCCCGTCAACTAAGGACAGGATTCTCATGGCTGTTATCAATGCGAATGCAGAAGCCGAGGCGCTGAACGACAAGCTGGCAGGCCTCGACCTTGCCGGACGTTTGTCGCTGGTGGCGGGCCTTGGCGGGCGCGTGGTGTTCACCACCTCGCTCGGCATCGAGGACCAGGTGATCACCGCCGAAATCGGCACGCACCGCCTGCCGATCGACATCGCCACGCTCGAAACGGGCCGGCTGTTTGCCGAGACGCTGGCGCTGATCGAGGAGACGGAAGCCCAATATGACATCCATATCCAGCGCTTCACTCCCGAAAAGGCCGATATCGAAGCCTATGCAGCGAAATACGGCCTCAACGGCTTCTACGAAAGCGTCGAGGCAAGACATGCCTGCTGCGGCGTGCGCAAGCTGAAGCCGCTTGCGCGTGCGCTCGAAGGGGCGACGATCTGGATCACCGGCCTGCGCCGCGGGCAATCGGCCAACCGCGCCGAAACGCCCTTTGCCGAATACGACGCCGAACGGCACCTCCTGAAGGTCAATCCGCTCGCCGACTGGGACCTGGAGGCGATCAAGGCCTTCGTTTCGGAAAACGGCGTGCCGGTCAATCCGCTGCATTCGCGCGGCTATCCCTCCATCGGCTGCGAGCCCTGCACCCGGGCGATCAAGCCCGGCGAGCCGGAGCGCGCCGGCCGCTGGTGGTGGGAGCAGGACGAGACGCGCGAATGCGGCCTGCATGTCGCCGAAGAGGCCTCAGCGATCGCCGCACGATAATCAACCCTCACGGCTTTCCCGATCAGGGCGCGGCGACCGCCGCAGCCTTTGGGGAAGCCAACATCAAAGAATTGTTTGCAGGTAGCCGCAAACGACCGATAGCCTGGAGTAAGACATGCCCGATAGCCGTCCGGATACGGAACTCAGCAACCCGCAGAGCGCCAAGGCGCCGCTCGACCCGCATCTGAAGGCGCTGGAAAACGAATCCATCCATATTTTCCGCGAGGTGGCGGCCGAATTCGAGCGTCCAGTGATGCTCTATTCGATCGGCAAGGATTCCTCGGTGCTGCTGCACCTGGCGCGCAAGGCCTTCTATCCCGGCCGCGTGCCTTTCCCGCTGCTGCATGTGAACACCGGCTGGAAGTTCCGGGAGATGATCGCCTTCCGCGACGAGACCGCCAGGAAATACGATCTCGACCTGATCGAGCACATCAATCCGCGCGGTGCGGCCGAAAACATCACGCCGTTCACGCATGGTTCGGCCGCCTTTACCGACATCATGAAGACCGAGAGCCTGCGCCAGGCGCTCGATGCCGGCCAGTTCGACGCCGCTTTCGGCGGCGCACGGCGCGACGAGGAGGCTAGCCGCGCCAAGGAGCGCATCTATTCCTTCCGCACGCCCGATCACCGCTGGGATCCGCGCAACCAGCGGCCGGAACTCTGGAACATCTATAACGGCATGATCCGCAAGGGCGAGAGCGTGCGCGCCTTCCCGCTGTCGAACTGGACGGAAGTCGATATCTGGCGCTACATCCAGGCCGAGGACATTCCGCTGGTGCCGCTTTACTATGCCAAGAAGCGCAAGTTCGTGGAGCGTGACGGCATGATGATCCTGGCCGAGGACCCGCGGCTCGAACTTTTGCCCGGCGAAGTGCGCCAGGAAGGCATGATCCGTTTCCGCACGCTCGGCGACTTCCCGCTGACCGGCGCCATCCGCTCACAGGCGACCACGCTCGAAGAGGTTATCGCCGAACTCGAAATCGCAACGGTGTCCGAACGCCAGGGCCGCGCCATCGACCGCGACCAGTCCGGCTCCATGGAAAAGAAGAAGCGTGAAGGATATTTCTGAGATGACCGCAGCCAATACCGCCGTCTCGGCCGCAACCGCCGTCAGCCTGCCCGCGGCCGAGCCGCAGAAGGCCCAGCGCGATTCCCGCCCGCTGCGTCTCATCACCTGCGGCAGCGTCGATGACGGCAAGTCGACGCTGATCGGCCGCCTGCTTTGGGACACCAAGGCGGTCAAGGAAGACCAGGCCGCTACGCTGCAGCGCGATTCCACCGGCAAGCAGAACGATCTCGGCCTGCCCGACTTCGCGCTCTTGCTCGACGGCCTGCAGGCCGAGCGCGAACAGGGCATCACCATCGATGTCGCCTATCGCTATTTCTCGACCGACAAGCGGTCCTTCATTGTCGCCGACACGCCCGGCCACGAGCAATATACGCGCAACATGGCGACCGGCGCCTCGACCGCCGATCTCGCCATCCTGCTGGTCGATGCCCGCTTCGGCATTCTGGAACAGACGCGCCGCCACGCGACGATCGCCTCGCTGCTCGGCATCAAGCAGTTCGTGCTTGCCGTCAACAAGATCGACCTGACGGGCTATGACCGCGCCGGCTTCGACAAGATCAGCCACGAATTCCGGGAATTCGCGCTGTCGCTTGGCGTCAAGCAGATCACCGCCATTCCGATGTCGGCGCTGAAAGGCGAAAATGTCGTCTATTCCGGCCAGGCCGCCATGCCCTGGTATGCCGGCCCGACGCTGGTGGAGACGCTGGAGCTTGCCACCGTGCGCTCGTCGCAGACGGTCGGTTTCCGTCTGTCAGTGCAGCGCGTGTCGCGCCCGGGCGAAAGCTTCCGCGGCTATCAGGGCACGGTCGCCGGCGGCTCGGTGAAGCCGGGCGACAGCGTCATGATCCTGCCGTCCGGCATGGTCGCCAATGTTTCCAAGATCGTCACCTTCGATCTCGTGCGCAACGCCGCCGTCGCCGGCGATGCGATCACCCTGGTGCTCGACCGCCAGGTCGATGTGGCGCGCGGCGACATGATCGTCTCGATCGACGCCCAGCCGCAGGTCGGCCTCGCCTTCGACGCACAGATCGTCGCGCTGCAGCCCGAGGGCATCGAGCCCGGCAAACGCTACTGGCTGAAGAGCGGTTCGCGCCGCCAGCGCGTCCAGGTGCAGCCGTTAAGCCAACTGGAATTGAAGACCGGCACCTGGAACGCCGCCCAGCGGCTTTACATGAACGCGATCGGCAAGGTGCGCCTGTCCTTCGACGAAGCGGCGATCTTCGATCCGTACGAGCAGAACCGCCAGTCCGGCTCTTTCATCCTGATCGATCCGGAGACCAACAATACGGTCGCCGGCGGCATGGTGACCGGCAAGCGTAGCGAACTCGGCGGCCTGCACACCGGCGACGCCCGCGTCATCCTCTCGCTTCCGGCCGATCTTGCCGAGCAAATCATGGCCAGCGAACTCTTCGCCAGCCGCAGCCACGAGGCCGAAGTGCGCCGCATGACGGCGGCCGAAGCGGCCGACCTCTGGTCGAGCGCTGCAAGCGATATCTGACAGGAGATAGGGGGCCTGCAAGACTGGCCTCTTATGCGAGGTCGAATCCGCCGACGCTGGCTGGCGGATTCCTCGCGAAGGGTGCTGTCGCAAATTTCAATGATGACATCGATCAGACCCTCGGACGTTGCCCGACGGCTTTCGGCCCGAAGCGGCCGAACTCCTAGAACAGCCAGAAAAGGTCTCCATCGTCAGGGCGTCGGGTGTCGTCCAATCCCCTGTCATCAACCCACCTGGAAGAAGACGTCAGTCGGAGCGAACTCGCAAAAGAGGAAAGTTTGCGAGTCCCAGATGGTCACGCCTACAGGTCGTAGATCTCATGAGCCACGACTGCCCACGGCCCTTGGAAGCGACGTGATTGTTCTGCAGTCGGTGGCTCACAAGGATGTGATGAAGAATCGGCGAATATCGGCGGTGGCCAGCGTGTTGTCGTCCAGGGCAGAAACGAAGGAGTTCTTGTGATGAAGATCCATCCCTTGATTACCGCGGCGTTCTTGCTGATTTCCACCTGCGGCGTTGCCCAGGCGGACGACCACCTTTTCCAGGCGGAACAGCATGGATTGAAGTCCGGCGGCACGGCAGCTTCCACGACACATGCCTTTACGACCAATAGTGCCGGTCACAGCGGTACATTGGCGCCCGGCCAGGGAAGTCCGTTCACCGGACACGACACTCAGACGCCGGCCACTGATACGGATGCCGCCAACGACCACGCCAACGTGAAGCTCCGCTGAGGAGGCCAACGGTCACTCAGCGCGAATTGCGATTAGGCTCAGTCCGTTCGGTAGATCGATTTTGAAGGCGCGGGGATTGTGTTTCTTGCGCCTTCATTGTGCATGACAGTCCGCTCCCACTCCCCCTCGCAGCGCGCGGCGTTCGTGTCACGTCGAAGGGATGGCCTCGCAATCACCGCCAGTTTTCTGGTCCCTTGCAGCATGCAGGCGGGTACGTCTAACCGCTGATGCCCTGATGAGCATCGCTCTGGACGATAAGCCGATCGACGGGGCTGCGCAGAGGCTTGCGACGGCTGTTGCGGTGAAGGCCAATGCTGGCCGCACGCGCCCATGCGGCGGCGAAACGGTCTAACGCATGTGGACGCAGGTTCAATGATCGCAAATGGCGCATTGCGGCTGGAGCAGTCGACAGCAATCGGCCCGAAGCGGACATTCCATACAGGACAGGCAGTTGGCGAGTCCCGTATCCCGGGCGGTCGGCCTTTCAGCTGCAGCCCTCCATCGACGCGCGGCAACCAGCACACGCGAAAATGGCATGGCTGCTTGCAGGGCCATCCGGCCCCAAAGCAAAGTAGGCCTGACATCTGGCATCCGCCCACCGACCCTGCCATAAATTGGTTTCATCGAGGGAGGCACCATGATGCAGAAGAATGCGCCGGACTTCAGCCTTGAGGGCAAGGTGACTTTGGTGACAGGAGCGAGCCGTGGCATCGGTCGAGCTTGCGCGCTTGCCTGCGCCGCAGCAGGCTCCGATATTGTTTTGGGGGTCCGCGATGTCGCAGCGTCGACAGGACTGGTTGCCGAACTCGAGGGGACGGGAAGAAAAGCCATCCCTGTCGAACTGGACCTTCCCAACAAAGCCCATATCGCACAAGCCATCGACGCGGCGCTGACGACATTCGGCCGGATCGACGTCCTCATTAACAACGTTGGCGTGGCTCCCGGCGATCTCGCGGAACTCGTTGAGGAGAAGGATCTTGACGAGATCCTCGATGTCAACATCAAGGGCACCTTTCTGATGACGCAGGCAGTCGGGCGTCACATGATCAAGCACAACGGGGGCCGGATCATCAACATCAGCTCCCAGGCCGGCACCGTGGCGCTGCGCGGCGAGGCAATCTATTGCATGAGCAAGGCGGCGATCAATCACCTGACGCGCTGCCTGGCAGCCGAATGGGCACGCTATAATGTCGCCGTGAACACCGTATCGCCGACGTTCATCCATACCGATGGGACAGCACCTTTTCTATCCGATGCCGCCAATCGCAAAGCGACGCTCGATCACATTCCCCTTGGCCGGATCGGTGAAACCGATGATGTCGTGGGTGCCGTCGTCTTCCTGGCATCACCGGCTGCGAGTCTGATCACCGGCGCGAACCTGCTGGTGGACGGTGGATGGTCCGTCGCTTGAGGCCGAGGCTCCTGCACGGCAGCGCAAATCATATCCGGATGAAAACGACAATTCCCCCGGTTTAGATCACCTTCCATCAGCCTCGTTTCGTGGCTACGTCTCCCAGCCGGATTCTGGCCGCTTGCTTGGAACCAATGACGGGCGAGACTGTTTCAGCTGTACTGTTTCAGCTGTGACTTTGGCATGACGCTGGCGTGCCCTCCTAGCTGGGTAAGCCTCGATTTTGAGGAGACTTGCATCATGAAGATTTCGTCCAGAATTCGTTCAGTCGCGGCTGCGGTTATCGCTGCAGCAGGAATCAGCTTTGCCGGCTCCGCGCATGCCGACAGCGGCACGATCAGCTTCTCAGTCTACAAGGCTGCCTTCTTTGTGGGCGGTTCCGGGGGCGAGGGCACGCTGACCTTCCATGGCCGCCGCTATCCCATCTCTGTCGGCGGCATCTCGGGCGGCCTCGCCTTCGGGGCTTCCAAGACCAATTTTCATGGTACCGTTCACCATATTCGCCGCGCCCGAGATGTGACGGGTGTTTACGGTGCGGTGGGCGGTGGCGGTGCGGTCGGCAAAGGAGCCCAGGTGATCGTCATGACCAATGAAAAGGGCGCCCAACTCGAACTCTCAGGCAAGCAGGTAGGTCTGCAAGTCAACGCCGATCTCAGCGGTATTGCCATTACGGTAAAGTAAGGCCGTCACTCCGTTCGTCATCCCTGCAATCTCCCACTACGCTGAATACAAGGTTCGGCGTCACAGGCGCGCGCTGCGGGACGCCGCCAGACCAACAACGAAAATTGAGCTGGATGAGCTTCCGGCCGCTAAAAAAATCAGAGTTTTGCAAAAACGGAGTTTTTCAATTCACAATTCGCTGTTTACGCTTGCCCGCGGGCCAATGTGGGACCATTCTTAGATCGGATCCTGGCGGTGCGGTAAGCGAGAGGTCAGGCCTTGCAACGTTCAATCGCGACCTCGACTTAACGTGGCGCCTTTTCTCGACTGACCCCGAGCGAGGAGGTTGTCCATGTCTACGCGCTCTGTCGACCATCCGCTGCAACCGGGCGACCGGGTCCCGAACGTTGTGCTTGATGCGATCTCGCGTGAGGGGAAGATCGCACTTGACGACTTTCGCGGCCGCAGCCCATTGTTGATCGGTTTGTTTCGAGGCCTGCATTGCCCGTTCTGCCGGCGTCACATCGCGGCGATGGCCTATCTCAACCCGACGCTGCGTGAGAAAGGCGTCCAATCCCTGGCTGTTGTAAACACCCCGGTCGAACGGGCGCGGCTCTATTTCCGTTACCATCCGATACCCGATCTTCACGCCGCTTCCGACCCGGTACGGGCTTCGCACCAAGCCTTCGGCTTACGCGAGATCGGGATCGACGCGCTCATGGCGATACGGATCGATCTTCCGGGCGAGTTGCCCGAGCCTATGGGCGTGAGGGCAATGGACGAATTTCTCAACGAGAAGGAAGGCTATCAAATGACGGAAGCCGATCAGCAGATGATGACCGCCGACCATGGGCAGCTCGTCGGTCAGTTCCTGATCGACCGGGAGGGCATCGTGCGCTGGAGCTCCACTGAAGTTCTGGAGCCTGGGCTGCAGACATACAAGGCACCGAATTCCCAGGAATTGATATCGGTCGCTTCCCAAGTCGCGCTTTGAGGTGTCAATGTCATAGAAGCAGTCCGTCGAGGCCTTTTGCGGTAGAACACGCGGCATCACCCGGCTATAAAGCTCATGCTGCGTTGGCCTTTTTAGCGGTAACCGATGCCCAATTCTCCCGAATCCTCAGGTGAAAGCATTAGCAGTTCGAGCTCGGGTCGCAATCAGAACCTGGATTCGGCAGCGCAAGCGGCCGCCTCGGATTCGCCGGAAACCACCCAAGTCGGCGACGCGAAGCCGCCGAATGGATCCTTCGACCAGACCAGGCAGGCCGTCGGAACTCTGTTGCGTGCGATACGCCATGATGTGCAGGCAAGTTCTGCCTTGGCAAAGATCAAAACCGCCGCAATGCTCCGGGGGACGAAGCTCAGGAGGTCGACGCGACCTGGAATAGGGTCGGCTCCCCTGACATGGATGACGACTGCTTTGGCCAGAGCGGGGCGCCGTATTCGCGATCGTCGCTCAATGCCGCATGAAAGTCGACGGGGCGCGTCGCTCCTGGCGGGCTGGCGGAAGTTCGCTATGGGGTTCGCCCTGCTTGCCTGCCTCCTCGTCGGAAGCGTGCTGGTGTGGGCACTGAAAGACGTGCCCTGGAGCGAAATCCGCGATGGAACGCTAAAGCCGATCGTGGCGCTGGAAACCGCCGATGGGGCGCCGCTGGTAAGACAGGGACCTTATCAAGGGCCATATGCCCGATACGAGCAGTTTCCGCCCCATCTGATCGATGCCGTCCTTTCGATCGAGGATCGCCGGTTCATGGATCATTTCGGCGTCGATCCCAGGGGCATCGGGCGGGCGCTTCTGCGGAACTTGCAGGCCGGCTCGGTGGTAGAAGGCGGCAGCACCATCACCCAGCAACTCATCAAGCTGCAATATCTCGACAGCGACCGAACCATAAAACGAAAGATCCAGGAAGTCGTCATCGCCTTCTGGCTGGAGTGGAAGCTCGGCAAGGCGGAAATCCTGACGCGCTATCTCAACAGCGTTTATCTCGGCGCCGGCGCCACCGGCATGCCTGCCGCCGCGCGCATCTATTTCAACAAGGACATCGGCGCCCTCACCCTGCCGGAGTCGGCGATGCTGGCAGGGTTGCTGCGGGCGCCGAGCCAATGGAATCCCATTGACAATTTCGAAGGCGCCCGGCAGCGCACCATGGTCGTTCTCGACGCGATGGCGGCCAATGGCAAGATCACCGCGCCACAGGCGGCGGAGGCCAAGACGAGCTTTGCCAAACTGCACCCGACGACGCCGACGCCGCGCTCCGGAAGCTGGTTTGCCGACTGGATTTCGCCGCAGGCAAGCGAAATCGCCGGCGCCTCGCCAGGTTCGACCACGGTGCGCACCACGCTGGTGCCGCAGTTGCAGCAGATCGCCGAACGGGTCGTCAAAAAAGCCCTGGATGGTGAAGGAAAGACGGTCGGAGCATCGCAGGCCGCCTTGGTTGCCATGACGCCCGACGGCGCGGTCGTCGCAATGGTTGGCGGGCGCGACTACAAGGCGAGCCAGTTCAACCGCGCCGTCACTGCGATGCGTCAGCCGGGTTCCACCTTCAAGCTGTTCGTCTATTACGCGGCGTTGAAGGCGGGGTTCACCTTGTCCGACCAGGTTCTGGACGCGCCGATAGACATTGACGGCTGGTCGCCGGAAAATTCCGGTGGCGACTATCGCGGCTGGGTAACGCTTGCCGAAGCCTTCGCGCGATCGCTCAACGCCGCGTCCGTGGCGCTTGCCGAAGAGGTCGGTCTGGACAATGTGATCGCCGCAGCCCGCGAACTCGGCATCGATGCGCCACTGGCCGATACCCCGTCCTTGGCGCTTGGCACATCCGAAGTCAATCTGCTCAACCTCACCAGCGCCTATGCGTCCGTCCAACTCGGCAAGGCCCCTGTCAAGCCATGGGGCATCATCGACTTCCAGGCTGCCGGGCAGCCGCAGACGTTTCGGGTTGGCCAACAATCGAAGCCGGATGTCGATCTTTCGCCCTATCAGTCGGATCTCCTCGGCCTGCTGCAGCTGGTGGTTGAGCGCGGCACTGGACGCGGCGCAGATCCCGGCACGTTTGCGGCCGGCAAGACCGGCACGAGCCAGGACAATCGTGACGCCTGGTTCGTCGGCTTCACGGACGCGCTCGTCGTCGGTGTCTGGGTCGGCAATGACGATGACGCGCCGATGAAGGGGGTGACGGGTGGCAGCCTGCCAGCGCATGTTTGGCGGGACTTCATGCGCGAGGCGGCGAGCGAACGGACGCTGAACGGCGTGCGATCGACCGAAGCAGTCGTCGATGGGCAAGGCGCGCCGCAGTCCTGCAACATCACCGCCTGCTCGCGCAGTTACCGCTCCTTCCGGCCGTCCGATTGTACCTATCAGCCCTATTCCGGCGGCCGACGGCTTTGCGAGAAGTGATTCGGCTCCAGAGCGACGGCCATCATCGCCTAGCGTGCGGTGTTTCCGATCAGCCGCAGCAGGTGCCTGCGCGTTACTCCCCCAGAACGTTTTTCAGCGCATCGATGACGACGCGAATGGAGGGGACGTCTTTGATATCCGAATGGACAACCAGCCAGACCTCTCTCGTCAAAGGACGTTCCGTCTCAATGCGCTGCAGACCGCTGGACTCGGTGACGGCGAATTCGGGCAGCATGACGACGCCTGCGCCAAAACTTGCGGTTGCGGCCTGAAACTCCAGAACGGACGACCTCACGGCGATCGGCCGGCCGGCGGCCAGCTCGATCAGCCGCAACTGTTGCGGCGAGGCATTCATGGTTTCGTCGTAGCCGATGAAGGTCCAGTCCTGCGGTGCAACGGTTTCAAGATAGGTCTTTGTTGCGTAAAGGTGAAAGCTTGTCTCGCCGAGCTTGACGATCGAGTAGTCGCCATCCTCGGGACGCGACATCCGCACGGCGATGTCGGCCTCTCGCCTGTTCAGCGAGGCGAGGCGTTTTTCTCCGACAAGCGTGATCTCGACGCCGGGATGGTCGCGCCTGACGGCCGCGATCGGCTGTGCCAGCAGCACGCTCGAGAGTGCGGGGGGCGCGCTGATCCTGACGTGACCGCGCAATTCCGTGGTGCTGCTGCGACCAAGCTGCTCGATGGCCGCTGTCTGGACCGCGACGATAGCTGCGTGCCTGGCAACCTGCTCCCCGTCCTGGGTCAAACTGATGCGCCGTCCGCGCCGGTCGACGAGCTTGCGACCTAGGCTCGCTTCAAGCGACGAAATCCGCCGGCTTACCGTGGCGTGTTCGACGCCGAGCTGCTTTGCGGCGCCAAGCAGCGTTCCCGACTGGGCAAGCGCCAGGAAATGCCGAAGATCGTCCCAGTCGATATTTGTGAATTCTCTCCCAATCATTGTGAAACAATAGGGAATTTTCACACATCGCACCAGCGCTTAATCTCCCGACATAAAGGAGAGCACGAGCGATGACCGACCAAATCATATGGCTGAACGCCCCCGGCGACGTCACCCAGTTCCATGTCGAGCAGCATGATTGCAAGCCTCCCGGTGACGGCGAGATCAAAATTCGCCATGAGGCGATCGGAACCAACTTTCTCGATGTCTATCATCGCAAGGGCCTCTATCCGATGCCGGCCTACCCCGCGGTGATCGGCGCCGAGGCGGCGGGCATCGTCGAGGATGTCGGCGCCGGCGTTTCGATGTTCGGAAGGGGTGACCGCGTCGCCTATGCCGGGCCTCCGGTTGGCGCCTATCGCTCCGCCCGGAATATAGCCGCTGAAAGGGCGATCAAGCTGCCGGATGCCGTTTCCGCAAAAACGGCAGCTAGTTCGCTCCTCAAGGGCATGACGGCCTACATGCTGTTGAAAAAGACTTATGACGTGCGTGGGGGAACGCAGGTTCTGATCCATGCCGCCGCGGGCGGGCTCGGCAGCATCCTCGGTCGCTGGGCCAAATCGCTCGATGCCACGGTGATCGGGACGGTCGGTTCTGCCGAAAAGGCCGCGCTCGCCGCGTCCTGTGGCGCCGATCACCTTATCGTCGGACGAGACGCCGATATCGTCGCGGAAGTGAAGCGGTTCACCAACGGGCTCGGCGTAGACGTTGCCTATGACGGCATCGGCGGCGACATGCTCCTCAAAACCATACGCTCTGTCCGGCCATTCGGCATGGCTGTCACCATCGGTCAGGCCGCCGGTGCCATTCCGCCCGTGCCTGTCGAGGAGCTTCGCCCGGGCAAGGCCCTCTCCCATCCGAGCATCATGGCCTGGTGTGCTGACATCGGACAGTATCGCGAAGCAGCACTCGCTGCAGTCGGGGCGATGGAAATGGGAATCGTTTCGCAGATCGCGGCCGAATACCGTTTGGCCGATGTTGCCAAGGCGCACGAAGAAATGGAATCCGGACGCTCGGCGGGCAGTATCCTGCTGATACCCTGAGCAATAGAGGCGCCGGCAGAGCCTTTGCTTCGCTGGCGCTTCCGGCCATCCCGTTCCTGCCATTTATCCAGAAAACAGCACTATATTATGCATTATAGCTATCTACAGCAGTAGTCCCTGTTGAGCTAAAGCTGCCTGCCATCGGGTGGGCCATCGGCATCGGCCGACCGCCCTTCCGGCACAAAGAGGCCCGGCTCTCCAGCCGGCAGCCAATGACAGGGAAAGATGAAAGCCATGTCTACAGACAACAAGCCACTGATTGCGGTTACCGGTGCAACGAGCAAACAGGGCCGCAGCGTCGTTGCGACCCTTCTTGCAAGCCAGCGCTTCCGCGTCCGTGCTTTCACGCGCAGAAAGGATTCGCCGGAAGCTTTGCGTCTGGCGAAACTCGGCGCCGAGATCGTCCCCGTGCCTCTCGAGCTCGGCCGGCAGAAGCATCTCGTTGCTGCGTTCAGGGGCGCGGACGGCGCCTTTCTGATGACGCCGCCGATCGCCCCGCCGGAGACAAGCGAGGCGCCTCTCGGGCAGCAACTGGCGGATGCCGCCGTGGAGGCCGGCGTTAAGCACATTGTTTTCAGCACGCTGGAGAATGTCGACACGATCACCGGCGGCACGAAATATGCGCCGCATTTCACCGACAAAGCCCGCGTTGCCGATTACATTCGCGGCCTGCCGGTCTCGCATTCCTTCATCATGCCGGCATTCTTCTACACCAATCTTCTCGAATATTATGCGCCGCGCATGGATGGCGACACTCTGCTCTTGCCGATTTATCTTCCTGAAGATTTCCGGGCACCTTTTGTCGATCCGCTGACGGCGACCGGGCCTGTTGTCCTCGAGATCGTCTCGCACCCCGAGCGCTATAACGGCAAGACGCTGTCGATCGTCGGCGATATCATTTCGCCGCGTGAGATGGTCGAAACCTTTCAACGCGTGACCGGCATCAAGGCCGAGTATCGGAATGCTTTCACCAGGGACGGGCTACTGACCTACTTTCCGGAGTTTGCCGCCAACGAATTTCTCGTTCGAGAGATTCTCGGGATGGTCGAATATGCTGTCGAGTATGGCTATTTCGGCAAGGATCACGACCTCGAATGGAGCCGGCGCCTGGTCCCCGAGACGCTTAACTGGGAGCAGTTTCTGCGGACGTCGGGGTGGCGCGGCGACAAGCGGTCTTTCGCAGGTTGAAGCCTGTCTCGCAAAAGCACGGCAGCGGTTTTGCGAAGACCTACGTCGGCCGGATTCCCGGCAGCTTGGCAATCTCGGCGGCAAGAAAGTCGACGAGGAGCCGAACGCGCGCGATGGCTGCACGCTCCGGCACTATCAGCAAGCTCACCGGAACCGGCGAAGGCCGATAGTCTCCGAGCACCACCTCGAGGCGGCCATCGTCGAGAAGATCGTGAACCAGCCAGAGATGGGTCGGGCCGATGCCGCGCCCGGCGGCAAGGGCTTCGCGCGCCGCAAGCCCGTGGTCGACGCGCAGCCGGCCGCTGACCGGGATCACCAGGCTGGTGCCATCGGGAGAGGAAAGAAGGAGCTGATTGCTGCCTGCGACGTTGGACATCACCACGGTTTCGTAGTGTGACAGATCGGCCGGGCCATCCGGCCGTCCCCGGGCGGACAGATAAGCCGGAGCGCCGACCAGCAGCCGCTGGCTCTCTCCGATCGCATGAAGTTTCATCGAGCTGTCGGCGAGAGGTCCAAGACGCAGTGCCACGTCAACGCCTTCGCGAACCAGGTCGATACGCTCGTCCGTCAGGTTGAGGTCCACGCGGATATCAGGATGCCTGTCCTGGAAATCGAAGATCATGCGCGTGACATGCATGACGCCAAGCGCCGCTGTACAGGAAAGGCGAACTGCGCCGGCGGGGGCCTGACGGGCATCTCTGGCTTCTTCCGCAGCCTGTTCGACCAGCCGCAATATCTGAAGGCAGTTGGTATAATAGCGACTGCCTTCCTCCGTCAGGGTGACGCGGGAGGGCCACGCCGACTGCCTCCTCCAGTTCATTGAGGTGCCGCGTCACGGTGGATTGGCCGACGCCCAGCTCCCTTGCGACCATCGACAGGTTGGCGCGCTCGGCGACCCGAACAAAGGTGCGCATTCTGTCAAACGACAAGCCTACCTTATCCATTTTTCAGCAAAGTGATCGTCATATCGTCCATATAGGGAATAATCCCAATGATGCCTAGCGGCTGCTTCAGCAAGGCTCGGCTCCACGTCTATTGTCGCGGTGTCGGAGCGGATTACCGTGTCGAGCCGCGCGGGATGATCGAAAAACCGCAATCGACCCTGTCTTCGTCAGGCGGTTCGTCGCGGATGGCGCGCAGCAGCATGTCGGCGACGCGGT
Source organism: Rhizobium mulingense (assembly GCF_029194105.1). Classification (NCBI taxonomy): domain Bacteria; kingdom Pseudomonadati; phylum Pseudomonadota; class Alphaproteobacteria; order Hyphomicrobiales; family Rhizobiaceae; genus Rhizobium; species Rhizobium mulingense. The sequence continues at coordinate 76,836 of NZ_JARFVE010000008.1, read as the reverse complement.
AGCCGATGTCCTGGCGCGGAATGTACACCGTCGTCAGCGACGGCTCGATGAAGGCGGAGAATTCCAGATCGTTGAAGCCGCAGATGCCGAGCTCCTCCGGCACGCGGATGCCGCGCGCCTTGCATTCGATAAGGACGCCGAGCGCCAGTTCGTCGCTCTGGGCAAAGACGGCATCGACATCGGGCACGCGCTCGATCAGGCGGGCAAACAGATCCCGGCCGAGGCCGGTGCGGCTTGGCGCATCGCCGCCGATAATGAGATCGGGATCGAAACGGCCGGCTTGCCGCATTGCCGCCTCGTAGCCCTCAATCCGCCGGCGCGAGCGGACATCCGCGCCGCGGCCGAAGAAGGCGATCCTCTTGTAGCCCCTCGACAACAGGAAGCGGGTGGGTTCGGCGCCTGCCGTATAATGATCGAGGCCGACGACCAGCTTCTGCGGCTCCTGGCTGAGGTCGGTGACATGGGCGATGGGACAAGCGGCATTGTCGATCAGCGGCAGAAGATCGCGATAGGATTCGGCGCCGGCAATGATGACGCCGGCTGGCTTCTGCGTCAGGAAGGATTTCAACAGGCCGGCCTCGCCCTCGGCATGGTGCAGCGTATTGGAATATTGCACGGTGAGATCGGTGTTGCGGAAACGATCCTCGATACCGACCATCAGGCCGGTAAAGCCGTATTGGTGCAAGGCGGGCGTGATGACGGCGACGATGCCGTTGTGGCGGCCGGCCAGCGCCCGGGCGGCGAGATTGGGAATATAGCCCATCTCCTCAACGACGCGCAGGATCTCCTCGCGCAGATCCTCGGAGACGATTTCTGGATTGCGCAGCGCGCGCGAGATGGTGATCGGGCTGACGCCCACCTTCTTGGCCACATCGCTCAGCTTCACAGGCGCGTCGCGCCTGGACTTCCTCCCCCACTCCACCGACTTGCTCATCGTCCCCCGTCTGCCGTCATGGGACTCGACCACCGCCGATTCTCCCTCATTATTTTCTGAAGAAGAAATATTTTAGAGTCTACTAACATCTGATCGTCTCGACATGTTCCGGCAGGCTCAGGATCATCATTCGGCAATTTCGGGCGCGGACGGCGGATCGCCGATCGCCGGCATAAGCCCGCTTAATTGGAAAGGGAGCCATGATGCCGAACGGAAGCTGCCGGCGCCGCAGCCCTCTCGAAAGCAGGGTAAACCGAAGTGAAACCTTACAAATCGGCAATATAAACATGATGGATATTTAATTTGTAAATCGGTCCGGCGCGATCATATGAATCGGCAAGCGCGAATTCTTCCATTCGCCCGGCCGCCGCCCGCGACGACTGCGCGTGCCCCCGAGAGAATTGGCGCCATACGCCATTCGACGCCAGGTCCCATGACATGGAACCACGACGCCATCAAAAGCCAATCTTCTTCCAAAGGGCGACCGCCCAAGGGATTATCGCCATGTCACACATCCTCCGCCAACACCGCACCGCAGCGCTCGTCGGAGCCGCCATCATCGCCGCCGCGGCCTGTCTGCCTTTTGCGATCAACACGTCCAAGGCTTTTGCCGCGCCTTCGGATACCGGCGGCATCCTTGCCGCAAGCGGCTCGTTCGCCTCAATCGTCGAGGCCGACAAGCCGGCCGTCGTCACCATCACCACGACGATGAGGACGACCGATGTCAGCGCCGATCAGCAATCGCCAATGGACGAGCAGTTCCGCCAGTTCTTCGAGGATCAGGGCATCCCCCTGCCCCGGCAGGCGCCGCACAATCAGCCCTCGCAGCATGCGATGGCGCTCGGTTCCGGCTTCATCATCAGCCCCGACGGTGTCATCGTCACCAACAACCATGTCATCGACAATGCTCTCGATATCAAGGTGACGCTCGACGACGGCACCGAACTGCCGGCCAAGCTGATCGGCACCGATCCCAAATCCGATGTCGCCGTCCTGAAGATAGCGGCGGGCAAGCCGCTGCAGACCATCGCCTGGGGCGATTCCGACAAATTGAAGCTCGGCGACCAGATCCTGGCGATCGGCAATCCCTTCGGCATCGGCACCACGGTGACGGCGGGCATCGTCTCGGCGCGCGGCCGCGACCTGCATAGCGGACCCTATGACGATTTCATCCAGATCGATGCGCCGATCAACCACGGCAACTCAGGCGGCCCGCTCGTCGACCGCGAAGGCAAGGTGGTCGGCATCAATACCGCCATCTATTCGCCGAACGGCGGCAGCGTCGGCGTCGGCTTCGCCATTCCCTCCGATGAGGCCAAGGCGATCGTCGCCAAGCTTGAGAAGAACGGCTCGATCGATCACGGCTATCTCGGCGTGCAGATCCAGCCAGTCACCAAGGACGTCGCCGATGCCGTCGGCCTCGACAGAACCGGCGGCGCGCTGGTGGCCGCCGTTTCCGCCGATACGCCGGCCGCCCAAGCCGGCCTGAAACCCGGTGATATCGTCACCTCGGTCGGCGGCGAGGCCGTCAAGACGCCGAAGGACCTGTCGCGGCTCGTCGCCGATCTTTCGCCGGGCACGCGGGAATCGCTCGCAGTCTGGCGCGACGGCAAGACGATCGATCTCAACGTGACCGTCGGCGCCAATGCCGACAGCCAGAAGCAGGCCGCGGCGACAAGCCCGGAAACGCAGGGCCAGGCCTCTGGCCAGCCGAGCCTCGGCATCGGCCTTGCCGACCTGACGCCCGATGTACGCCAGCAGCTCGACCTGCCCCGCTCGGTCAGCGGCGCCGTGGTCGCCAGCGTCAAGCCGGACAAGTCGGCGGCCGCCGCCGGGATCCAGTCGGGCGACGTCATCGTCTCGGTCAACGACCGGCCGGTGCACAATGCCCGCGATGTCAAGGCTGCGATCGCCGAAGCCGGCAAGGCCGGCCGCAAATCGGTGCTGCTGCTCGTCGAGCGCGACGGTCATAAAACCTTCGTCGCCGTGCCCTTTTCCGCGGCCTGAGGCGGCCGTCTGTTGCGACATTCAAAATTGCAGATGGAAAGCCCGTGAAGACGGGCTTTTCCTTGTCTTCGTCCCGCCCCGGCACATGGCTGCGGCCTCCGGACCATTCCTCTCGCCGCGCATGGTAAATTCCGATATTTCCCGCAAAAATCCGACGAGAGCGGTGGTTTTTCGTGCCGGAAAGCGACAGGGAAACAAGAGGTTGCGCCATCGCCTGACAGGCGGGCAGAAACTGACCAGCTGCCGCCAGACGAATTAACCCTACCGGCTTACCATAATATCAGCATCAGCTTGAATGCGCGCCGCCCTATGCCATCGTCTTTTTCACGATTACCCATTGTCCGGGATGGCTCACCGGACTCACAGCCCACCTTTCCCAGGAAAGACCGGCTTCATGCATCAAGGGCGTAGCAACATCAAACGGAGGGTATGCCATGAGCAATGTCGTGGAATTTCGTGCCAAATGCCCGCATGTCGAAACTCTGTCCGACTGCCGCGAGGCGCTTGAACCGCATGTGATGAAGATTGTCGCCGAGGCCGTCGGCTGGGGCTTCCCCCCGGCGGAAGCGGCCATGGTGGTCGCCGATATCGCCGATGATTACATTCTGATGCTGTCGCGTGAGTTGCAGCATTAAACGGCGGCGCGCAGGCAACCGCACGCCACCGTCAGCCAGGAATGACCTGTCTCAGTGGGCCGCGCAGCGCCTGCAGGGGTAGCAGGGGATACAGGAGACGAAAACCCTGCCGCGCGGCCCGTCGATGAAAACACCGGCTCGTGCCGGAAGTTCCCGGCGGAGATACTTGAACAGCGGAGTATTTCCTAACTTATTTCTCGAGGCGGAAATATTCCGTTACCGATAGTCGCGCGCCCCGAGTAAAACTTCGCCGCACAATCTATCCATGCCGGCATTTGTGCTTCCACCTGCGGAAATACAGACGGCTCGGCTGCATGCATTCACCGCCATTTCGGCTGGCGCGGCGGCGCATTGGCCTGGATCTCATGCAACGGCGCGTGAGAGCCGAGCAGCTTTCTCAGCTTCTTCTCCTCCGCCGGCCCAATTCCAAACTTGCGGCAATGCTCAGCAACGTCATGCTCCCGCGGACCGGGAATGCGAACTTGGCGATTGTTCATGCTCTTCATGTCTGTTTCCTCCTGAAAGGAATAACAAACAGGCGCCGGTTTGGTTCGTTAGAAAAGTCTAAAATTTAGGAACCTTTATCTCGCCCTTAATGACACCAATATATCAGGCGCAGTTTCGCTGGATTGCTGTCGATCAACGCCCCCACCTCAACTGATCTTCAACCAATGCCTGAGCGCCGCCACCGCCCCGTCGCTGGCATAGGCGATGATGCCGCCGGTCGTCAGACCGGCAAAAGCGATCAGGCCTGAAATCCCGTAGCCGATCGATTTCATCCGTTTCCACTCCGCGAGCGCCGGGGCGACCGTCTCCTGGTTCTTCTCGACGGTTTCCTTGAGCATGCCGATCTCGGCGCGAATCTGCGCATCGGCGCCGCCGCTGATCGCCACTTTCGTATTGAGATGGGCGATCTGCCTTGTCTGCTCGTCGAGGCGCTTGTGGATCACCGCCCTTCCATCATGAGCATTGGCTTTTTCGTCGCTCATCTCCTGGCGCAGCAGCGCGACGTTTTCCTCGATGCCGGTCAGCCTTCCCTCCACGCGCCCGAGAGCGCGCAGGATGTCGTCATTCGATGTCATATCGGCACCCGTTATGAATTGAATTTCAGTTTTTCGGATTGCGGAATGCCGCCGGCGAATTTGCCTGCTCGGTCCTGCGGGCAGCCTCGCCGCCCGGCTGATCGTAGCCGGCAAATCGCCAGGCATTGTTCATCAGGCGCTGCGCTTCCTCGACCGATCTTGCGGCGTTCAGCCTGGCGACCAGGCGGGGATCCTCCTGCAGGAAGAAGTCGGCCTGCGTCTGCGGGCTAATCGCACCCGGCTGCTCGCCCCTGGCGTCCGCGAAGCTGTAGAGGTTCTGCAGGCGAGCGTCGCGCCACGACATGATGCCGCCCGATGTGCCCTGCTTCCCACTCTGGCTCGGATCGGACCATGAGCCGTTGGCTCTCTTCGGCGAGAAGCTGCTTTCGGCCTGCCCCGTCGAGGCAATGGCGGCGAGTCCAAAGGGATTCGAGACCTTGGTTTTCACCGTCCTCATGAAGTCGCCGTAGAGGGCGCTGTCGACAGGCTGTGCGGCCGATCCGCGGCGATGGCCGGTCGTCCCCTGCGGCTCGCGATAAGGCCGCGGCGTCGGGATTGGTGGATTGCCGGGCAGCGGAGCGAAAGCATCGTCGCCAGGCTGCTCGGACGCCATCGGCTGTTCCTGGCGATAATCCATCGTCACCAGCGGGTCGCGATAAGGTTTCGGCGTTGGAACCGGGGAATTATCAGGCAGTGGGGCGAAGAGGCCAGTGCTAGGCTGAGCGGCCGGGGCCGCAGGCTCTCTGGGGCCACCCTCCGCCGCCGCGGGATCCGGATAGAGGGGTCTCTCGCCGGGAATGGGCGGGTTGTCAGGCAGCGGCGGGAAGTTGTCGTTGCCAGGCTCGCCAGCCCCCGCCTGCTGCTCTTGCCTGCGGATTGCCAGTCCACCCATCAAGGCCTGAACAAGACGCGCGGCCCCTTGCCACGGGGATTGTACCGGGCCTGTATCCATGCCCTGCTGCAGCATGGCATAGGCTAGCTGCTTGCGCCGGTCGCTGAGGTCATCCTGTGTCCTGCCGGTGTTACCACCGAAGTTGGTCGGGATCATGCCACTGCCCTTTCGTAGTCGACGCGGTCGAAGCCGTCTGCACGGTCGAACACTGCGTCGGGATGAATTTTGCGTGCGTCGTCGGACACGAGGCCGATCCAGATCGGGCCGCCGTCCTTCTATCGGTCGAGGATGTCTTGCTTCAGCCGCCGGTCCGGCGCATCGGCTTGCCGCCGAAGAGCAGGGACAGGAAGCCGGGAAAGGCCGCCGCGGGGGCCGAAGGCGCGCCTGCCGGAGCGGCGGTCCCTGCGTCACCTCCCCCCTGCTGCGCTTGCTCCTGCTGGCGGATCGCCAAGCCGCCGAGTCCTGCCTGCGCCAGCCGCGCCGCGCCCTGCCACGGAGATTGCACGGGACTCGCATCCATGCCCTGCTGCAGCATGGCATGTGCCAGCCGCTTTCGCTCGTCGCTAATCTCATTTTGTGTCTTGCCGGTACCGCCGGCGAAGAGGAAACCCCTCATGCCACTGCCCTTTCGTAATCGACGCGGTCGAAGCCGTCCGCATGTTCGAAGACCGCGTCCGGATGGGTCTTGCGCACATCGTCGGACATCAGGCCGAGCTGCATCGGGCCGCCCTCCTTGTAGCGGAAGGCGTAGACCGGCAGGCCGTTCTCCAAAGTGCCGACGCGTCTGATGTCTTCCTTCAGCCGCCGGTCGGATTTCGCCCAGCCGCCAAGGAGTGTTCCGCCGAGGCCGAAGAGGCCGCCCATTGCGGCGTTGGATTGGGCGACCTGCCGGTCGTAGAGGCCCATCTTCTGATTGAAGTTTTCGTTGATCAGCCCGGCCTGGTCGACGGTCGGCAGCTGCGTCGTCGGCGTGTTGACGTAGTTCGGCTGATGCACCTGCGAGCCCGACATCAGTGCCGAAATCTCGTTCAGCGGCTGGTTGCGCTCGGTCAGGATCGAGTTTTGCGCATTCGAATACATGTCGCCGAGATACTGGTCGGAGGCGGCCTGCTTGCGGGTGGAAAAATCGCGCATGGCGTTGTCGTAAGCCGCCGAGCCCATCCCGATGCCCTTATCGGCCAGGCTCTGCTCGAGGCTCGCCTGGTCGCGGTCCCACTGGTTGTTGAAGCCGGATCTCCAGTGATCATTGACATATTTGTCGACGTTGCCGGCACTGAGATCGACATTGGTGCCGAGGATGCCGGAGACCTTGGCCGTCTGATCGTTGGCGAGCCTGGCAAGGCCGAGCTGCGTCTGCTGCGTCTGGTCGTAGATCGCCTGATTCTCGGGCGAATAGGTCTGATAGGCGGAATAGGTCGGCAGCCTATAGGTCTTGCCGTTCTGGTCGGTCATCGTCTGATAGCCGCTGACCTTGTATTCCAGCGCGCCGTCGGGCGTGTACTGGTTGGTGTGGCTGAGGCCCGCATTGGCGATCGCGGTGTCGACGTTGGTGGCCGTCTGCGCCGCTGCGGTCTGGATCGGATCAGGCGCCTTCGGGGCCTTTGGCGTGGAGACCATAGGGAAAATCCTCTTTGATGATTCCGTAAAGCAGGCCGTCGCAATCGCCGAAATAGCCGCGCTGGCGGCCTTCCGGCTCAGCACCGAGTCGGCCAAGCAGCTTCTGCGCATTGCTGTTGTCGGCGCGGGTGCGGCAGGTGGCGCGGCGGCAGCCGAGCTGGCGGGTGACATAGTCGAACACTGCCCGCATCAGCGTCAGCGACAGCCGCTCGGCGGCGAGCGAGATCTCGACATCGTGGCCGGTCCAGACGTTGAAGACGAAGCCGGCGATGATCCGGCCGCGGTCGACATGGGCAAGCGTGGTATAGGGCGGGTGGAATTCCACTCCGATCCTGGCGCCGACCCAGGCGGCGATCTCGGCGCTGGGTTCTGAGACGATCAAATCGGCGCGCCCCTCTCGTAGAGCACCGAGCCGCCGACGACCGCGGCTTCCGAGACGGAGCCCGACGAGCCGGAGATCAGCGCGCGGATCGTCGGTGCAAGCGCCGAACCGGCGCCGCCGGCGGAGGCGAATTTGCGCACCAGCGAAATGCCGGGGAATTTCGAAACACCCCAGACCGCCGTTCCCCATTTCGCCGCCGCACTGTTCTCGACCGACGACAGAAGTGCGGTCGGCACCTTGGTCTGGTAGTCAACCGAAATGCCGCCATACATCAGCGTCGAAACGCCGATCTGCGCCGTCACGCCGATCAGCTTCGACAGCTTGGTCGAAAGCCCGTCGCCGAAGCGGCTCCAGGCGCCGACCATCAGCGCGTCGATCGCCGCGCCATTGTCGTTCGCCCCGACTTCCGCCTCGTAGAGCGTGCCGTCGGCCGCGCCGAAGAACAGCCGGTCCTGCCATGTCGCCCAGCAGGAGGCCGGCATGCCGACGAAGCGGCACCAGGCACCGGTCTCGGTGTTCATCACATATTGATAGGGGCCGAAGGAGGACGGCAGGTTGACGATCGCCATTTGCCGCGCCGGAAAACTCGAAAGCTGCCACTCCTGCGAGGTCGTGCCGGCCGCCGCCACCGTCTCGCGCCAGGTCGGGCCGATCCTTGATGTAATCGCCCCAAGGCTGGTGGCGCCGCGATCGAGCTGCACCGCCTTGGTGATCGGCACGATCCCGTCGGTCGTCATGATCGCCAGATCGGCGCCGACCGACAGCAGGCAGCGGTCGCTGCCGAGCGGCCGGCCGAGCTTGAAGGTGCCGATCAGGCCCCAATTGGAAGCGCTCGACGGATCGGATCCCTGGAAGACGATCACCTCGCCCTCGGAGGAGATCAGCACCAGGCACTGCTGCAGCCCTGTCGCAACCGGGATCGTCCAGACGTTGATCGCCACCAGCGTGCCGCCATATTTCATGTTGCCGCCGACGGGCAGGACCGTGGCCGCGCCGCTGACGGCGTCGGTCGCGAGGTACCAGACATTGGTCGAGTTCTTCTCGATGAACCACAGGCGCGAGCGATAGGCGGTGACGGCGGCAAGCAGCGAGGCGTCGGATATGCCTGTTATCATCGTCGACGCGACATAGGGCGTGGCGGCCGCGCCCTTTTCGAGCTGCGCATTGGTGACCGTTCCCGTCACGGTGACGACAAGCGTGCCGGCCGCCGGGGTGAAGGAGAGCGACACCCGGTTGCCGGCGCCCGTGCCGTTCAAGGTGCCCGAAAAGGCGCCCGAAAGCGTGACAGAGCCGGTGCCGAAGAAGCTCAGCGTATAGGCCGTGTTGCGCACGGCGACATTCTGGGTGGCGAGCGTCGCCGTGCCGACCAGGAAATTGTTCGTCCAGGAGGTGCCGTTGAAAATCAGCGGCGTATCGAGGCCGTTGACGAGGCGCAGGAATTCCTGGCCGGCCGGATTGGTATATTGCTGCACCGACCAATGGGCGCTGGCCAGCCCCGAGACGACGGGCGCGCCGGCAGCACCGCCGACCGTCACGTCGAAGATCTTGTCGCCTGCGGCGGCAAACAGCCGGTTGGTCACGCCGGAATAGGGAATGACCGTCTGCACGTCGGCGCCGAGACCGGTGGCAAAGGCGAGAAAACCGTAGCGGGCGCGCACCCGGTTTGCCTCGGGAAAGAAGTTGTCGAGCTGAAAGGCTGCATCCTCGGGCATATCGGCCATCTCGACATCGGTTCGCCAGCCGCCGATCGGCGCGATCCAGTCCTTACCTGGCGAAACGCGGCGGGTGCGGCCGTTCGGGGGAACAGGTGTGCGGGTCATGGGGTCTCAACCGTGATTGTGCCGGGCCAATAATTTTCCGGCGCCTGTCCCCTCGCCGGCAGCGAGAGGTCGACAGGGCTTGCGGCGCGGTCGGCGCCGATTGCGGCCTCCTTGGATCGTTCGAAGCTGGCGAGCTCCTCGCCATAGTCGAGGCCCTTGGCCCGCTTCCAGCGCCAGATCAGTGAGAGTTCGAGAAGCTCTTCGGGAAAACGGGCGGTATCGGTGTCGTTGGCCCAGTTGCCGGCGGTGGTGGCGCCGCCATTCACCGCCACCCAGAAGCCGGAGATATAGGCATATTCCAACGTCTCGCCGGCAACGTTCGGGTAGATGTCGAGCCTGCCGCCGGCCATGCGCCAGATCTGCGGCACCGGGTTGGCATTGAGGATCTGATGACGCTGCCAGGTCTGCGGCTCCACCGGGCCGTTGAGCGACCAAAGGCGCGAGACGTTCCAGATCCTGGCATTGGCGGCGAAACGGTCCCAGTCGCCGGCCGGCTCGTCCGGCTCGGGGGCAGCACCCGTCGCTGCGAATTGCCGCCTCACCATCAGCGCCGACCAGTCATGCGCCCGCATCAGGTCGCGGCCGGCGCGAGTGGAGAGGATGCGCAGCTGCATGATCTGCGGATCCGCCGAAGACATGACGGCCGTCGGCGGATCGAGGTCGATCTCCGCGCAGACGTTCTGAATGATGGTCAGCAGCGACATGCGGGGGATCTCCGGTTCAGAGCAAAGCTGTGGGCAATAGGTGAATTTGAGAGGGTGTGCCGTGTAGCCCCCTCATCCGACCCTTCGGGCCACCTTCCCCCGCTGGGGAGAAGAGGGACAAGCTGCAAGCCCGCCGGTCTCTTCAAACGCGCGGCGAGGAAGAGACGCCTCCACCAGTCCCTTCTCCCCAGCGGGGAGAAGATGCCGGCAGGCGGATGAGGGGGCGGCTTGTGCCAGCGCTTCCTCAGGCCGCCTGCCGGCTGCGGCCCTTGCCGCCTTCGCCGTCCTTTTCGAGCGCCTCGAAGCGGGCGGCCATCTCCTTCATCTGCGCCTGCAGGCGGCTCACCTCGTCCTTCAGCCGCTCGTTTTCGGCGGCAAAGGCGGAAGCGGCGCTGGAGTTTTCGGCGGTCGCGAGATAGGCGCGGGCGGCCGCGGTCAGCTCGTTGGCGCCCATGCCGATCTTCTGCTTGGCGGTGTCGGAGAGCGCCGCCAGCTGCTCGACGGTATAGATATTGACCGCCTCCAGTTCCTTGATCTGGCTGGGCTTCAGATAGGGCCATTGCGCAAGCGGCGTGCCGGTCAGCTGCTCGCGGGCGGCGGCACCCTCCTTGAAGCGCTTATAGGCGTCGGCGAAGCGGATTTTGTCGTTGTCGTTCACCTCGCGATAGACTTCGGTGTGCTTGTCGCCCGCGATGAAGATGCGGACGAATTCCTTGTCGGCAAAAATCGGCCGGCCTTCCTTTTCGGTCAGAAAGGTCTGTTCGACCGGTTCGAGGCTGAAGGAGGCGTAGATTCCGGTGTTGTCGGGCATGTGCTGGTCTCGCTGTTGATGGCGGGGAGATGCGGGCGCAGAAGCGCCGCTGTGATGTCGTGCCGGTGGCTGCCCCTCACCCTAACCCTCTCCCCGCTCGCGGGGAGAGGGACGTGCCTCGCGGAACGTTGGCGAGGGACGGAGACGTAGCGGCATGTCCCCTTCTCCCCGCGCGCGGGGAGAAGGTGGCGGCAGCCGGATGAGGGGCACGCCACGGGCAGAGAGGTCGTCAGGCTTGGCTTCAATTCACCTTCGACAGAAACGGCCGCATCAGCGTCGCCTCGAGCACGCCCGTCGCCGTGATGGTGACGCCGGTGCCGTTGGCCGTCGCATTGGCCGAGAGGGTGATGCTCTGGACGACGCCGTTCGGGCTGTAGGTGATGCCCGAAATCGTCGTGCCGCCCGCGATACCCGTGCCGGAAACGGCCGCGCCGATGAACGGGCCGGAACCGGCGCTGAGGCCGGCGAGACCGGTCAACAGGCTGGAGCCGTTGACGGTGTTGGCCGTAAACGTCTGGTTGGCGGCGGCGAAGTTGACGTTGGCGATCGCCTTGGTGCCGACGGTCGCCGAGGCCGGGGCGCTTGCCTGGCCTGCGGTGGTGGTGGTTTCGGCAACGACGAGAGCCGCCGTTGCGCTCGCCACCTGCGACGGCGCCTGGCCGTTGCGCTGCAGCCAGAGGTAATAGGTGCCGGCTGCCAGGGTGATGGCGCCAACCGGGCCGCCGGTCAGCGTCGGCGGCTGGGCGCCCCCCGAAAAGACGCCGCAGCGCTGGCCGACGACGGCGCCCGCCGTGGTCAGCAGCGAAGCGACATAGTCCTTGGTCCACTGGAACCACTGACCGGGCTGAAGGGTCGTCTGCGACGCCAGCACCAGCTGGCAATAGACCCATTCGGCTTCACGGTCGCCGCCGGCAACGGCGCCGAGGGCGAAGTTCGGCCCGGGAATACCGGAGCCGGAAACGATCGGGCCTTCGACGACGAACGGGTTCGCGCCAAGACGATCGGACTGGATGGTTGCGATCGACATTTGCTTGTTCCTTTCGTTCGATCAGGCGAACAGCACGCCCTGCAGGAAGGCGTTGTTCATGGTGAGGTTGCCGGCAAAGCCCATGAGCTGCACGAAGGCATCCTGGTTGGTGTTCATGCGCTCGTCGCCGATCGGCGCCATGTCGCGGTCGCGGTGCGGGCGGTAGAACAGGTATTTGGTGTTCAGGAAGAACATCTGGTTGGAAGGCGCGCCGCCGCCGAAGCCGCCGTCGAAGATCACGTCGGCGCCCATGTACTGCAGCGACTGGAAGCCGGCCATGCCTTTGTCGGCCGAGGTGATGCGCTGGATCGCCTGCAGCGATTCCCAGTAGAGGCGGAAGAAGTTGTTGTCGGCGACGACGAGATCGGGGGCGTCGGAGCCGCGCACGCAGGACATATAGAGCCGGTTCATGTAGCTCTGGATGTTGGCGTTGGTGGCCGCCGCGCCGCCATCGGCCGAGGCCGAGAATTTCTGGTTGCGCCAGAAACCCCAGGTGGCGCGCGAGATGCCGCCGACCGTGCCTGATGTCGGCGAGGTCGAGATCAGCAGCTGCAGGCCGCCGATCTGCCGGCCGCCGTCGGCCGTGCCGTCGGAATAGCAGTCGAGCGCGATGTTGTTCTTCAAAGTGGTTTCGGCATTCTCGATGCGCTGCTCGAGCAGGTCGAGGATCGCATCCTCGCCGGAATTCTGCAGCTGTTCCAGGCCGGACATGGAGACGGCGACCGCCGCCTGCTTCAGGTCGTATTCGGCAGCGGTGATGACGTCGGAGGGCTGGACGTTCAGAATGTCGTAGCCGGAATAGCGCTTGAAGGTGCTGTTCTCCTGATATTGCAGCTCCTGGACGATGGTGCGGCCGCCGGAAACCGGCTTCTTGCGGCCGCGGCCGTTGAGACGGGTGAGAAGACCGTTGTTCTTCGTCACGTCGTCGGCGACCGTGCCGCTGCGATTGCGCAGCGTCGTGGTGACGATTTCAGAGAGGTTGGGCGAAATGGGCATCGATCATTCCTTTGATCAGACTTGGCCTTTGATCAGACTTGGCCGCGCGAAAAACGCATGGCGTCGCGCAGCGAGTCGCGGATGGAGGTGGGCTGGCCTCTTGCCGCATCGCGGGTCGGGCCCGGCGCGGAAGAGCCAGAGATGGATCGCGAGGCGCGGCGGGCTTGATCTGCCGCTGCGGCCCTCTGGGTATGCTGTTCTCGGACGAAGGCCGGCGCAGTCTGGCTGATCAACTGCTGGCGAATGTCCGGTCGCATCCAGCATGCGGCGTCGTAGGCGTCCTGAAGTGTCGATGCCCGCCCCGCATTGATGAGGGCGACCATGTCGTCGAGAACGTCTTCGGCATGCGCATTGGCCGGATCGGAAAGAAAGGCATCGACCTGAGTTTCGGTGTCCCTCTTCCGTAAAACATGTTCGACCGTGGCCTCGACATTGATTGGCCGAGGTTGCGGCGCTGCCTGCTCGTGTCGCTGAAGGGCCTCTCCTGCCCAGCCGTTGACCAGGGCGTGAAGGTTGACCCCGGCCACCTTGGCGACATGAAGCACGGTGTTGACGGGATCGCGGATCAGCGCGTTTTCCCATTCGATCGCCCGGCGCATGACATCGGCATGGGTCATGCCGGCCTGGCGGACGATCGGGGTGAATTCTTCGAGCCCCCTGTAATCCTGCAGAACGCGGAAGCCGCGATCGACCTCCTGCTCCCGCTTGGCGATCGCCGCCTGCACTTCGCTCGGCAGATTTGAAAACTGCGCCTTGGCTTCCGCCGACCAGCCGGGCGGAACCCGGTTGCCGACGACGGGCTGTTGCCGGCTGTTGATCTCGCCTTCCTGCTGTGCGCCATGAGCTCCCGGGGCCGCCTGCCCTGTCCGGGCGGCAGCGGCCTGCTCCTGGCCCTTGGGCAGGAAGCGGCCATTTTCGCCGTCGCGCGGCTGGCCCGGCAGATCTCCCGGCCCGCCTTCGACGGTGTCGATCGCCGCCTTCAGGCTGTCGCGGACGCTGACTGGCTTTTCCGCGTCAAAGTCTTCGCTGCCGTTGCCGGCCTCGTTCAGGTCTTCCATATCCATGTGGGAAAGTTCCTATTTCGGGGATTGATGCCCGTTCAGGCGTTGTATTCGGCGTAGACCCGCCGCAATTCGTTGCGGATCGCCTTCCGGTCCGCCTTGGGTTTTTCGATCGGCTGCGGCTTCTCATTGCCGATCTCGACCACGCCGGCCGCCCGATAGGCGGAACGCAGCTTGGCTTTCGAGGTGTAGTGCCGGCCGTCATGCATCGACTGGATCTCGATCGTGTCGCTGACGAAATGCGGCGCCGGCAGGTCCGACTGCGCAAGGTTTTTCACCGGCATGCAATTGTGCGGCCATTTGTCGAGCTGATGCCAGCCGCCGCAGACGCGGCAATAGCGTTCTCTCATGCTGTTGCTCCCCGGCTTACTGATAGCTCGCGCGCATCTGGTCGACCGCCTGCGCCGCCGCCTCGCTGCGTGCCTGCTCGAGGGCGGCGCGATGCTCGATCTCGGCCTGGGCGACGCCAAGCTCGGCCCTGCGCTGTTCGGCGCCCGCTTTCACTTCAGCAGTCTTCAGCTTGAGCATCTCGGCCGGCGAAGGCTGCGGCTCCGGTTTCGGCGCGCTGGCGGCTTGGGAGAGCTGCGCGCCCACCTGCTCCAGCATGCTCTCCAGCTGACGGCCGGCGCGGAAGCCGCGGGCGGCAAAGAGCAGCGTTTCGACCATGACCGGCACCAGCATCGGGCTCTGCTGCGCCATGGCGCCCGCCTGCTGCATGAAGCCGCCGACCATCTGGACGAATTCCATGCGCCGCTGCTTTTCGGCGTCCTCGTCCGGTTCGATCGTCGAATCCGTTTCGATGTCGATCTGGAAGCCGCGGATGCTGTCGTTGCGCAGGAGCTGCACCACCTCGTCAATGCTGGGCTGCGCCATCATCTGCTGCAGCTGCGGCGGCATTTGGGGCGGCGCCATTTCGGGGGGCGGCTGGGCCGGCTGGCCGATCTGCTGCGCCCGCATAGCGGCCTGCTGGGCCGCCATTTGCATCTGCTGCATCTGCATTTGCACCTGCTGCTTCTGAGCCATCGTCGGCAGTTTGATGCCGCTCACCAGCATCAGCGTTTCCGGCTGGAACTGGTCGCAGATGATTTCGCCGGCCAGGCGGATGATGTCGCGGGCGAAGCGGGCAAGCTCGGCCTGGCGGTCGCGAATGCGGATCGAACCCCACTGGCTCTTGATGCGCTGCGCGGTCGCCGTCTCCGAGGCCTGGGTGTCGCCGCGAACGATGTCCGATATGCCGGTGATCTGGTAGACGTCCTCGATCAGCTGCTTGCGCGCCGCCATGCAGGCGACAATCACCTTCTGCACCTCGTCGATCGGCAATGTCACCACCGCCTTCGAGCCGCCCTTGTCGGTGAACGCCGCCCATTCCGGGATCGGCACCATGACCATGTCGTTTTCAGGCCGCATCGCCTTTTCGATCGCCGGCGAGATCGCGCCATCGCCGGAGGGATAGAACACTTTCAGCCGCAGCTGGTCGGTCAGCTTGTTGATGCGCTTGGTCAGCAGATCGATCTCGTCGCATTGCTGCTGGTAATAGACGTAATCGGGAACCGGGATCAGCGAGCTGGTTGAGACCGTGCCATAGGCCGGGCGCGGGCAAGGCCAGAAATGCGTCAGCTCCAGCGGCGGCTCGGAGACTTCGAGCGCCACCGGGGCGCCGTCGGCGATCCAGACGGTATAATTCTCGCTCTTGCACCAGATTTCCCAGACATGGGTCTTGCCCTCGTTCTCGGCGCGCTCGGCCTGGCTGGCGCCTTTGCCGCTCGCCGCCGCTTGCGCCGCTCCTGAAGCCATCGCCTCACGGCCGAAGCGTTTCTCCATCTCTTCGTCGGTCATCGGCACGCGCCGCGCCACCCAGGTCACATCCTTCCAGCGGCGCGCCGGCGAATGCAGGAAATCCGACCAATGGACATAATCGACGCAGATGCGCTCGTCGGCGATCGCCTCCAGCGACGAGCCGCCGATCTCGCTGGACAGGCCATCCGCCGGCGAGTCCGAGGGCTGGACACCCATGTCGAGCGGCTCGAAATCGGCTTCGTAACGCAGCCACACCGTGCCGCGGGCGCAGAGCAGGAAATCGTCGCGCACCGCCCGCATGATCGAATCGAGATCGGCTTCGTCGCCTGTGTAAGCGAGATTGCGCTCGACGATTTCCGAAGCGATGCGCGCCACCGGCTCGGCATCCTTGAAGCGGCGCTCGACGACCGGCTGCGGCACGCGGGCATAGACGGCCGGCTGCAGCACCGCGGTATTGGCCCAGAGCATCGGAAAGCGACGCTTGGCCGCGCTGGTCTGATCCGACTGCTGGTCGAGATAGATCTTCTCGATCTTGGCGCAGCGGTCGTGCCAGGACTTGAAGTAGCGCTGGGCGCGCTCGAGCTCCTGCTGCCAATGGGCGCCGACCTTTGCCGGATCCCAGCGCTGCTCGCCCTCAAAAGCCGTTATCTCGTCTTCCATCAAACACGCTCGCTAAAGGTCGGGGTGGAATCGGCAAATTCGTTGAAGGTCATGGTCTGGAAGGTCGGCAGCCGCTTGGGCTCGGGCTTCAGCGGTTCCGGCGCCAGACCGGTGAAGATGATGGCGAGACCGCCGAAAGCATCCGCCCCATGCGAGGCCCAGTTGTGCAGCGGCTCGTCGCGAAAGACGCCGAGATCCTCGTCCCAGTCCTTGCGGTAGTTGCGCAGGCATTTGATGCCGTCGGCGCAGCCGGCCTGGTCGAACTCGACCTTGGCCAATATGCGCCGGGTGCCGTTGATGCGGTCATGGACATAGGCGCGCTCGACCTTGCGCACCGTGCCGAGGCCGCGCGCCCTGACCTCTTTCAGCATGATTTCGATGCGGGTCATGCCGCCGCGCGTCCATTCCCGCACCTTGATGTCATGCGGCATGTTGTGGACGCCATAGACATAGCCATTGTCGGCCGCGCGCCGCTCCAGTTCGTCGAGCATGCCGTCCATGCCTGTGCCGGTATGCTCGAAATAGCCGATCATCCTCACCCTGCCGGGCAGCACCTGGAACAGCCAGACGCTGTTGGCATCGTCCATGCCGATGTCGGAGATGGTGTGGACGGGATAGCCCTCCACATGCGGAAAAACCCCGACGCGCTCCTCGGCGTCCGCCACCGCCATCTGATCGGCGTAGTAGGCGCCTTCGACGCTCGCTTCGAAAGCTTCGGCTGGCGTCGAGGGATATTCGCGCTTCATGTCGCCGAGCTGGATCTCGGCCTTCTTGACGTACCAGGCCTTCTGGCCCTCCGTCAGTTCGATGCCCTGTTCGGCAAGCTCTCTGAAATATTTGGCGAAGGCATCGCTGATGATGACGCCCTCGGGCGCGATCGCATAGTGCGGCTCCTTCCACCAGGGGAAGAAATGGAACTTGAAGTCGAGCTCGGTCAGCTTCGCCGCCTGGCGCTGCTTGACCTGCGCATCCTCGCAAAGCGAATAAAAATGCCCCTCCTGGCCTTCCGCCGTGCTTTCGACGAAGACCAGCTGGCCGGCTTGCACCGTATTCAGCGCGCCGGTGCGGACT
This sequence comes from Rhizobium mulingense, assembly GCF_029194105.1. Classification (NCBI taxonomy): domain Bacteria; kingdom Pseudomonadati; phylum Pseudomonadota; class Alphaproteobacteria; order Hyphomicrobiales; family Rhizobiaceae; genus Rhizobium; species Rhizobium mulingense. The sequence goes on along the minus strand of NZ_JARFVE010000008.1, from coordinate 59,340 downwards.
TCCCGCGCCTTGTCGGGATATTTGGCGCAGAGCTTTCCGTATTCCGAAATGTGAAGGTACTGCAGCGTGCCCGAGCGCAGCGAGGTGCCGACGCGGATGCTCGAATTGTTGGCAAGCAGCAATTCGGTCTGGTTGGTCCTGACGACAGGCACGGCATTGTGGATGCCTTCGGGCAGATTGTCATAGGGATATTTGATCTTGTCCCGGAAAATCGTCTGCACGTCGCCGAGCGTATGGGCGATGGTTCCGGCCCTGATATCGCGGTTGAAGACGCAGGCATCGAGCATGAAGATCTGGATGAAAGTGGTCAGCCCCAGCTGCCGGGCCTTCAAGAGCACGTTGAGATAATGCATCTCCTCGAAGAAGGTCATCTGCATCAGGTTCATTTCGAACCTGACGCGTTTGCCCGCCTTGTCGGTGATCCAATAGAGATTGTTCAGCCGCCAGCGCCAGTCGGAGAAGCGGTCAACCGCCGTTTGGAAGTCCGCGGGTCTTGCCATTGATATCTTCCAGCAGTTGCGAGACTTCGCCGGCCACGCCCTGTTCGGGCTCGGCCTTGGCACCGTATTTCTTCGGCCTGAGCTTCTCGGCGACCCATTGGCGGGTGGCGATGCGCAGCTGCGAGCGCCTTATCGCCTCGCCATTTTCCTGCCAGCCGGTGGTTTCGCCCGCAGCATTCTTCTTCTCGATCCAGTCATCGCTGCTGTTGTCGGCAATCTCGACCAGCTCATCGACGAAGCTGTCGGCGAGGATCTCGCGCGCCAGCGCATAACGCGCCCGAAACGCCGCCTTGTCCTCGTCCGCCAGCCAGGAGAGCACCGTCGATTTCGCCGGCATTGTCTCATCCCGGCAGATCGACCGCAGGCTTTCCCGGTCGGCAATGCGATCGCAGATCTTCTCGGCCAGCGCCTGGCTGAACTTGGTCGGTCTGCCCATGGGATCCGCGTCTGAACGCTCAGAACAATGCGACGATATCGGACGCCGTCGTCCCGGTCAGCGCCACGATGGCGGCATGCACCGGCAGGATCGTCCCGGCCGGCACGCTCTTGAAGACAACAGGATCAACGTCGCGCTGCGGCGCAATCGCCACATCGCCCGCCGTGCCAATATAAAGCGCACGCGCGCCGACTATCGCACTGTCATTCGGCGTGACCACTGCGGCGCGGGAGGCCGGCGCAATCGAGGCGTCCATTGCAGTTCTCCTTGTGAGGGGGATATGGCGCAGCCGCGAGTGCCCCTGGCAAGTCTGGCAAAACGCCACTCCACCCTCCGTCATCCCAGGCCTTGAGCCTGGGATCCGTGCCGGGTTCCCATCGAACTGGTGTGGATCCCAGGGTCAAGCCCTGGGATGACGGAGCAAGGGGTGGACTCTGTGGCAAATGAGGCGGCCGGCAAGATGAATAACGCAGGCGGTCGAAGCGACACCGACTTCATCGTCGACATCACCTTGGATTCAATTTTCGCAGCTTGGATTTACGGCAGTGATAAATCATCCGCCGGGGGTGATCAAGCGCTGATTGTCGGTCAAGCGCCCAGTATGAAATCAAGCGTTCTCGAACCATGTGCACGCCAGAATTCCATGCGCCGCTCCGGCTGCGGCTTTGGTGAAACGCTCCCCCACCCTCCGTCATTCCAGCTTGAGCCTGGGATCCATACCCGCTCCTGATGGAGGCCAACGTGGATCAGGTCAAGCCCTGGAAAGCTGAGCAAGGGGTGAGCTCTGTGGCAGATCCGGGTGGTGTATGATGGCGCTGGCCAGAAAGTCTTGGCGAATACGCATGGGATCGAAGCGCGATACCGACTTCATCGCCGATATCACCTTTGAATTCAAAATTCGCAGCTTGGATTTGCGGTAGTGATAAATGATCTCTCAGGGGGTGATCAAGCGCTGATTATCGGTCTCACGCCAGTGTAAAATCGAGCCTTCTCGACCAAGGTGAACGCCAGATTCCACGCGTTGCTCCGGCAGGTTTGGCAAAACGCCACCCACCCTCCGTCATCCCAGGCCTTGAGCCTGGGATCCATGCCCGACCCAGCAAAGCCAACATGGATCCTCGGACGGCAAGCAATACCATCCATGATCATCGAGGATTATATTAGCAGCAGGCCGTCGATTACACGGGTGGAGGAGCCTGTGAAAACCGCGAGACTCTTTCTGTCCGTCGTCACTATTCTTGGCGTCACGCTGGCTGAAAGCCCGGCAAAGGCCGACGAACTGGTGCGGTTCGAAAGCGTGCCCGTGAAGCTCAGCCCGTTTCGTATCCGCAAAGCCCGGGAACTGGGGGAAATTCTCCCGCAGCCGCAAGGCACGCCATTGCTCGGATATTTGTCCCGGCCTCGGGGCGACGGCCCCTTCCCGGCTGTCGTCGTCATGCATGGATGCGATCACATGCGTGCGAGCGTCAGAGAGCTTTGGCCGCAACGGCTGGTCTCATGGGGTTATGTCGTGCTTGTTGTCGACAGCTTCACCACTCGCGGCCTCACCGACACATGTCGAAGCCACCTCCCCGACCGCGTCTTCGACGCCTATGGCGCTTTGGAATTCCTGTCGAAATCAGGGTTCGTCGATGCCCGGCGCGTCGCCTTGATGGGCTTTTCGGCGGGCGGCACCGCGACGCTGGACGCAACGAAAATCGAAGGGTACGAGCAGCTCGTCGAGCGCAAGTTCCGCGCGGCGATTGCCTTTTATCCCGCCTGCGACGCAGATCGTGGCGATGCGACGGTGCCGAACCTGATTTTGATTGGCGAACGTGACAATTGGAGCCGGCCCGAACGATGCCAGAAGAGGCTTGCCCGTTTCAGTGACAATGCCGCGCCCGTCGAACTCAATATCTACAAGGGCGCTTATCACGGTTTCGATGCCCCGGAATTCGCGGTGGGAAAGCGGGTTTCGGGTCATATCGAAAAATACGATCGCAACGCCGCGGCAAAGTCCATCCGGAGCGTGTACACGTTTCTTCGCAAGCACTTGGGAAAGTAGGCACCACGCCGCCCACCCTACGTCATCCCGGATCTTGAACCTGGGATCCATGCCAGCGGCCGGGAGACCTGCTTGGGTCCTCAGGTCAAACCCCAGGTGGACGGAGTGCAAGGCGATCTCTGCGGTTCGAACCTGAGAGACTCGTGGCGATCTCGCAAGGGCGTTTCAGCGATGCCCGCGGCACGGCCGAACGAAAGTGCCTAGACGCCGCTCGGCCGCCCGGATGTGGTCGCCTGACTCGCCGGAGACAAGACATCTTCCTCGGCGGTCGGCAGCCTTCCCTCCGGCGTCAGCTCGTCGACGGCTGTCGGAAGATCGCGGCTCAAGCGCCCCAGAATCTCCTCATGCGACAGGCCGGTATTCCTGGCGATCTCATTCAGAACATCGGGGCCGAGGGCTTCGGCGAGCTCGCCGTCCTTGATGTCGGCGTTCTGGCCGGGGCGCACCCAGGATTCCATCTTGTCGGCGTGGCCGTTCTGCTGGAACGTCTTCAGGAGATCGCCGAGACCGCCGCTGACGATGCCGCCGGAGGTCAGGCCGCCGAGAAGGCCGCCCAGGCCGCCGGAACCGCCGAGCCTGCCGAGAATACCGCCGAGCCCGCCCTGCTGCTGGCCTCCCGCGCCGGATGGCTGCGGGTTCTGCAGGCCGCGCAGGAGCTCGCCGATTTTCTCCCTGTTCTGGTAGCCGGCAACGGCAAGAACGGCGAGAAGCGCCTTCAATTGACCACTCATCATGATGCATTCCTCCGGTGATTGTCAGTACGGTTCAGGCGAACCGCTCCATCTGTTGTCTGCAATTCGACGGGAAAACCGCTTCGTCCGCTCGGCCAGCCGACGTTGCAAAAAAGCAATGTGGCGCTAAAGCGTCCGGGTAGCCGGTTTTTCGTACGGTCATATTTCCGGGCAGCCGCGCCGGTTGGCGAAGACCATGCGTTCCGGCCCGCGGCGCGTCATTCCCTGAACGACAATGCTGCGCGGCGACATGCGGACGATCTGGGCGCGGCGAAGGCCTTCGCTGCGGGCAATGTCGAGCGCGTCATCGGGATCGCAGCCGCGCGGCCCGCGACGGTCGTAGCGGTCGTAACGGTTGCGGTCTCGGTCCCGGTCGTAAACGCCGACCCCACCGGGGCCGAGGCGCAATTCCAAATCCTGCGCGGCGGCGAGCGTCGGGGCGATGGTCAGCCCGCTCATGGCGGCCAGGCCGCACAATATGAACTGAAGAGACTTATGCATGGTTTCCTCCCATGGTCTTAGGCTTATTGCCATACCAACATCGCTATTGGGATATTGTTCCGTGAGCAGGAGAAGCCGGGGCAGGAGTGAAAGCCTCCGATCACCGCCGCGGCCCGGCCATTCAGTTCTGGAGCCGCACATGCTGCTCCAGCCAGGCGACGCGAAGCTGCAGATCGACGCCGCGTCCACAGAACCGACGACGCTTCTCCAACCGGGCCTTGCGCACCCTGCCCGCCGGCAAGGAATTCGGCGACGATCCGGGCGAAGCAATCGCTTTCAAGCCCGGCCACCACTACGCGACATCCGTCAATGTCGCAGGCTCGGCCTGCTGTAAGGAGGAACGCTCTTCGATGATCGCGTTCAGCATCCGCAACACCACGGCCGGGGCGATATGATGTGGCAAATGGCCAACGCCTTCGAGGCGTTTCACAAGAAGGTCGGGATGTCTTTGCCGAAGCCAACTGATGTGCCGGTCCGGATCGACGATGAGGTCTTGCGACCCGAAGAGCACATGGACGGGAAGCTGCTCGGGCAGACCTGCCAGCAGAGCCATGTCCCGGTTGAAGGCTCGCAACTCGTCGGCCATCGTCTCGATCGCGCTTGCCCGGATCATATGGCCGGCAGGCAACATGCTCAGATGGGAGGGAAGAGCATTGGGGAATGATGATGAGCGAAGTCCGTGCCGGAGAAAGAAGGAAGCCCAGCGGGGCATGATGTGGCGGCGGATCGCCGGCCCTATCAAAGGCGCAACTGCGGCGCGCAGCAGGACCAAGGGTTCCGGGGGAACCGGGCTGCAGCAAGGCGAGAGCAACAAGAGCGCTTTCAAGAGCTCAGGTCTGCGGGCGGCCAGATGAAGGGCTGAGGCACTGCCGATCGAATGGGCGACGATCGTTACAGGGCCGACCCCCGCGGTCTCGATGAAACGCTCAAGCCAGAAAGACTGCCCGAGCGGACCCCGCTCCGGTGGCGGCAGCGGGGAACTCAATCCGTAGCCGGGACGATCGACGGCGATCAGTCGGTGTTTGCTGTTTTCGAGAGGAAGCAGCACCTCTTGCGCCAGGCTGCCGCAGCCATGAAGAACAACAACTGGGCTTCCATTTGTTGAGCCGCTTTCAAGGACATGAACCTGTTGGTCGTCCATGACGCTGATCGTCCCGAGTCTCGGCTGGATGAGCTGCTTCTTCAACATGGGCAGCAAACCCGGCAGGCCAGCAAAAGTTCCGGCGCCGATAGGGCAAGCGACTGATAACATGTGATTTAATACGTCGTCGACGGACATTCTCGAGGGTACGGCGAACTTTTGGCCGGCATCCGATTTCCGTGCCGCAGACATTCGCTCGCATGATGGCCCGGATTCCCTGGATTGCTGTACGGCCACTTACATCTTATTCTAGTGTCCTCGCGCCCCATAGCCGCGGAACGTGTGTCACGCCGATTTCACGCGATTTCTATGGCGGCTCTGATTAGATTCTGCTGAGATTTCGCCAGCAGGATTTTGGCCAGCATCGCCGGCCGCCGCAACGGTGAGGAGTTCTCGGGCCGATGAAATCCCATGGTGGGCGGCGGTCGGCTGTTTTGGTCTTGATCATGCTGCAGCAGGGGGCAGCTGAAGATGCAATTTCCGGTCCATTCAAAGACGATCGCCGAGCTTGATTACGACAGCCAAACCTGCCTCTTGCGGGTGCTCTACAAAGACGGACGAGTAAGCTCTGTTCCCCATGTCGCTCCCACGCTCGTGATGAAAATCGTCGCGCGCGTTCCCGTCGAAAAATCGTCATACCTCATGCAGACGGCCATCTGAGACTTCCGCGAAGCGGATCAGTCAAACAGCGCCTCTTTCCGCGTGGAACCTTTCCTGGCCGACCGGGATGGATCCTCTACCGCCGATCGCTTCCGCCTAGGCCATCCTTGCGATCTATGAAAGCTTCGGCTTCATCCACCACGCGTTCCTTGATGGCATCATGAGTATCGGAGGCAACGTCCATGGCCGTGTGATAGACCTCCGACGCTACCTCTTTACCCTGCGCGACGACGTCCTGGGCCTGGCGGCTGAGGCTATCTCTAGTGCTATCTGCGGCTTCGCCGACCAACTCATCCTCGGTGTCGGTATGGGGCAGCGCCGCGCCGATCGCTGCACCGACCGCAAAAGCCAGAGCACCGCCGACCAGCGGCTGGTCGCGGAAATGGGTGAGGATCGCCTCGTTGAGCTTGCTCGTTTGCTCCTGAAGACTGGTCGCCGCCGAAGAGGATCGGCTCGACAGGGAGCTCGCCGCGCCAGACGCACGGGCGGTCAGGTCGCTCGCGGCGCTTTTCGCCTGCTCCCATTTCTCCGCCGCCCAGCCGGTTGCCGCGTCGAGCAATGCACCAGTCTCGTCGGTGATCTGGCTGATCTGTTTTCCGCTGGCGTCGGCGAAGCCGCGATAAGTCTTGCCCGCCTCGTCCATGAAATGGCCGGCACGACCTCCTGTTTCATCTGTCAACGCTTTCAACCTCTTGCCGGATTCATCGGCAAAATGGCTGTAACGGGCTCCGTTTTCCATTGCCGGTGGACCAATCCTGCGGACCCGGCCCGTCGCCGGATAAAGCGGATATTCAGGATCCTCCCTCCAGGTCGCCGTGTCGCCTGATGACTGACTGCCTTTCGCCATGAGCCAGGCCAGGCTCACGCCCATTAGCGCGACCGGCAGAGGATTCGCCTTCAGCGCGTGGCCAAGATTGCTGACATATTCTCCGCCGCCGCTTCCCTTGGCATAGGCAATCACCTCATCGATGAGCTGGCCCGGCGACATCCGTTCCTGGATCGCGTCAATCCGGTCTCCTATCCGGCGGCGGTCCTGGTCGATCTCCCGCTGAAGCTCGGCCGATGTTTTCTCCATTGAGTTTTCCATTAGATTTTGTCCTTCACAACATCAACGTCGCGGCGAAGCGAGGTTGCAGTTCGATCCAGTGTCAAGTTGTTGCCGCGAAGCGCGGCCAGGCCACGGGAGACCAATGCCCACGCGATGCCGGCGATGATGATGCCGACGATCAACGAGGCGAGCGCACTGGCAGTGGTTTCGGTAAATCCCTGTGTCACGAGGAAGGCCGCGAGGCCGCCGACAAGGGCACTCAGCAGGACGCCGACCGCCCCGATTGCCAGGACCAACCCGAACAGGAGAATCTCCACGCCGCTGAGCGCCTGCGAAAGTTTTTCCGAAGCCTCCGTCTTGGCAAGATCGATTTCCTTGCGAAGCAGGCCGGTGACATCACCCACGAGGCCACTGACAAGTTCGGAGAGGGGTGTGTTCTCTGAAGATTTAGCCATTGTTTTCTCCTCCGGTCGTTGCGGTGCCGGGGCGAAGGCCAATCGATGGTTCGCGCGGCGCGGCAGCTGTTTGCCTTTTCGCGGAGGCTGTTAGGAAGCGGCTCGCGGCCAAGCCTGCAAGTGCGGCGATGCCGAGAAAGGCGAGCGGTTGCTTGCGCCCGAAATCCTCTGCCATGGTAGCGATTTCGCCGATGTCCTTGCCTTCCATCCGCCGAGCGACAGTCCGCACGCTCCGCCCGATTTGCTTGGCGTATCGTCCGACCTCTGCCTGACCGGAGCTTTCCATTTCGGCGCCCGCTTTCTCAAGTGCCATTGCAACGCCGCCGACCTGGCGAGCAGCGAAGCTGGTGCGTTCGGAAATGACTTCCTTGGCCTTCTCGACGGCAGTGTCGGCGCCTTCCTTGATTGTTTCCTTGGCGGCGGAAACATCTTCGCTCACCTTCGCTTCCAGATCGGAAATGGAGGTGCGCGTCCCCGGCGAAGAACCGGAACCTGGGAATGAGGACGGTGTCTGCGCCGATGCGCTTCTTCCTGCCGGATCTGTGAAATCGTTTTGCATGTCTAACCTCCCATGTCGTGGCGGCGACTGCCGCACCCCCGAACCACGGGTTGCCCGCTTTGTTCCCCGAACGCGCTTCAAACGTTCCTCTTCGGCCCGTGATGACATAATGGGGCTCATAACTGCGACTGCCATGAAGCAGCGCCGTCCTCGGCTCCTTGCTGATCTTTGGCGGGCGTGACAATAGACGCTGCGACGTAACGCTCCTCCCTGTCGCCATCGTTGAAGTAGTAGACGGCGAGCAAGGATCCATCGCCGCGTTTTGCGATTCTGGGATAACCGAGATCAGCCGTGCCGCCGTCGCTCCGGATGACCTTCTCGGCGCCCCATGTCTGGCCGTCATCGAAACTCACGCGCATCCTCATACCAAATGGCGGATCACGGTAGCCGTAGACGACGAGAAGCATGCCTTCGATCCGTCCGAGCGCTGGCGGATTGCCATTGCTGCCCGTGTCGTCGACAATGCAGCCTTTCCGCGTCCAGGTCTTCCCTTCGTCGTGGGAGGTGAAGGCTTCTATCCAACCCTTGCCACCGCCCCTCCCCATGCATCGCGTCAAGGTCAGCATGGCGCCACCGGAAAGTGCCGTCGAGGCCGGCATGATCGAATAGCCCTCAGGTTCCGGGCCGACAAAGCCTTGAAGGACGAAGCTGCGCCCGCCGTCCGCGGTGCGCGCGCAGAACACTCTGCCTTCCGCGCCGTCCTCTTTGGAGGTGCTGAGCATGAAGAGCGCCTGGTCTCTGCCAAGAGGAACGATATCGGTGCGCGCCGAGATCGGAAGATGCAAGCCGGTGAAACGATATGGACCTTGCCATGTCAGGCATCGATCCCGGCTGACATAGAACCAGCTGACAGCATCGCCCTGTATATCCGTCCTGGCGCACATCACGATCGTCCCGGGATCGAGAAAGTCTATGGGTTCATCCAGAACGCAGAGGTCATCACGGAGCGACAGATGGGGACGAATCTTGAGATCGGCGTTCAGGTGCTCGTCGGCCGAAAGCGAGAGCCCACCCGGCAGGCGGCCGCAGAACGGCTCGCCCATCCATGTCAGTCCGCCGTCCAGGCTGCGTGCCTGCCAGGGGACGAATGGATAATCACGGTCCAGTTCGTGCAATTCCCCCTTGGCTCCGAGTTTGCCGCGCGCGAAGACGACGACCATTTCGTCACCCCAGGACCAGAGACCATAATTTGCCGGCCAGGCTGCGAACTCACCCTCTCTGCGGTAGATTTCAAGATGCCGGAATTGCGTGTCCATGGAGGCTTCCAGCGGTCAGAGCGTTTCGACCGGAAGTGCCCGCACGAGCAGTTCATCCTGCCCGAGCAACTCTTCGAGTTTGCGCCGGTATTGGCGCCACCAGGCCCGGTCGAGACTGTTCACCATCACTTCGATCACGATGACGGTATCTTCTTCAGTGCCCTCATCATTGGACCAAAGCCCCTTTGCGGGGGAATTCAGATATGCCGTCACTCCGCCATGGCGCTCCGTCATCTCGCGCTGAATTGTCGCGATAATGTCTTCGATGTCGATCGCCGCCCGCGGCGCTGCCGGAATAAACAACTGTATCAAATGCATGTGGAGTTCTCCTCGTTTCGCAAACTTCGCAGGTCTGACGAGGTTCCGGCTCGGCTCGAAATCTGTGCGATGCCATGATGTCGGCTCCGCCGCCGAATTCGCGGATACCTGTCGGATGACAAGGAAAGCGGCAACAGGCGGTGGTCGCCGTCGTGCAGGGTGCACCGGGCTGCGGTGGCGAACGCAGACGCAAGGTGCCGCCATAGGGCTGTTCAAACAACGGGCATCGCTTTTCAGTCCACCCCGGAGACAGATACAGATTAGTGTTGACTCATCAATTAGTCCACGCTATTGAGTTTCTCATGATCCAGACCGCTTCCATCGACGCCGTCATGCGCGCCCTTGCCGACCCCACCCGGCGGGCCGTGTTCGAGCAGATCGTCAACTCCGATGAGATCACCGTCGTCGAATTGACGCGGGCGAGCCACGTGACGCAGGGCGCCGTCTCGCAGCATCTCAAGGCGCTGAAGCAGGCGGGCCTGGTTACGGAGCGCCCCGAAGGGCGCAAGGTCTATTACCGCGCCGAGCCCGAGGGCCTTGCGCCGCTTGTCGATTGGATGAGCCATTACGGCCTCTTCTGGCGCGACCGCTTTACCAATCTCAGAACATTGCTGAAGGAAATCGATCCATGAACGACGCAGCATTGAAGCCCGACACGCACGAGATCGTCGTCGACGAGATTTTCCCGCATCAGCCGGAAACGATCTGGAAAACGCTAACCACGGCCGAGCTGATGGGCCGCTGGCTGATGATGCCTGAAGGATTCGAGCCGATCGAGGGCAAGCGCTTCACCTATCAGACGACGCCGGCCGGCGGCTGGGATGGCACCATTCACTGTGAGGTGCTGGAGGTGAAGCCGAACGAGCGTCTCTCCTATGCCTGGAAAGGCGGGCACTCGGAGAATGTCGGATACGGATCGCGGCTCGATACCGTCGTCACTTTCATCCTTTCCAGAGCCGAAAACGGCACCCGGCTGCGCCTCGTCCATTCCGGCTTCGTGCTGCCGAAAAACGAAACCGCCTTCCAGAAGATGGGCGAAGGCTGGAAGAAGGTCGTGAAGAATATCGGCGCCCTCGCCAGCGGCGAGGACTGAGCCGGCGTCAGCCACATCACCGAATTGATTCAGGAGAAAGCAATGAGCAAGCCCTATACCGGCGGCTGCGCCTGCGGCGCCATCCATTACGAGATCTCGGCCGAGCCGATTGCGATGAACGACTGCCAGTGCCGCGATTGCCAGCGGACGAGCGGCACCGGCCACGGATCCTATCTGACCTTTCCAAGCCGGCAGGCGGTGAAGCTCGAAGGCGAGGCCAGCCACTGGAGATGGTCGCCGACAACGGCAACGTCAAGACACGCGGCTTCTGCCCAGCCTGCGGCGCGCCTGTCTATCTGACCTTCTCCTACATGCCGGATTTCTTCACCATCCACGCCGCCAGTCTCGACGAGCCCGAGCGCTACCGGGCTGACATGGCGACCTACACCATGCGCGGCCAGGCTTGGGACCGGCTCGACCCCGATGTGGCGAAATTCGAAAAGATGCCGCCGATGTGAGGCTCGGGCAGCGCCCGCGACAAAGCGGGCGGGCGTTGCTACCCTGCGCAAATTGCCTTTGACATTTCTGAGGGATGAATATATCCATATAGCTATATAGCCAAATGGTGATATATGGATGACAAACTCAATGCCATTTTTTCCGCACTCGCCGACCCCACGAGGCGAGCCATTCTTGCGCGGCTTGCGACGGGCAAGGCGACCGTGGCCGAACTCGCTGATCCCTTCGAGTTGTCTCAGCCCGCTATTTCAAAGCATCTCAAGGTTCTGGAACAGGCCGGGTTGATCCGCTCCGGCCGGGAAGCGAATGCGCGTCCGCGCGTCCTCGAGCCGGCCGCGCTGAAGACGATCGCTGATTGGATCGCCGATTACAGACGCTTCTGGGACCAAAGCTTCGATCGTCTCGATGACTATCTGTCCAAGGTACAAGGATACGAAAATGACTAATCCGGAGACCGACCCCGACCACACCCGCGACCTGGTTATTGTCCGGAGGTTTGATGCCCCATGCGATCTCGTTTTCAGGGCATGGACCGACCCGGAAGCCATGGCCCAATGGTGCGGTCCTCACGGTTTTAAGGCGGTGGGCGACAGACTTGAAGCTTGGCCCGGCGGAAGACACCGCGCCTGCCTGATCGCGCCGGATGGAGAGGAGCATTGGGTGGGTGGAAAATATCTGGAGGTCGAGCCGCCGCACAGGCTTGTCTTCACCCATGCCTGGGAGCGCGGAACCGGTGAAACCAGTCCCGAAACGATCGTCACCATCACCTTCAGGGAAAGTGACGGCGGCACGGAAATGACCTTTCGCCAAAGTGGATTTGAGAGCGCATCGTCCCTTGAGGGACATGAAGCCGGCTGGTCGCAAAGCTTCGAGCGGTTGAGCGTTTTTCTTCGAACCGAATCCAAGGGGACGAACCATGCATAAGGCGGCGATGAAGCTCTACTATTGCGAGACGCTCAATCCCCGGAAGGCCTGCGCCGCGGCTCGCTTTCTGAAGGCAGACGTCGAGTTCGTCCGGGTTGACCTGGCAGGCGGTGAACAACGCACCGCAGAATTCCTGGCGCTTAACCCGAACGGCAAAGTCCCGGTGCTGCAGGATGATGCCGGAACCTTGTGGGAAGCGAATGCCATCATGTGCAGGCTGTCCGACAGCGTCGCATCGGATTTCTGGCCGCACGACCGCCGGCAGATCGACGTGCTGCGCTGGTTGAGCTGGGATGCCAGTCATTTTACCCGGCACGGGGCAACGCTGTGGTTTGAAAACCTGATCAAGCCATTGTTCGGCGGGAAGCCGGACGCGGCGGTTATCGAAGAGGCAAAGGCGGCTTTTCGGCTCCACGCTCGCGTGCTCGACGGTCATCTGGCCACCAACAGCGTCGCCGTCGGGGAGACACTGACCGTGGCGGACTTCGCACTGGCCGCCGCACTTCCTTATGCAGCCGCTGCCGAGATTCCACTCGCCGAGTTTCGGCATATCCGAACCTGGTACGAACGGCTTGAAGAACTGGACGCGTGGCAAAACCCTTTCCCAGCTTGAGAAGCTGATGGTACCGCTTCGCCGCCGACTGGTTGAGCTGCGGCGCACAGGCCGTGCTGACGATCAACAGGACGGCATCGCCTTGTATGGGAAAGGCCGATCTCTCGTGAGGTCGCGTCTCGACCCTCTTCTCTATAGGAACGCACTGTGCCTATATTGCCGCTACGCTGAGCACATCACGCGGGGTTGGGTTTGCTGCAAAGCGTTCTGGGCGTTGCCAACCAGCGGGGATAGTCTGTCGTGAGCGCTACAAGGTACCTGCTGATCTTGCCGCTGATGGCGGTCATCGCCTACATGGCGCTGGTGGGCCTGATCTATTTTTCTCAGCGATCCCTGCTCTATCCCGGAGCCGGCGCCGCACCTCTACCGGAGCCCGCGAACTGGGGCGAGACGATCCACATCAAGACGCCCGACGGGGAAATCCTGCAGGCACTCTACAGCCAGGGCGACAGCGACAAGCCCTGCGTGCTGCTGTTTTTCGGAAACGGTGACCGAGTTGACAATTACGCCTTTCTCGCACAGGCGCTGGCCGCGCGGGGGATTGGATTGCTGGCGATTTCCTATCGCGGCTATCCCGGATCGACCGGCTCACCCAGCGAGCAAGGGCTGCTGACAGACGGCATCGCCGCGTTCGACTGGCTTTCGGCACAGACCAAAAGCGGGATCGTTGTGCTCGGCCGCTCACTTGGCACCGGCGTTGCGGTGAACACGGCCGGGCAGAGGCCGGCCGTGGGCCTCGTTCTCGTGTCTCCGTACCTGTCGGTTCTCTCGGTTGCGCAGATGCATTATCCGTTCCTTCCGGTCGAGTTTCTCCTCAAGGATCCCTTCCGCTCGGACCTCAACATAGCCAAAGTGAGACAACCGAAGTTGTTCCTCCACGGCCGACTCGATGACAGCATCCCGCTTTCCTCAGGGCAGGCCTTGTTCCACCTCGCACTCGAGCCCAAGCAGATGTTGATCTATGACCGTGCCGGTCACAACGACATCTTCAACGATGGCATGGTCGGCGACGTGATCGGTTTTGTGGAAGCGCTAAAAGGAAACCGGTCTTAAATCCCGTCATTCGCCTGCCTCCATGCCTGGTGCAGAGTCAGCGTGGAGAAAAGGCGCACCAGGACGGATGAGGATGTCTGGCGCCCTGCGCGACGCCGGTGGCGCCTTCGGCGAAGCCCTCCCCAACCTCCGTCATTCCAGACCTTGAGCCTGGAATCCGTAGCCGCAGTCGAGGGGCCGGCATGGGTCCTCGGGTCAAGCCCGAGGACGACGGAGGTGGGGTGAACTCCGTGGCAAATCCAGCGATGGTGAGGCAATAGCAGCAGCGTTGCGCCTCTTGCCGATGGCCCTCCACAACCTCCGTCATTCCAGGCCTTGAGCCTGGAATCCATAGCCACAGCCGAGGGGCCGGCGTGGGTCCTCGGGTCAAGCCCGAGGACGACGGAGGGTGGGGTGGGCTCCGCGACAAATCCAGCGATGGTGAGGCAATAGCAGCGGCGTTGCGCCTCTTGCCGATGGCCCCTCACAACCTCCGTCATTCCAGGCCTTGAGCCTGGAATCCATGGTCACAGCCGAGGGGCCGGCGTGGGTCCTCGGGTCAAGCCCGAGGACGACGGACGGAGGGTGGGGTGGGCTCCGTGGCAAATCCAGCGATGGTGAGGCAATAGCAGCAGCGTTGCGCCTCTTGTCGATGGCCCTCCCCAACCTCCGTCATTCCAGGCCCTGAGCCTAGAATCCATGGCCGCAGGGGCCGGCGTGGGTCCTCGGATCAGGCCCGAGGACGACGGAGGTGGGGTGAACTCCGTGGCAAATCCAGCGATGGTGAGGCAGTAGCAGCAGCGTTTCGCCTCTTGCCGATGGCTCTCCCCGACCTCCGTCATTCCAGGCCCTGAGCCTGGAATCATGGCCACAGCCGAGGAGCAGGCGTGGGTCCTCGGGTCAAGCCCGAGGATGACGGAGGCCGCTGCACTTCCTTATGCAACCGCCGCCGAGTTCCGGCATATTTACGGACGGCTTGAAGAACTGGATGTGTGGCGAAACCCGTTCCCAGTCTGAAGGCGCGTGAATCTATCGAGATCGGCCAACGAGCAGCGACCCATTCGCCGTCAACCCTGCGCCGGCTCCCACAGCTCGACTGGATTACCCTCGGGATCGTGAATGCGGGCAAAGCGGCCTACCTCCGAGTTCCACTCATCCCGGGTTTCCACCGCGATCCCACTTGCAGTTAGGCTGGCCATTAGCCCATCGAGATCATCAACGCGGAAATTGACCATCCATTGTTGTTCCGGGCGACCGAAATAATCGGTGTCCTTCGAAAACGGGCCAAATATCGTCATCCCGGCCTCCTGCTGCCATACCGACTTGTGCAGGTCGTCAATACCGAGATGCTTTTGATACCATTCCGCCAGGCCGGCCGGGTTCGCCGCCCTGAAAAACACACCGCCGATTCCAACGGCCTTCGGCATAGAATTCTCCTCATCTTGAAACAGAATATGCAATCGATCGGGCACGCGTGCAACCGTCGAGGGCAAACACGCGCTCTCAATTTCCAGCCATGGCTTCTGCCCCCGCAGCGTCGGAGACTTCCTTTGCGACCACGGCGATCAATGATCTCAGCCACCGATGGGCGGAATCGTTTCGGTAGCGGACATGCCATGCCAGCTCGACTGGGAAGCTGCCGAGATCGACCGGCGCGGGGAGGATTTTAAGGCGCGGGTCGCGGGCAAGGCGCTGACAGATCAGCCGGGGCAGTGTGGCGCAGTAGTCGGTCACGGCCACTATTTCCGGGACTGCCAGGAAATGGGTGACGGAGACCGAGACATCGCGCCTGAGACCGGCCTGCTGCAGCATCTGGAACAGGCCGACGCGCATCCGTCCGGGCGGAAGCACGTTGACGTGCCGCATCCGCTGATACTGTTCCTCGGAGATGCTTTCGGTGATCTCGGGATGATCTTTGCGAACGACACAGGCCAGCCCATCATCCATGAGATGCTGCACGACCATGTTATCAGGAGGCTCGACGATCCTGCCGAGCACCATTTCCGTCGCCCCTGATATCGCGCCGGTCTCGGCCAGATCATTGCCGAAGGGCGTCAGGCGCAGCCTGATCCCGGGCGCGCATTCCCGCAGCCGTGCCACGATCACCGGCATCAGAACGAACTCGACGTAACTATTGGGGGCGATGGTGAACTGTCGTGTCGCCCGCGCCGGATCGAACGCCTGCTGGCCGAGAATGGCGTCATCGAGGCTCGCCAATGCGGTGCGGATCACCGGAGCAAGTGCCTCCGCCATCTCCGTCGGCTTCATGCCATAGCGCTCCCGGATGAAGAGTGGGTCGCGCAGCGTTTCGCGAAGGCGGTTCAGGGCATTGGAGACGGACGGCTGCGTCATGCCCAGTCGTTCGGCTGCGCGCGTGACATTGCGCTCTTGCATCAGCGCCACGAAGACAGGCAGGAGGTTGAGATCATGTTTCATCCAGATATATTGCTCAACGCATATCTGAAATCAAAGAAATAAATTTCAGGAATAGGAGCCGCCGAGGCATGATCCCGTCATCGAAAGCGACCGATCACATCTGTCTCGAAAGGATCTCCAGATGAAAATCCTCATGGTTCTCACCTCGCACGACCAACTGGGCAGTACCGGCCGGAAGACCGGCTTCTGGCTCGAAGAGTTCGCCGCCCCCTATTACGCCTTCCTCGAGGCCGGCGCCGAGATCACCGTCGCATCGCCGAAGGGCGGACAGCCGCCCCTCGACCCGAAGAGCGACGAACCCGGCTTCCAGACCGACCAGACCTGCCGCTTCCATGCGGACCCGGTTGCGCAGGCGGTGCTCGCCTCGACTGTAAAACTCGCCTCGGTCTCCGCTGACGATTACGACGCCGTGTTTTATCCGGGCGGCCATGGCCCGCTTTGGGATCTGGCGGAAGACAGGGATTCGATCGCCCTTATCCAATCGCTCTATCAGGGCGGCAAGCCCGTTGCCTTTGTCTGCCACGCACCGGGCGTGCTGCGCCACGTCAAGGCTGCCGACGGCACGCCGCTGGTTCAGGGCAGACAAGTCACCGGCTTCAAGAACTCCGAGGAAGATGGGGTCGGTCTCACCCAGGTGGTGCCGTTCCTGGTCGAGGACATGTTGAGGGAGAATGGTGGCGTCTATTCCAGCGGCGACGACTGGTCGTCCTATGCCATCCAGGACGGCCTGCTGATCACCGGGCAGAACCCCGGTTCATCGGTGGAGACTGCCGGCATTCTGATCGGCGCCGTCGCGGCGGCAAAGGCCGCCTGATCAACAGTCCTGGCGGTGAAGCCGAGGGCGCCGGGACAAACCCGACGCCCTGGCCCCGCCCCGCAGAAGCGTTTCGAACGCTTCCCTTGAGGGTCCCCAGATATCTCAGGTGGCTGTTCGGATATAACCCACGACCGGCCGCCCTTTGTTAGGTCGCGGCGATACTCAGAGCTTTCCCTCTGACAGCAGTTGGCGGGTCCGCTCCAGCGTCGACAGCAGGGCGGCCTTGTAGCCTGTTTCGCTATCGAACTGTGCCTGCTCGGCCTGCTCTTCCGGGGCGTTGGGCCGTTTGCCGCGCAGGCCGAGATAGCAGTAGAAGCGCAGCTGCAGCCGGCCGTCTTCATCCTCGAAGAGCTGGTTGACGATCGCTCCCTCGCGGGGCCCCGTCGCCTGAAAAAAGGTGACCTTGCTTTGCGGTTCCAGGGTGATGATCTCGCGCAAATCCAGCCCGGCAATCGTCGCCTCGCGCACGAAATGGTCCGGGCTTTCCTCCACGACATCGCAGCGGGTGCAGAGACCGGCGGGAAGAAAGAGCCGGGCGTCGCGTGCCTTGCGTTCGAGCCCCAGCCAGGCCTCGGCGCGTGTCAGCGGGGTTTCGCCTTCCGGGTTCACCGGAACTGTGGCTGTGGAATAGATCATGATGATACTCTTTTTGGTCAGATCGCTGTTGCTGCCTCAAGCGGAGGCAGCGATTTCCAAGGCGAAGGCGCGATATGAGCGGAGCGGGCGTCCGAGCAGAGCCGTCAGACGCTCGACGTCGCCCGCCTCGGGCAGCATCCCGTCGGTCAGGAAGCGTTCGCCCATCAGCCGCATGTCGTAGGCCATCCAGGCGGGCATGAACTGCTTGAGATTCTGCTCCAAGCCCTCGGTATTGTCGCCGCCGTAGGCGATCGGGCGGGCGAGCACGGCCGACCAGATGGCGGCGATATCGGTTCCGGTCAGCGTCTGCGGACCGGCCAGGTTGATCCTCTCCAGCGCCAGCGGCTCTGCAGCCTGTTCGCGGCGCAGCAGCTCAAGGGTGGCGATCTCGGCGATGTCACGAATATCGATCATCGCGAGACCCTTGGCGCCGATCGGCATCGGGTAGGCGCCGTAGCCGGTGATCACGTCTTTGACCATCAGATCGTTCTGGATGAAATAGGCCGGGCGCAGGATCGTCGCGTTGAAACCCATCTGCTCGATCATTCGCTCGACACCGAACTTGCCGGCGAAATGCGGCACGTTGACATAGACATCGGCGTGGATCACCGAGAGATAGACGATCCGCTCGATGCCGGCCGATCGGGCGACGTTCAACGCAATCAAAGCCTGGGTGAATTCATCCGGCACCACGGCGCTAAGCAGGAACAGCGTCGACACGCCTGACATGGCATTGCGCAGCGAGTCGACGTTGAGGAAGTCGCCCTGCACGACGCTGACCTCCGCCGGGAGTTGGGCTTTCGACGGGTCGCGGACAAGGGCACGGACATCGGCGCCGCGCTTGACGAGGTGTTCGACGATTTGGCGGCCAACATTGCCTGTGGCGCCGGTAACGAGAATGGTCATGGTCTTTCTCCGCGTTGGGTTGCTTGACACCTCGAATATGTGTGGTTCACTGGCAGTCCGATAGACGGCAATTCTAGACAAACCGTCTCGCTGATGGAACGGACATGGATCTTCTTGCGCTTGCCGATTTCAATCTTGTCGCCCGCCATGGCGGCTTCGGCAAAGCGGCACGGGCGACGGGCCGACCGAAGGCAACATTGTCGCGCCGTGTCGCCGAGCTGGAAAGCGCCCTCACTCTGCGACTGTTTGAACGGGGTGCGCGCAATCTGAAGCTCACCGAGGAAGGGCGGGCGCTGTTCGAGCGGACGGGGGCGCTGCTTGCCGAACTGGACGAAACGGCTGCTGCGATTGCCTCAGGCGGTCAAAGACCCAAGGGCAGATTGCGCATCAGCGCACCCTTGCACTTCTCCCAGACCGCCATGGGCAGGATCGCCGCGGGCTTTGCCCTCGAATATCCGGAGGTCAGGCTCGAGGTGACGAGTGAGGACCGGTCCGTCGATATGATCGAGGAAGGCTACGACCTGGTCATCCGGGTCAATCCCGATCCCGACCAAAGCCTTGTCGGACGGGCCTTTCTGCGCGACCGGCTGGTGGTGGTGGCAAGCCCCAACCTTCCCCGCCCGACCGGCGGACGTGCGGCTCCCGGCGTTGCACGTGGCGCAGGCGAAGCGCAAATATGGCGGGTGAGGACCGCCGGCGGCCAGTCGACGATCAGGATCGAACCCGTGCTCACTTTGTCAACGCTCACCACGATCCGGGATGCGGTGCGCGCCGGCGTCGGTGCGGGACGTCTTCCCATATCGCTGGTGAGCCACGACCTGGCGGATGGCACATTGGTCAGTTGGGGGGACATCGACGGCCCGGAGATCGCTCTCTGGACGCTCTACCCCTCTCGGCGGCTGCTTAGCGCGCGCGTGTCGGCGTTCCTGGACTTTTTGAAACAGGCGTTCCCCAACGGGACGCCTGATGAACTCGCCGCCTATATCGGCAGGTGATGCCGCGCTTTGCCGGCGCATGGACGAGCTCCGGCATTGACTTTATAATGCCTCGTCAATGCGGTCGTCATGGCCGGGACGCGCACAATCGCGAGCACTGCGAGAGCATGATGCCGATAAGCGAGCGGCTTTCTGACGGCATCATGCTCTTACTCTTTTATTCAGAACAGGATCGAGATTTCAGGCCGGCCCCGGCATAAACACCCAACTCCGTGATCCGAAGAGAGCGGAAATGCCCTCAACGGAAGCCGCCGCTGGCGGCCAGCCGTTCGCCGGTTATCCAGCGGGCGTCATCGGACGCAAGGAAGACGGCGACGCCGGCGATATCGTCCGGCTGGCCGATGCGGGCAAGCGGCGTCTGGGCGACGACGGTCTGCTCGAGATCCGAGCCGATGACGCCGGCCGTGTGCGTCCCCTCGGTCTCGACCATGCCTGGCAGGATGGCGTTGACGCGGATCTTGCGCGGGCCGAGTTCCTTGGCGAGCACGCTGTTGATGCCCTCCACGGCGCCCTTGGTGCCGGTGTAGACGGCAGAGGCCGGCGGCGCCATGCTGGTGACCACCGAGGAGATGTTGATGACGCTGCCGCCCTCGCCGAGGTGCTTGACCGCCGCCTGGGTGGTCAGGAGAACGCCGAGCACGTTGACGTCGAAGATGCGGCGATAATGGTCCTCGGTCACTTCCTCGATCGAGGCGAATTCGTAGACGCCTGAGTTGTTGACCAACACGTCGAGCTTGCCGAATTCCTTGACGGCGGCATCGACCAACCCCTGCGCCTGGTCGGCCTTGGAAACATCGCCCTGAACCGCGATGGCCTTGCCGCCGGCGGCGCCGATCGCCTCGACCACTGCGTCGGCTCCGGCCTTGCTCGAGGCGTAATTCACCACCACCTTTGCCCCTTCGGCCGCCAGCGCCTTGGCAATCGCCGCGCCGATGCCTTTGGAGGCCCCCGTGACCACTGCGACCTTTCCGGTGAGCTTCGCCATTTTGAATTCCTTCTGATCCGGACTGCTGCCGGGATTGGCAGCTTGTTCCATAGTTCAGAAATTCGGAACTGTTGATCTCGATGTCAAGGGGCGCTATATAAAATTCATGAGACCGCTCTTTCACCCAGCCTTGGAGGATATACGCCCGGAGGCGATCCTTTATGCGCTGTCCGATCCCGAGCGCGTCGCCATCTTCGCAAAGCTTGCCACCGCCGGCTGCGGCGGCACGTGCTCGGCCCTTGCCGATCTCGGCGACCGCATCATTCCAAAATCGTCGCTCTCCAACCATTTCAAGGTGCTGCGCGAATCCGGCCTGATCCGCAGCGAGCGCCAGGGTGTGGAGATGCGCAACCAGACCCGCTGCGCCGAACTCGACGCACGCTTCCCGGGGCTGATCAGATCGATCCTGGTGGCTTACGGGCAGCTTCCAGCGCAGTTGGAGACGATGTCGGGGGAAAAAAGCTGCGACAGGCAATGAGCCGGAGCGGCGCTGGCTGAGGCTTTACCCCTGACCGATCAGACCGATATCCGCCGCTGCCCTTAAAGTCCGGCTTGCTTTTGGCGCATCCGTCAACGTTCGCGGGGCGCCTTGAACACGAGATGACCACGCCTCAAGCCACGCTCGCGCGTGGCTGGAGTGCGTGAAGAAGGCAACCGTTTGGGGGCGCCTCCTGTTTCGTCAGGCCGGACGTCTGATCATTCTTGCAATAGCGATCAGGATGCAGGCTCCGATGAAGCCCGCGATCAGATAACCCAGCCATCCGCCAAGGGCGACGCCGAAGAGCGACAGGATAAAGTTGGCGACGATTGCGCCGACAATACCGAGAAGAACGTTCATCAGCACGCCCATGTTGCTCTTCATGAACATCTCGGCGAGCCAGCCGGCGATGCCGCCGACGATGATTGCGGCGATCCAACCGATACCTTCATTTTCCATGGAATTTCCCCATTGTGAATTATTGAGCGCCGGCGCCGGCCATCGTGTTACGCAGATAAGCGAAACCGATGGCGCAGCGACAAGACTATAACCTTCCGCGACGCGAGTTGGTTCCATAAGGCCCCGCCCCAAGGCGGTGCGTGCTCTTGTTGATCCGGTTCAGGTCACTTGTGGGCCCGGGCTCTTTTCATGCAAAGCGCATCGCTGATCGCGCACGCGCCTTCGCCGCGACTTCGGCACGGTCGCGAGGCGGCTGAGAGGTCTCCAGCGAATGAAGCAGTTCGTGGGCGCACTGTGCGATCGCGAAGACTGCCTGTTCGAACGCCGCCTCATTGTGTTTCGAGGGCTTGTTGGTCCCGCTCAGCTTCCGCACGAACTGCAATGCGGCATCATGGATCTCCTCGTCCGTCGCCGGCGGATCGAAATTGAAGAGAGGCTTGATATTTCGGCACATGACTTGCTCCCGTCGTCTCCCTCCCATTCGGGAGGATTGCTTGCCATAAACTAGTCGCGCGACCGTAAATGACAAACGGTCTGGTCGTCAGCAACTCAATCGGCAAACAGCGCGGCAAGGCGAAGTATGGCAGCAACAGCACCCCGCCCTCCGTCATCCCAGGCCTCACGCTCGGGATCCACGGCCGCAATCGCCGGAGGACGACGGAGAGTGGGTGGAAGTCCGGCGCCCTCAGTCGCCGGTCTGGTCAGAGGCGGGCTTCGAGGATCAGGTTGAAGGGCGTCTGCATTGCCTTGCGGAAGCGGGTGAAGCCCGCCTTGCGGAAGACGTCCTTGAGCCTTGCCTCGCCGGCCTGGGCGCCGAGCACGATGTGACCGCCATCGGAAATCGCATGGGCACAGCAAATCGTCGTCGAAGCGGCATAATAGAGCCGGCCGACAGGCGAGATATTGTCCTCCACCCGGTCATTGGCGAAGGGCTCGACCAGCATCACCGTGCCGTCCTTCGCAAGGGCCTTGGCCGCATGCGTGGCGGCTGCCACCGGATTGCCCATGTCGTGCAGGCAGTCGAAGAAGCAGATGAGGTCATAGCCCGTCCCCGGATAGGTCTCCGCCCGTGCGGTCGAAAAGCTCGCGCGACCGGAAACGCCCGCCTCGCCCGCCACCCTGCGTGCCTCGTCGACCGACTTTTCGTGCGTGTCGAAGCCGTGGAATTTCGACTTCGGGAAGGCCTGCGCCATCAGCACCGTCGAATGGCCGTGGCCGCAGCCGACATCGGCGACCAGCGCGCCAGCCTTCAGCTTCTCCACCGCGCCGTCGAGCGCCGGCAACCATTCCGGCACGAGGCTGGCGCGGTAGGCGTTGCGGTAGAAGGAAGCGACGCCGCAGAAGAGCCGGCCATCATGGTCACCCCAAGGGATGCCGGCACCGGTGCGGAAGGCCTCGACCGCCTTGTCCTCGTCGGCCCACATGGAAGCCGGCGTTGCCCAGGCATTCGGGATGAAGACGGGGCTGTCCTCGTTCGCCAGCACGAAAGCCTGTTCCGGCGTCAGCTCATAGGTGCCGCTGACAGCATGATAGGTGACATATCCGCCGGCGACCTGCGAATTCAACCATTCGCGCACATATCGTTCGGCGCAGCGGGCGCGACTGGCGATCTCGCGAGACGTGAGCGGACCGCGGTCGGCCATCGCCTTGTAGAGACCGAGGCGGTGGCCGAGGCTGACCATGACCCCGCCATAGCCGGCGGAAAGATCGCTGACGACGCGGCCGACCAGCGTGTCGAGCTTCGCACTGTCGATGGTCTTGCTTTGCATGGTATCCATGATGTTTCTCCCTGGTTGCAAACCTCCGTTCGAGGTCGAGGGAAGGATCGCAGACCGGGAGCGTGAGCGGCAGAGCGGTGCCGGCCATGATCGGGCCATTTGCGCCATGCAAGGAAGCTGTCGCGTCCGCAGTGGCCCCGGCTGCGCTCCGGGGTTATCATTGCTGCCAAGGGGGAACCGATGATGACGGGAACGCAGCAGGAGGCAGAGCGGGCGCCGGGGCCGCAGCCCCTCCATGTCAGCCTGGTGGCGCTGCCGGAGGCGGCAGTCTCGACGCTGAGCGGCATCTTTGATGTCATGAATGCCTTTTCCATCGTACCGCCGGACGACGGCATTGCGAAGACGCCTCCTTTCCACGTCGAAATCGTTGGCGAACGGGCCGGCCCGCTGACGCTCGCCAGCCGCGTACCGCTGGTGGTGCAGCGGCCGGTCGCCGAGATCGAGCGGACCGACATCGTCATCGTGCCGTCGGTCGTGCTCGGGCCGGAAGGCTGGGTGAAGCGCCGCTATCCCGAACTGGTGGAATGGTGCCGGCGGATGCACGAGAAGGGGGCACTGATCTGCTCGGCCTGTTCGGGCATCTTCCTGCTTGCCGAGACCGGGGTCTTCGATGGCGCCGACGCCACCGTCCATTTCGGCTATGCCCAGACGTTCCGCGACGCCTATCCTGGGGTGCCGATCCATCCTGAGCAGGTGCTGGTGGTCGCCGGCCAGCGGGACGAGTTGATTACATCAGGCGCCTCGATGACATGGCACGATCTCGTGCTCTACCTGATCGCCCGCCATGCGGGGGCGACGGCGGCGCAGACGGTGGCCCGCTATTTTGCCCTGCAATGGCACCAGGACGGGCTGGCTCCTTACATGGTGTTCGAGGGGCGGCGCGACCACGGCGACCAGGCGATCCAGACTGCACAGGACTGGCTTGCCGTCCATTTTTCGGTCGCCAATCCGCTGGAGGAGATGGTCAGGCAGGCGGGGCTGACGGAACGGACCTTCAAGCGGCGGTTCACCCGGGCGACCGGCATGAGCCCGATCGCCTATGTCCAACGGGTGCGGATCGAGGAAGCGAAGCGGCGGTTGGAACGAACCGAAGCTTCCGTCGACGAAATAAGTTGGCAGGTCGGCTACGAGGAGCCCGCCTTCTTTCGGCGCTTGTTCAGGCGGATAACCGGCCTGGCTCCGGGAAACTATCGTCGCCGGTTTCAGGTGCCGGCCTATGCCAAGCGGCCTTCATTGCACCAGCACGGCTGATGCGGCGTTTTCCGTCGCTTCCCAGCGACTCTGCTCCACATCAGGCGTCTTGGGGCCGCCGGGAGAGTTCTGCGATCAAATAGTCCGCCACCATTCGAACCGAAGGGAGCTGCCCGCGGCGATGCGCAATCAGCAGGATTGCCGTCACCCCCCTCCTCTCCATCCGGGTAAAAAGGCGTGATCTAGGCGGCGGCGCTCCTTCGCCATTGCGAAGCGTCCAAACCGCTTCCGAAGGCGATGCCGTTAGCTCGTCGAGCTTACTCGCTTCATCGGGTCGCGAACACACACCTTTCTCCCTGATATAATCGGCCGAGGCGACGAGCCGGGTGGGATCGTCATGGATCCGGCGCTGGAACTATTCCGCAAACGGGACGGTGCTGGACATGGCAACGGAGATATTTCAGGCGTGTTTGAGCTGATCCGGCGCGGGCGCAGCGCTGTCAGCTGAAGGGCTGACCGGCCATCCCGAAATAGAAAAGCCTGCCGCGGGAGGAGGTGCGGCAGGCTTTCCTAAAAGAACCGAACAGCGACTTGGGAGGAGGAGTGCCGCTGTTCCAACAGACGTCCCTTCGGGAGGAGGAGTGGACGTCTGAATTTCGAAGCGTTGCGGGAGGAGGAGCATCGCTTCGATGAAAATCATCATACTCACGCCGGCGCCATCCGCCAGCGCTTATGTTGCACTGCAGCTATGCACCCGCCGCAACTGTCGGCGGGACAGATAGGCATTCCTGCCCCTATTCTGTCGGCTGTTCTGCCGCTCCCCATGGAATTTTCGGTGCCATTAAGGGCTCGGATAAATCTGCTTGGGCGAATTAACCCGGGAGTCCCATTGTGCGGCGCAGCAATCGTCCCCACATCGGGAGTTGAGGCCGATTGGCGGCCAAGGAGACGACATTGCTCGACAAGCCCCCACAAAATCACCGCTTGGTCGAAATCGGGAGGTTTGGCTCCAATCCGGGGTCATTAAAGGCGTGGCTATATCTGCCGTCGATCATGGCCCCCGGCACCCCCCTCGTCGTTGCGCTGCATGGCTGCACACAGACGGCAGAGGGCTACGCCGCCGGTTCCGGCTGGTCCCAGCTCGCCGAGCGGCGCGGATTTGCGGTGCTTTATCCCGAGCAACAGCGATCGAACAATGCCAATCTCTGTTTCAACTGGTTCGAGCCCGACGATATCAGCCGGGATGCGGGGGAGGCATTGTCCATCCGGCAGATGATCGGCCATCTCGTCCAGTCGCAGGGCATCGATCCCACGCGCATCTTTATCACCGGCCTGTCGGCAGGCGGTGCGATGGCGAACGTCATGCTTTCGACCTACCCTGAGATATTTGCAGGCGGCGCAATCATCGGCGGGCTGCCCTATGGCGTGGCAGGCACCGTGGCAGAGGCTTTCCAGCGCATGCAAGGCCGCAATCCGCCGACTGTCCCCAGGCTCCAATCGGTTCTCAAGCGCGCCTCGAACCACCGCGGGCCCTGGCCTAGGATTTCGATCTGGCACGGCACGCATGACCAGACGGTCCGAGCCAGGAATGCCGAACAGATCGCCCAGCAATGGAGCGGCGTGCACTCCCTCGCCATCGAGCCAACGCGGAGCGAGTTGATACACGGCCATAGGCGCAAAGTCTGGCTCGACGCGAAAGGCATGGAGGCCGTCGAGATCTATCTCGTCAAGGGCATGGGCCACGGCGTTCCCCTGGCGACGAGCAGCGATCGCGCAATCGGGAGAGCCGGCCCGCATATGCTCGAGGCGGGGATTTCCTCGACCGTTCGTATCGCACATGCATGGAATCTGGCCACGGAGGCAGACGTCGAGGAGGCTGAGGCAGCCGGAAATTTCGCCCGTCGGGGGGAGCCCGACGCCGCTCCATCCACGATAGAAAGAGCATTGCGCTACGCCAGGTCGCGCGCCAACACCGCTAGCGACGCTGCCGACGGCAAGATCGCCAAGGTCATAAACGACGCGCTTCGAGCGGCGGGGCTGATGCGATAGACAATCGCCGCAAGCGGGAATGATCACCTTGATCATAAGATGCCAAAAGCCGCTCGTCGCGGCGGGGATGTAGCTCCCGTCGGGCTACACCAGCCCTTCCGCCACACCCCCGCAGCAAGCGACGCGTGTTCAGCTCCGATGTCTCAGAGCATCGACGATCAGCGCCATCGCCGGGGACATCTGGCGTCGGCTGGGATAGTAGAGATGGTATCCCGTGAACGGCTCGCTCCAATCGTCGAGGACAGCCTGCAGCGTTCCCGCCTGGATGTGTTCTTCCACGAGATCCTCCGGAATATAGGCGATCCCGTATCCTTTAACGGCGGCGTCGATCTGGGAGATCGAGGAGTTGAAGCTGAGCTGCCCCTCGACCCGGACCCGAAGCTCCCTCCCGTCCTTCTCGAACTCCCAAGCATAAAAGCCGCCCCATGTGGCTTGGCGCATGTTGATGCAGACATGGCTTACGAGGTCCTGCGGCGTCTTGGGGATCCCGTGGCTGACGAGATATTCCGGGGCCGCTACGGCACGCAGGCGCCAGTCGGGGCCGATGCGTACGGCGATCATGTCCTTGTCGACGCTCTCGCCGAGCCGGACGCCGGCGTCGAAACGCTCCTCAACGATGTTGCGCATTCCGTTATCGCTGTAGAGCTCGACCTTGACGTCGGGATTGTCGGACAGGACACGGCTCAGCTTAGGCCAGACCGTCGTCTGTAGAGCATGATCTGAGAGCGTCAGGCGCACTGTGCCCGACGGCTTCTCCCGGAAAGCCACCAGATCTGCAAGATCTGCTTCGATCCCCTCGAATCTTGGAGCGAGCGACTGTAGCAG
Organism: Rhizobium mulingense; assembly: GCF_029194105.1. Taxonomy (NCBI): domain Bacteria; kingdom Pseudomonadati; phylum Pseudomonadota; class Alphaproteobacteria; order Hyphomicrobiales; family Rhizobiaceae; genus Rhizobium; species Rhizobium mulingense. The sequence goes on along the minus strand of NZ_JARFVE010000008.1, from coordinate 32,015 downwards.
GCGTTCGCCGGCCTCCGTTGTCGCCACGCTGCGGGTCGTCCGCGTCAGCAGGCGCACTCCCAGTCGCGCCTCCAACTGCTTGATCGTATGGCTGAGGGTCGACTGAGAGGTGCCGAGCGTGGCTGCGGCCTTGGTGAAGCTCTGCTCCCTCGCCACCTCGATGAACCACAGCAGGTCCTTCACATCCTCCCGCAGCATGCCGTCCTGGCTCCTATTAATGTTCTATATCGATAACTCCATGCGGATTAGCACGGATTGTTCGCAAAGTCCCCCGGCAATATCTTTCTCTTGCAAGTCGCCAAACGCGAGCACGCAAGGATCCATGACATGAGCATAACATTCGAAGATGGCATCGAGAGCCAGAAAGCCGCTTGGGGAGCAGTATTCTCCATGACGTTGTGCGTCTTCGTTCTGATCGCGTCTGAGTTCATGCCGGTCAGTCTTTTGACCCCGATCGCGTCGGGCCTAAGCATCTCAGAGGGGCAGGCGGGACAGGCGATCTCGATCTCCGGCGTCTTTGCAGTCATCACCAGCCTCTTCATCTCGACGTTCGCCAGTCGGCTCGACCGGAGGATCGTCGTTCTTGGATTGACCGCTCTTCTGACGCTCTCCGGCATCATCGTGACGTTTGCACCGACCTATCCGGTCCTGATGATCGGCCGGGCCATTCTCGGCATCTCGATCGGAGGCTTCTGGTCGATGTCGACAGCGATCGTCATGCGGCTTGTATCAGAAAGCCAGGTGCCTGCAGCGCTGGCCCTGCTGAACGCGGGAAATGCGATCGCCGCGACCATCTCGGCCCCGGCCGGCAGCCTTCTGGGCGCCTACATCGGCTGGAGAGGAGCGTTCTTCCTCGTGGTTCCGGTCAGCCTTCTTGCGATCCTCTGGCAGTTTATCAGTCTTCCCTCGCTGCCTGCCCGGGCAGGCCAGGCTTCGCCGAACGTGTTCAGGTTGCTCCGGCGTCCTCCGGTCATCGCTGGGATGATGGCAATTCTGCTGCTGTTCATGGGGCAGTTCGCGCTCTTCACCTATCTGCGTCCTTTCCTGGAGCAGGTAACCCATCTCGGCATCGAGACGCTTTCGTTCAGCCTGCTGGTTATGGGCTTCGCAGGGGCGGGTGGCACCTGGATGATCGGTAAACTGCTGATGCATCGTCTGTTCAGCATTCTTGTTGTCATACCCCTGGTGATGGCAGGCCTTGCCTTGTTCCTGATCGCTTTTGGAGACAGGGAGCTTCCCGTGTTCGCCGCACTCGTGGGATGGGGCCTTTTCGGGACTGCCGCTCCTGTCGGTTGGGGAACGTGGCTCAGCCGATACCTCGCCGATGACGCCGAGGCCGGAGGAGGTTTGCAGGTCGCGGTCATCCAGCTTGCGATCACGGCAGGAGCATCGATCGGCGGCCTCCTCTTCGACATCGTGGGCTGGCGGTCCGCCTTTGTCCTCAGCGCAGCCTTGCTTGCCGGCTCGTCTCTCACGTCGATCGTCGCCTGGCACACCGTCAGGAGAGCCTCATGAGGGATCGACCGCGCTTCATGACCCGTCGAACACTGGTGCTAGGCGTCGCTGTCCTTGGCCTGTCGGGCCTGAGTCAACCGAAACCAACAACAGGAGGCTTTGACGTGAAGATAAGGCTTACCTTTGGCGAGCACACGATGACGGCGACACTGTACGACAATGCGTCCGCCCGTGACTTTGCCTCCCTGCTTCCACTCGAGCTCGAGATCAAGGACTTCGGATCGAACGAGAAGATCGCATACCTGCCGCGCAAGCTGACAGTCGAAGGACACGGACCCTTCTCCGACGAGCGGCCATACGACCTCTGCTACTACATGCCCTGGGGAAATCTCGCGATGTTCTACGCCGACTACAAGCATCCGGGCCTGGTCCGCCTCGGTCGCTTCGACGACGGGTTCGAAGCGCTTCACGTACCTGGGGAATTCCCGCTGCGCATCGAGCGCATCCAGTGACACTCAACCCATCCAGACAGGAGACTTCCAAATGAGCAAGCACAGTGAGACGCAGGACGGCTTCAATTCGAGCAGGCGTAGCCTGATAAAGGCGACCGGCGTTGCCGTCGCGGCCATCAGCCTGATCCCGGCGGCTGCCGCGACCCAGGCCCTGGCTCAGACCACGGATTGGGACAAGACCTTCCCCAAGAGCGACAAGGTCGACCATCAGAAGGTCTCGTTCAAGAACCGATATGGCATCACTCTGGCCGGCGATCTCTACCTTCCCAAGGATCGGGACAACAATACGCTCGCCGCCATCGTCATCAGCGGGCCGTTCGGCGCGGTGAAGGAACAGTCGTCCGGGCTTTATGCGCAGACGATGGCAGAACGTGGATTTGCAACGCTTGCCTTCGACCCATCATATACCGGAGAGAGCGGCGGCGAACCGCGTAACATCGCCTCGCCGGACATCAACACCGAGGACTTCAGTGCCGCAGTGGACTTCATCGGCCTGCGGCCGGAAGTCGATCGTGAGCGCATCGGCGTGATCGGCGTCTGCGGCTGGGGCGGCATGGCTTTGAATGCCGTTGCCGTCGACAAGCGCGTCAAGGCTGTCGTCGCCAGCACCATGTACGACATGACGCGCGTCATGTCCAAGGGTTACAACGACAGCGTTACCCTGGAGCAACGCACGCAAAGGTTGGAGCAGTTAAGCCGGCAGCGTTGGGTCGATGCGGAAAAGGGTACTCCCGCGTACCAGGCGGCCTATAACGTCGAGGTCGGCCCAGATGCACCGCAGTTCATGGTCGATTACCACGACTACTATTCGACGCCGCGCGGTTATCATAAGCGCGCTGTCAACTCGGGCAACGCCTGGTCGCAGACCACGCCGATCTCGTTCATGAACATGCCGATTCTGACCTACATCGCGGAGATCTCGCCGCGTCCGGTGCTGTTCATCCACGGCGAGAAGGCTCACTCACGCTACTTCAGTGAAACCGCCTTCGCAGCCGCCGCGGAGCCAAAGGAACTGATGATCATTCCGGATGCAAGCCATACCGACCTTTACGACCGCATGGACAAGATTCCCTTCGACCGGATGGCCGAGTTCTTCGGTCGACATCTGGCATAAGCGAAACTCGCCGGTCGAAATATCACAGGCGGCGAGGTGACCTTCTGGTCACAACGCCGTCTCGCTTCTCATCAGGAGACACGAATGACAGACAGCATCGCTGGCAAGACCATCGTAATCACGGGCGCCTCGAGCGGCATGGGTGCCGCAGCCGCCCGGTATCTCGCGACCAAGGGCGCCAACGTAGTCCTTGGAGCGCGCCGCTCCGATCGGATCGACGCCCTAGCCGCCGAACTCAACGAAGCCTGCTTCAAGGCCACTGCTGTAGCCACCGACGTGACGAGGCAAGAGGACCTGCAAAAGTTGATCGACGCGGCCGTTGAGACCTACGGACGGGTCGACGTGCTCATCAACAATGCGGGCGTCATGCCGCTTTCGCCCATGGATCGTTTGAAGGTGGACGAATGGGACCAGATGATCGACGTCAACGTCAAAGGCGTCCTCTACGGCATCGCCGCAGCGCTCCCCCATATGAAGGAGCAGAGGTCGGGCCACATCATCAACGTGTCCTCCGTGGCCGGCCACAAGCTCTTCGGCGGCTCGGCCGTCTACTCGGCCACCAAGTTCGCAGTGAGGGCATTGTCGGAGGGGCTGCGGCAGGAGATGGCGCCTTACAACATCCGCACGACGATCATCTCGCCCGGAGCCGTCAAGACGGAGCTGCTGGACCATATCAGCGAGAAGGACGTGCAGCAGGCGAACCAGGATTACGTCGGTCAGGTCGGCGTACCAGCCGATACGTTCGCCAGGATGGTCGCCTTCGCGATCAACGAACCAGAGGATGTCGCCGTGAACGAGATCCTGTTCCGGCCGACGGCGCAAGAACTGTAACCAGCATTTAGACCGCCCGGCGGCGGTTCTGCGACTTGACCGAAGACGGCCGAAGGGACAGCCCCGGCCGTCTTCGTATTTGCAAAGTCGTCGAGGTTTGATGTCGAGATCGGATAGACCCTATCGGAAATAGCGTTCTAATCCTGCGTTTCCTCGCTCCTATCTCATGGTGATTGGTACACCATCGAAAGGATGTCGACCGTGAAACTCCTGGCCGCCGCCACCCTCACTCTTGCGACGGTCGCATCTTCACCCACCTTCTCCCAGCAGAGTTCGACAATGATCAGATCATCAAGCGTGTCTTCGGACGACATCCGGAGCGTTTCCCCAGCTCTCGGGCGATACGAGAAGGAGGACGTCGTAGAGGGCCTGTGGACTCGCCCGCAGCTTTCCGTCCGCGACAGAAGCGTCGTCACCGTCGCCATCCTTGTCGCGCGCAGCCAGACTGGCAATCTTTCGCACTACATGAACCTCGCGCTCGACAACGGCGTCACGCCGAAGGAGCTTTCCGAGATTATAACTCACCTCGCATTCTATGCGGGCTGGACGAACGCGACGTCGGCGTTGGCTGTCGCTCAAAACATCTTTGCCGAGCGGAACATAGGCGCGGATCAGTTGCCTGAAGCTTCTCCGGATCTCATGCAGCTCAACCAGGAGGGTGAGGCTGTGCGTCGAAGGGCGGTCCAAGGCCTGCTGGGGGATGCGTCGCCTAGGCTGGCGGATTTCACGACGGATCCGCTGTTCAAGGATGTCTGGCTGCGACCGGATCTCGCGCCTCGCGACCGCAGTTTGGTGACCATCACGTCCCTGATGGCCAACGGTCAGGTGGCCCAGCTGGCAGGACACCTCAACAGGGCGCTCGACAACGGGCTCACTCCCGACCAGGCAGGCGAGGTGGTCACGCAGATCGCCTTCTACGCCGGGTGGCCTAACGCCTTCTCGGCAGGCCCTGTCGTCGCCGAGGTGCTCAAGAAGCGCCAGCAGTAAGCGAACAAAACTATACCGAAAAGGAAGGACTTATCTATGAAGAAGACCCTCGTTGCTGCCACCCTTTCCACCATGGCATTTGCCGACGCGCCTGCAGCTAGACCTGAAAACATCACCGTCAGCCCCGTCGGCGCCGCGCCGTCTGTCCTTGCTGATCCGAAGAACTTCACGGGCAACGTCGTCGTCGACATGCTTCTGCCTGGTTCACTGTCGACGCCAGCGTCATCTGGACTTGTTACGTTCGCACCCGGAGCTCGAACCGCATGGCATAGCCACCCGCTTGGTCAGATGCTGATCGTCACAGCAGGTAAAGGGTGGGTGCAACAGGAAGGCCAGGAACGCCAGGAAATCCGTCAGGGCGAGACTGTCTGGATTCCAGCAGGCATGAAGCACTGGCATGGTGCGACTGCGCAGAACGCCATGAGCCACCACGCCATCACCTACATCCAGGATGGCAAGAACGCCGAGTGGATGGAATTGGTTTCTGACGAGCAGTATCTTGACTAGGTACCATCGGATCACCGTGATTGATGACTGTGGAGGTCGGCCGCACAAAGCGACAGCTATATCGTCCGCCACCTCCAGAACCGGCCATTCCGCTCCCGGCGCCATCGCGGACTACTTCATTGTTGAGAGATTCGGCTGCTCTGCGCTGAAGCGGCTCCGTGCGGCTGCACATCCTCTTGCCCCCGCGCATGCGAGAACGACGCTGGCCGCCGTAGGGTTCGCTGGCGGCACTGTTCTAGTTTGGTGCGGCAGCCGCGGTTTCACCGGGCGGCAAGATCCGCATCATGAAGGTTGAAACCTTCTCCCCCGGCTTGAAAGGTCCAGGGATCTGATGGCTGACCGGTTTCAGGCTTTGAAGGAAGACTGCAATAGATGTCACGTCTTCTTCAGTGAGTTGCGCGAATGCATGCCACGGCATGATTGGCGCCAGGAGGCGGCCATCCGGCCGCTGCCCGGTCTGAAGCGCAGTCACAATCTGTTCCCGGGTCCAGCTGCCGATGCCGGTCTCCTTGTCAGGCGTAATGTTGCGGCCGACGAAGACACCCTGCCCCGGGATCTCGAAACCGACATCCGATCCACCCAGAAATCGCGAGCTGTCCGGGTTTCCGAAGAAATATCCCGGTGTGTGGCAGTCGTTGCAGCCGCCGATCGTGACGAGGTATTCGCCGCGGGCAGTCTGCGCATCGTCGGCCGCTGCGATATTCGACTGCAGCGCCAATGCTGAGGCGGCGAAAAATGCCACCCGAATGCTCGATCGAAACATCATTCCCTCCATGATACAGAAGCTCGCAACGGCCAGCGAACTGAATATCACGATGAACATGTTCTATATATTAGCCATATTTAATTATCGAAGATTGTAGATGGCCGCTAAGCGGGCCGGCAGTGAGCGAAGGAAGCTGCCGTCGGCGGGCTTGACAGATCCTCCGCAAACAACAAACGCCAATCGAGACAACCTCGTATTCTATTGCCCCTGCCCCAGGGCCGGATGGCCCGATCTGCGCGCTCGCGTCACAGGCGTAGCTGGATCAGCGATCGGTCGCGCTTCTTCCCACCGTCAGCGCTGTCGAAAGCCTCTCTCGCTGCGGTGACCTCCGGCAGTTTTACGAGCGTCCATTTGTGCAGTTCCTGAAGGGGTTCCCGCAACGTGTGACCGAGTGGCGTCAGGTGGTATTGAACCGCGACCGGAGAAAGTGAAATCACCTCTCGTGCGACAAGACCGTTGCGCTCGAGGCGGCGAAGGCATTGAGTGAGCGCCTTCTGCGTCACCCCTTGCAAACGGCGGCGAATGGCGTTGAAGCGCTGAGGCCCCTCGTTGAGAACCGCAATCACCATCATCGACCACTTGTCAGCGATCTGATCGAATAGAGCCCGGCTCGGGCATTCGGAAGAGAAGCAGAGCGGTTCCAGTTCGAGCATGTCGGTTTCCTTCACTATACCTAGGCGACTTCAGGTGCCTGATTGACGCTAGGTTTACATCGTATACCTGGAAGTCCGTTTTACGCAACGGAGTTCTACGAATGCCCAATCCCGATACAAGCAGCCTGTTTCGACCTTTCACCATTCGATCGCTTGAACTGAAAAATCGTATCGTCATGGCGCCAATGACCCGCCTGTTTGCGCCCGAAGGCGTGCCGGGGCCGGCAAATGCCGACTACTATCGGCGCCGAGCAGAAGGTGGTGCGGGACTGTTACTGTCTGAAGGCACGGTGATTGATCGCCCGGCCTCCCGCAACGACGGTGGGATTCCGTTTTTCCACGGTGATGCGGCGTTGAGGGGGTGGAAAAATGTGATCGACGCTGTTCATGGTGCTGGCGGTCGCATGGGGCCGCAGATCTGGCACACCGGCGCGACGCGCTACATCAATAATTGGGAGCCCGACGCCCCGGTGGAAAGCCCGTCCGGCCTCAACGCGCCTGGTGAGGCCCGCGGCGTTGCGATGACCGAAGAGGATATCGCCGATTCTATCGCAGCCTTTGCCAAAGCGGCGGCAGACGCCAAGCGGCTCGGCTTTGACACTGTTGAAATCCACGGCGCGCACGGCTACCTGATCGATCAATTCTTCTGGTCGGGCACGAACCTGCGCACCGACCGGTATGGCGGACCGACGATCAAGGAGCGCTCGCGCTTTGCTGGCGAGATCATCTCCGCCGTACGCGAAGCGGTGGGACCTGATTTCCCGATCATTATGCGCGTCAGCCAATGGAAGCAGCAAGATTTAACCGTGCGTCTCGCAGAAACCCCAGCAGAGATGGAGACGTGGCTCCTGCCGTTGGTTGAGGCAGGGGTGGATGTCCTTCACGTGTCGCAGCGTCGCTTCTGGGAGCCGGAATTCCCGGAAATTGATGGCGAGAACGGCCTCAACGGCGCAGGCTGGGCAAAGAAAGTGACGGGTGCCGCGACAATCGCTGTCGGCTCGGTGGGCCTCGAGAACGACGTGACTGCAAGCGCTTTTGTCGGCAAGGGGTCAGCCACGGCAAGCATCGATCGCTTGATCGACCGCATGGACCGCAATGAGTTCGACCTTATTGCCGTGGGTCGCGCGCTGCTTACCGATCCAACTTGGGTCGCCAAAGTTGAGAACGGCGATTATGCAGAATTGAAGGGGTTCGACCCAGCTACCTTATCCGAGCTTGCCTGACCCAGATGGCGTGAGCGGATGCAAGCGCGGGCTGCATCCGTTCACCCCGCTGACACTGGTTATTGCTCATCTTCGGTGCAACGGGGCAACAGGTTCAAGATCGGACATTGACCCGTCATTGGACGACCCCCGCATTGCGCAGCCCCTCCATGACGAGCTCGAAATCGGCGGGGTTCTTGAAGGGCAAGACTTTGCGACGGTATTCCAAGGAGTAGTCGGGATTGACGCGCAGCACCTCTTGCCACCTCGCACGAGCCTCTTCGAAACGGCCGAGGTGTCCGTAACAGGCGGCCAGAAGCGCGCGCGAGACATCGGTGATGGGGTTGCGGTTCACGCGCTGCAGCAACAGTTCGACGGCCTCTTCGTACCTTCGCAGTTGAAACAAGGCCAAGGCCTGGAAGTGGAGAACGACATCCGGAAAGTACGGGTTCAGGACCCTTGCCCGATCGAAATAGGCGAGCGCCTCCCCGGATCTGCCTGAATAGATGAGTGCCTCGCCGAGGCTGACCTGCCCTTCGGCGAAGTTTGGATTGAGGGCGATCGCACGCTCGGCCTCGCTGATGGCTCTATCGTGTTGTCGCGAATAAAGCGTGACCACACTCAGTGCCCAGTGCGCAACTGGATCGCTATCGTCCCGCGCTACCGCCAGCGTCGCGGCCTCTTCAGCCTGCTCGATCGCGCGCTGCGGCGACGCACTCCACCGGTTCAGGTAATCAAGCCCGTGAGTAAGGGCGAGGAAGGCGTGCGCTGAGGCGAAGTTCGGGTCCAGTTCGACGGCACGTTGCAAAAGGTCGCGGGCGTCGCTGTTGGTCTGCTTCGTCAGCCGGTGCCACAGCTCCCGGCCGCGCAAGAAGCAGTCATAGGCCTCGGGGTGCCGCGTCTGCCCCGGCGCCAGTCTTTTCCGATCGCCCTCTGTCAGGTTGACCGCCAGCGCGTCGACGATCTGCTGCGTGACATCGTCCTGAACCGCGAATATGTCGGTGAGCTCGCGATCGAACCTCTCCGCCCATAGGTGGCCGCCGGTGGTCGCGTCGATGAGCTGCGCGGTGATGCGGACCCTGTTTCCCGATTTGCGGACGCTGCCCTCAAGGACATGCCGCACGCCGAGCTTCGTGCCCACCTCCTGCACTTGGACGTTCTTGCCCTTGAAAGTGAACGACGAATTGCGGGCGATGACGAAGAGCTGCGACAGCTTCGATAGCGCCGTGATGATGTCTTCCGAGATGCCGTCGGCGAAGTAGTCCTGTTCGGCGTCACCGCTCATGTTGGCGAAGGGCAGGACCGCGATCGACAGCTTCGGCACCCCTGCCGCCGGTTGGCTCGTCGCGGTTTCCGAGGTCGCGGCCGCCTTGGTCCCGGCGCTGCCGACTTGCAGCGAATAGACCCGGATCGGCTCAGCGATGTTCTTGAGTTGCGTGCTGCCGAGATCGCTGACGGACAGGTCGAGCCTCGACTTGACCTGGCGATAGGCATCCTCGGACAGGCAGATCGCGCCCGCCGCCGCGACGCCCTCCAATCGCGAGGCGATATTGACGCCGTCGCCCATCAGATCGCCATCGCTTTCCTCGACGACGTCGCCCAAATGGATACCCATCCGGAAGTCGATGCGACGGTCCTGCGGCACGCCGTCATTGCGCTCCACCATGCCGTTCTGCACCTCGATGGCGCAGCGCACGGCGTCCACAACGCTGCGGAACTCGACCAGCGCACCATCGCCGGTTCGCTTCACCACCCGGCCATGATGCACGGCGATCGTCGGATCGATCAGATCGCTGCGCAGTGCCCGCAACCGCGCCAGGATGCGCTCCTCGTCGGCGCCGGCAAGCCGGCTGTACCCGACCACATCGGCGGCCAGGATTGCAGCCAGCTTTCGGGTCTCGCTCATGGCGCCGTCTCCTCGCTTCCACGATAGCAGGGAGACAGAAGGCAAGAAAGAACTTTGAGCCGCTGCTCTGAGCGATCTTGGGTGAGATCGAGTTGGCCGTGGCTCATGTGGACGCAGCCGAGGTGTTGCCCTACGCAATGACTGCCCCTGGCTTCCGGCCGCTCGACGCGGCCGTTCCGAAGCCCACTCAGGATCAGGTCACGATGATATCCATGCTCACCGCGATGTCCGGTCGCCGAGCCTTTCGCAGTAGTTGCCAAATTTTCGCCAAGGCACGCAACATCCCGCGGACAGCTTCTTCTGGCAAGCATATCGGCTCAAACCGCTGGCCGACCGTCTGAAGACTGAGTGAGCATCAGGCAGTATGGCTCCGTAGGGGGCCTTCGCTCACGGACTGACAGGCAGCCGCCGGGGGAATGAGATTCGCTTCAACCGCAGCGCATGCTTTTCCAGCAAATGCCATGAAAGCCAGCCGAGCAACAATGATATCGGCAGGGAAAGGCCGAACACTGTCCACCACGTGCTGTACTGACCGAGGGCATGGTTCATCACCTGCTCCACTGGCCAGCCGTAGAGATAGATCCCGTAGGAGACATCGCCCAACCGGTCGAGAGTCGGCAGCTGTATGCTCGGCGAGGTCACGAAGTAGACAAGCGGATAGGCAAACAACATCGGTCCGTAAGAATAGTCGGGCCAGAAGACAAGGCAGAGCACGCCGAGCGCCGCGAAGATCGACGCCAGGACAACGTTCGGCTGCCGCTTGTCCATCACGAACCAGAGAAGCGAACCGCAGAAGAAGTAGGGCGCGATAAAAGTGAAATCCGTTATCAACTGTGTGTCTGGCCACGGTTGCTCGAAGAAAAGCTGCCAGGTCACGCCCACGGCAAGGGCAAGCGCCATCACCGGCGCTCGCAGAAGCCCGATGGCCATCAACGCCGCAAGGATCAGGTAGCAGAAGATTTCCTGGCTGATCGACCAAAGAGAGCCGTTGGTGAAGGTGGCAAGCCAGGAGATCGCAGGATCATAAAACTGCACTTTCGGCAGTTTCATGCCATAGCTCGGATTGAGCACAGAGAGCACGGTCGTCTCCAGGGGATTCGACCAGCGCAAGTAACGCCTGAGGCCCAGCGGGCTGAACAACGGGCCTAGCACATACACGCTGAGAAGGATGCAGACGACAAGCGCCGGATATATCCTCAGCGCCCGTCGCCAGAGAAAGCCGCCGACGCTGCCGAACCGCGCGCTCTGCGTGACGAGGAAGCCGCTCGTGATGAAAAATGCATAGACCCCGAATATACCAAGAATCTTGTCATCGCCGAGCAAACGCACGAAGGGCTCGTTCGCCTCGGTCTTTTCCGAGATGAGGAAGGCATGCGAGAAGATAACGGTGGTGGCTGCGACGAGCCTGATGATGTTGACGTTTGGGTAAAATGGCTTTGTGACCCCGCGCCCGGGCATGCGATTCCCCGCTTTGACAATTCGGCAGAGCATTAAGGTGGGTTTTGAATGTTGTCACGAGCCGTTGTGCAACAGGGCGCGATAATCTCTGATCCACCGAGATAGGCCTCGGTCAAACCCCTTCGGCAGCTGCGCGCCCCCGTAATGGTCATCGAGCCAGCGGTCGCTATTGCTGCAAAGCGGACAACATGGGTCGCAGTTGCGCCAACAGCAGTCGTTCGTCCGGATTCGGACCAATGACCGCGCCATTTCATGGGCCTGGACAGGATGTTTTAGGCCCGGTCGGCCTAAAATCTGATTCCTAAATTAAAGAGTTAGAGCATGATGTCGTCCGAAAACCGCTCATTTTTCGGCAGCATGCTCTAGCCAGCGTTGCAGGAAGGTCGAGTTGCGACGCTGGCCCGAGGGCTGGTCGACGAGGTTGGTGCCTGTAGAGGTGATAACCCGCGCGAACGTGAGCCTAGGACCCAGGCTTGTGACAAAGTCGATCGAGCGTGTCTCGAAGTGCGGCGGCGGCCTGATCGCGCTCATCGGTAGACATAAGCTCGGGCTCAGCTTCCAATCTCAGGTGCGGCAGTTCGGTGCGAACAGTACGACGGCTGCGGACCAGATTTTCCTTCAGATCGACCACGCGGTAGGTGGCGACCGGATAGGCTATTCCCTTTACCAGGACATGCCCCAGTTCCTCACACTCGATCGTGTCCTTCACTAGCGCAAACGTCTCATAAGAAATGAGCACGGTGCCCGGCGACGCTTCCTGCTCAAGGCGCGAGGCGAGATTCACGGCGCCGCCGATTATCGTATAATCCATCCGGTCCTCGCTGCCGAAGTTGCCCACAGTGCAGTAGTCTGTGTGAATGCCAATGCGGCAGCGCAGCGGTGTTTCAATTCCGACATCGCGCCAGATTTCCCCAAGCGCGCTCATTCGCTTTTGCATGGCGAGAGCCATCTGCACGCAGGCGAGCGCGTCATTCTTGACGCCGCGGGTTTCCGGATCGCCGAAAAACATCAGGATGGCGTCTCCGACATACTTGTCGATCGTCGCGCCGTGATCTGAAGCAATCTTCGACATCTCCGTCAGGTAGTGATTGAGGAGCTGTGTGAGATCCTCGGATTCCATTTTGTCCGTGGTTTCGGTAAAGCCGGCGATATCGGAGAAGCATATTGTCAGCTTCTTCCGCTGGCTGGCGATCCTGACGTCCTGGCGGCCGGTGAATATGGAGTTATACACTTGCGGCGCCAGGTATTTCGCCAGCTTGCTGGAAAGCGCCTCGAGAGCCGCGGATTTCTCGGCAAGGTTTTCCTCCCGTTGCTTCAGCTCGGTGATGTCCGAGTAGACGGCCACCGTGCCGCCAGCCGTGATCCGCCGTTCGCTGATCATGATCCATCGCCCGTCGCGACGCCGCTGCACCCACGTTTCACCAGGGTTGCGATGCCGCGAAAGCCGCTCGGCAACCCACTCCTCGACTCGCCCCTCAGCATCCTTGATGTAGCCGCACTCAGCGGACCGGCGAACAATCTGCTCGAATGTCGTGCCGGGTGTCATTTCCGCCAGGCCGGCGTACAACAGCTCGCGGTAGCGGCTATTGCTCAGCACGAGCCTGTCCTCGCCATCGTACAGAGCGAATCCTTCGGAGATGCTCTCGATGGCATCCACAAGCCGCTGGCGCGCTTCCGCAACCTCGCGCAGGCTGTTTTCCTCCACCTCGACCGCAGTATCCCGGAACAGCCTGAGCGCCCCGGCCATGCGGCCGATTTCGTCGCGGCCTCCGGCGGGCATCTGCGCATGCAGATTGCCGCCCGCGATTGCCAGCATGCCTTGGCTTACCTCTCCCAGACGGGCGAGAAGGCTGCGGTCGACATAGAGCCAGACAACCAGAACCGAACTCAGGAGGCTTAGAAGGGCGGAGCCAAGGACAATGCCGGTGCCGTAGCGCTGGACGACCGAGGCTTCGAGGGCGGACGCGGCAATCTCATGGTTTGCCTTTGCAACCAGGCGATCGACGGCCGCGGTAAGGTCGCCCGATAGCCGACTGTTTTCAGCCAGAAGCTTTTCGCCCTGGGCAAGGACAGCAAACTCGTCCTGTCGTACCTTCGGGATCCCGTTCTCACCGTCGGTCAGCGACTTCAACTCGTCCAACCGTTGTTGGAAGCGGGTTCGCAGCTTTTCGTCGATCTCGGTGGAGACAGTTTCGAGTGCGGCGAGCGACCGGCGCAGCGGAAACAAGATCAGCTTCAGATCTCCCGGCGTAGGCGCGTTGGCAGTTTTGACCAGCGCGTCGTTGACTGCCGATATCTCCTGTTGCGCCCTCTGCTGGGGGATGTAGGCCGCGATTGCCTTGACCAGGTCGCTCGTCGCCGCAGCACGCGCATCGGGTGGTGCGGCCGGATCAGCCACCGCTGCGCGCCACTGGGGAACCTTGGAATTCATCACGACGATACCGGGTGCGACGAGACGCTGACTTGCATTTGTCGTGTCCGATAAGCGGCGCAGCAACTCCTCCTTGCGCTGAACCATGGTAAGGCGAACGGCCACAAGATAGTCGAGAGCATCGACGTTTCGTCGTAGACCAATCACGGCGTCTTCGATTTCAGTCACCGCCGTCGCGCTGAATGCGGTGCCTTTAAGTGCGGCGAGCAACTCTTCGAGACGCCCCATCTCGACTCCGATTGCAGCCGAGACCTCGTTGTGCTGAACCGTGCTGGTCGCCGCCAGCACCGACGGCGCGGTGGAGGCCACCCTCTCAGCCTGGCGCGACAGTTGGAGAGAGGCGAGCGCCGTCGGCACCCGTTCCTTGGTGATGCGATCGACCACGTCGCCGACCTGAAGGAAGGCATAGAGAGCTGCGGCGGTCGCGAGCACTGCGAAGGTGCTGATGCCGAAGAAAGCGAGCAACAAGCGCCCGCGTATGCCGACGCGTTCAAACATGGCGGCAACCGTAACGTCTGGCTTGCGCAGCCACCAAAGTCTGCACAGACTGGTCTAACGCGATCCACCCGGCCGGCGGTTGACTATTCCAGCGGCACGTATTCGCCACCCTTCCAGACATACCAGATCCAGCTTTGAAGGGTGAGGTCGCCCTTGTCGTCGAAATCGACCCGGCCCATTACCGTTTCAAATTGATTACCTCGCATTGAGGCGATGACCTCTTGCGGCCTTAGAGAACCAGCCTTCTTCACCGCCTGCGACCAGACCTGGACGGCGGAGTAACTGAGCAGTGTGTAGCCTGCGGGCTCGAAATTCTCGGCACGGAAACGCTCGACGACTTGAGCCGCCTGAGGGACGCGCCGTGGGTCCGCGCTAAATGTGAACAGCGTACCCTCGGCGGCAGATCCGGCGATCAATGCAAAGTCCTCGCTCGCCATGCCATCGCCTGAGACGAGTTGAAGTGCGTAGGCGCGGTCTCGTGAAGCGCGAACCATCAGCGCGACCTCGGGCAAATACCCACCAACATACAACACGGCGATGCCGTCGCCCTGTAACGCCGAGATCTCGGCCGTATAGTCGTTCTTCCCAGGGGTGAAGGCCTCGTAGATCGCTTCGGTGACACCCCGCTTCTTCAACTGCTTTCTGGTTTCGTCGGCGAGCCCCTTCCCATAGGTGGTGTTGTCGTGAAGGATCGCTATTTTCCTGTCACCCCAATGATCGGCCAAATAGTTGCCGGCTACTACCCCCTGCGCATCGTCGCGACCAATGACGCGGAAAACATTGGCACGACCTTGTTCGGTCAACAGCGGATTGGTCGAACCCGGTGAAATCTGTAGAATTCCCGCGACCTCGTACACCTTGGATGCCGGGATCGAGGCCTGGGAACAGTAATGCCCGACGACGAGCACCACACCGTCAGCCACCAGTTTCTGGGCGGCCGCCACAGCCTGCTCGGGATCGCAAAAGTCGTCGACGGTGATGAGTTGCACCTGCTGCCCGAGCACGCCGCCAGCCGCATTGATGTCGGCCACTGCCATCTCTGTGCCGCGCTGCATCTGCTCCCCGATCCAGGCGAGCGGTCCTGTGACCGGGCCTGCCGCTCCGATCAGGATCTCCGCCCGCGCTGGGCTGCCAAGCGAAACGACAAGCGCGACGATAGCTGCAGTGATGCTGCTGCGCATGGTGTACCTCCTTCACAGCTTACGCCAATTTAGTCCCCGCCGACAGCCCCCCGCAGGCGCCGATATCTCCGCCATTCTGCAATCCCAGCCCTTGTCGGCATGAACTTTGATGTCCGCTTTTCGTCTTGAGTAGTTCAAGGTAACGGCATCTTCGCGCCGGGCTCGCTGACGCGTTTTGTGGCGCGTCCGAAGAAGATTGGCACTGCGATCCAGGCCGCCGTTCTCGCGCAGCGCATGTCCGTTGATCAAGTCCTCGGACGGGTCGGGATTGGCCTCATCCGCTGTCACATCTCAGGCAGGCCGGCCTTTCGGAAGCCGTCGACGAAGTGGTCTCGTACAGTTGCATCGCGCAGCGGCTGGGAGCTGAGCCAATGGGCGATGGTGAAATGAGGGTGGGCGATCAGAAACAATTCTGCTTCTCGCCGCGCCTCCTCGCGGTGGCCCGACTGCGCAAGCGCAGCAGCCAGGAATTTGCGTGAGTTGGTGCGATAGGTTTCTTTCCTGCGGAGCGTAGCGGTTGCCGCCTCATAGTCACGCGCGGCATACTGCGCCTGCCCAAGGTGACAAAGATACCAGCAGGTTGGATGGGGATTGAGCCGCAGGGCTTTTTCGATCTGCGCCAGTCCGTCGGCAATCCTGCCGTCCAGCACGGATATGTCCGACATGGCGGCCCAGGTGTCGGCGTGGTTGGGGTCCAGCTCCAGGGCCTTGGCAAAGGCTGCCTCCGACTCCTCCCATCGCCGCTCATAAGCCAAAATGGTACCCAGGACGTAACGGCAGCCGGCATCGTTGGGATCCAGGTCGACCGCCTTCTGCGCTGATGTCACCGCCATCCGACGGTTAGGATCTTCGGGCTCGCCGAAATGAGTCCAGGCAAGCCAACGGTTATAGGCGAGCAGACCGAGCGCCTCGGCATATGATGGATCGAGCTCAACCGCGCGTTGGAGCAGCATATAGGCCTCACGCTCGGTTTGCGGTGACTCTTCCGTCAGCAGGCGAGCGCGCACACACAGATCGTAAGCCTCAAAGTTCTTCGGCCGATTGCGCGGCGCCGGGATGGTCAGCCGGCCGACGAGGGCTTCAACAATCTTGGCGTTAACTTCATCTTGTAATTCGAAGACATCCTCCACCGTCCTGTCAAACCGGTCGGCCCACACGTGCTGGCCTCCAAGCGTATCGACCAATTGGGCATTGATGCGGACACGGCCCATTGCGCGTCTGGCGCTCCCCTCCAGGACGTAGCGGACGCCGAGTTCCTGGGCGACCAGCCGTACGTCGACCGGCTTGCCTTTGTAGCCGTATACGGAATTGCGCGCGATGACGAACAGGCCAGCCGTACGGGAAAGGTCGGTGATCAGGTCTTCGGTCAAGCCGTCGACGAAAGACGCGTCCGCTTCATCCCCACTCATATTCGTGAACGGCAGTACAGCGACCGAGGGACATTCAGGCAGCGGCAATATGCTCTGCAGCGCATCCGGCCAATGCCATACGTGAACCGGGCGGGTCAGGTTCTTCAGGTAACGTTCGCCTGCATCAAAGAAGCAGTCGTCGATCTTGCCGACGATCTCGCCGTGAACGCTGCCTGAAATGCAGATACCTCCCGGTGCGGCCTGCGTCTCGAGGCGCGCCGCGACATTGACGCCGTCGCCGAGGATGTCTGAACCATCGTCGATGACATCTCCAAGATTGACGCCTATCCGCAAAAGCAGGCGCCGGTCTCGGGAAGCCTCGACCGCAGTGGTGGTCCGTTGCATTTCCAACGCTGCAGCGACCGCATCCACCGCGCTACCGAATTCGATCAGGAATCCGTCGCCCATGACCTTAAAGATGCGACCGTTGTGGCGCATCACAGCCGGCTCGATGACGCCAGAACGGAGTTCCCTGAGATTGGCCAGCGTTGCGGCTTCATCAGCCTCCATCAGGCGTGAATATCCCACCACATCGGCAACGACGATGGCAGCAAGGCGACGCTGAAGAGATCGATCCGTCATGTGAGGACAAGCCTAACGACCGGGTTCATAAGTTATTGCTCAAATACGGGTCAGTCAACAAGTGGCAAGAGGTGATGTCCAGGCGATCTGCACCTCCATCGAGCCGTCATCCTCTTTGTGACCGACGCGAAGCCTGTATTTCTGGCTAACTCTCCAGATGCGGCCAGTCTCCTTCGGGCTATTTTCGCAGGATCTTCTCCATCGCCCTGCCCTTCGCGAGTTCGTCGATCAGTTTGTCCAGGTAGCGGATTTCCCGCATGGTGGTTTCCTGGATCTCTTCCACGCGGACGCCGCAGATCACGCCCGTGATCGACGATCGGGAGGGATTCATCTCAGGTGCCTGCGCAAAGAAGTCCTCGAAGTTGGTGTTCCTCGCCAACTGGTCGTCCAGGGCCTCTCGGCTATAGCCCGTCAGCCAGCAGATGATTTCGTCGACCTCCGCCTTCGTGCGTCCCTTCTTCTCCGCCTTGGCGACATAGTGGGGATAGACGCTCGCGACGCTGACCGAATAGATGCGATGCTTCGTCATGCGTCCTCCTGAATGTTGCAGGTATTTCCCGGCTGAGATGGCTGGGCGACAAACCCATCGATGGCCGACAATGAGCGACCCTCCTGCGGCGCAGGCGCGAGGCAGGTTGGCTCATGGACGCAAACTCTACAGCGCCGCCGGCCATGACCGCAATTGGCGCAATCCAGCCGAAGCCACTCGTCTGCTGTCGGCCCTTTGCGGACTTCTCGGGACCCGCTAAACGTACCGCTGGAACAGCGAGGGCGCGATGGTTAGAGGCAGAAAGCAGAATCGAGGCGATATCGTTAGGATCGACATTGGAAACGGAAAGCAATTTCACGCAGTCGCCCTAACACATCCGCTCTTCGCCTTTCTCGACGGTGTTTTCGAACGTGAAGAACCGGTTCAAGACGTGCGAGATCGAGCGGTTCTCTTTAAGCTATGGGTGATGGAAAGTGCTGCAAAGTCCGGCCGATGGCCCATCGTCGGAAAGGTTGACCTACCCACAGTGTCCGCCTTGGACGGCGCGGTGTTTTTCAAGCAAGATCGGATTTCAGGCAAATTATCAGCGTATGATGCCATCGCGAATGCCGAGTCCGAGCTCAGCTTTGAAGAGGCAGACCGCCTAGAATGCGCTGCTGTTTGGAGCCCCGAGCATGTCGAAGACAGACTTCGAGATCATCTGAACGGCGTCTCGAACAAGTGGTGGGCATCAATGCGGCCCCGAAAATAGCGACGAACTACCTTGTCGGAACGTCTGGTGTTGGCGCATTGCCGCCGGCAGCATTGGCAGTCCGTCGGTGGTGTCTCTGACCTCATTTCTGCTAAAACTGGGGAGTAAATCGGCCGCGATGTCACCAACTGCCGAAGTGTGAAGGGCGCAACGGGCTGATAGGCTCTTGTCTTGAAGGAGGAGCGCTGGGATGAGCACCGACCGGGAGACTGTGCGGTCCTATGATGCGGTCGCGGCGGAGTACGCTGCCGAGGCCGCGGTGATGCCCGGATGGGTCGCGACAGAGATCGATGTGTTCGTGACCGAGCTCCCCGGCTCGGGCAGGGTGCTGGAGATCGGAAGCGGTGGCGGGCGAGACGCACTTGAGCTTGAGAAGCGGGGCATCAGCGTCCGGCGCACCGACGTTTCGATGGGTTTCGTCGAACTGCTTCGCGAAGGTGGCTTCGAGGCCGACCTGTTGGACCCGCTGACCGATGACTTGGCCGACCCGCAGCGTCCCGGCATGCCGTATGACGGGATCTGGGCCTGTGCCTGCCTCATTCATGTCGCGCGCGAGGATTTCGGCACCGTGCTTGGACGGCTTGCCGAGGCGACCCGGACCGGTGGCCGACTGCACGCCTCGGTGAGGGAGGGCGAAGGCGAGGATGTGTCCACACACGGCAGTGCTGCAGCACCTCGGCGCTACGTCGAGACGTACTGGCGCGAGCCTGCCCTGCGGTCGGCACTCACAGACGCCGGCTGGATCGTCAGCGATATACGTCGGTACGTCGGAAGGCCCCATGATCGGTGGCTGAGCGTTCGGGCGAGTCGGCCCTGAGGCAAACAGAACTTACGGGAATGGCGGTTGAGGCGCGACTATGAACTCGAGGTGATCGCCGGACCGTCGGCTTCCGGGCGAAGGCAAAGATCGCCACCTGTGGCCGACATGAGGACGCATTGCTGACCTTGCGTTCCAGCCGATCTCGGCACCCTCCTCACGTGTTGTTGATCGCAGCCCAGCAGCGGCTGGTTGCACTGCACACTTTTTGCTGTTCTTTTCGCACCTGCGAACGAATCGCTTCTGTAACCCGCCGGACGAGAGACATTCCTCCCCAATCCGACGTCCGGCCAGAAAGAGGATCCGAACAATGGGTGATCTCCTGAAAGGTATCTCCAGTTTTCGCGGCGCGGTTTTTCCCAACCAGTCGGCGCTTTATCGCAAGCTGGCGAGGGAAGGCCAGCAACCACAGGCTCTGATGATATCCTGCGCCGATAGCCGGGTGATGCCCGAAACCATCACGCAGGCCGGTCCCGGCGATCTCTTCGTCTGCCGCAATGCCGGCAATATCGTCCCGCCGTTCTCGACGCTCAACGGCGGGGTCTCTTCCGCCATCGAATATGCGATCCTGGCGCTCGGCGTCAGCGACATCGTCGTCTGCGGCCATTCGGATTGCGGCGCAATGAAGGGCCTGTGCCATCCGGAGCTGCTCGAGCCGATGCCCAATGTCGCAGCCTGGCTGCGCCACAGCCACGCCGCACATTCGATCGTCTGCCGGGCCTATCCGGACGACCTGTCCGAAAGTGACCGCGTGCGCGCCGTGGCGATGGAAAACGTCGTCGTTCAGCTCGATCACCTGAAGACGCATCCTTCCGTCGCCGCAAAACTCGCCACAAGCGAGATCACCCTTCATGGCTGGTTCTTCGACATCGAGACCGGCGAAGTTCAGGTCTATGACGGGGCGAAAGCGACTTTCACGATGCCGCAGGAGGGAGAGCCGCTGCCGGTTGCGGTGACCGGCCGCGATCGGCCGCATGTCATGCCGCAAATCGCAGCAATGCTTGCCGCGGAGTAGCGCCATGACAGCAGTGAGCTCCACCTTTTCGCGCGACCTCGCCTCCTCGCTGGTCGTCTTTCTCGTCGCCATACCCCTGTGCCTCGGGATCGCTATCGCCTCCGGCGTGCCGGCGTCGATGGGCCTGATCTCCGGAATCATCGGCGGCATCGTCGTCGGCTTCCTGTCGGGTTCGCCGCTGCAGGTCTCCGGACCTGCGGCCGGACTTGCCGTCATCGTCTTCGGCTTCGTCGAGGAGTATGGCGTCGCCATGCTCGCCCCCGTCCTGATCGCCGTCGGTTTCCTGCAGATCGCCGGCGGGTTCCTGCGGGCCGGCTCCTGGTTCCGCGCGATCTCGCCGGCCGTGGTTCACGGCATGCTCGCCGGTATCGGCATTCTGATCATATTGGGGCAGATTCATGTGCTGATGGATGCCAAGCCCGCTGCCGGCGGGATGGAGAACGTCGCGGCGATCGAGGATAGTCTCGGCCGTCTTTGGGGGACTGGCCTGACGAGCGAGGCAACCGCTTTGAAGGTCGGCCTCATATCCCTGCTTGCGATGGTGTGCTGGGAGAAATGCCGCCCGAAATCCCTTGCGCTCATTCCGGGAGCGCTGGTCGGTGTCGCAGCGGCGACGGTTCTTGCCGCCGCGTTGCAGTTGCCGATCGCGCGCGTCGAGGTGCCCACCTCGCTCGTGGACAGCATCACACTGCCGACCGCGGAAAACTTCGCCCGGTTGCTGGAGCCCGGCGTCATTCTCATGGCGGTGATGATTGCCGTCATCGCGAGTGCCGAAACCCTTCTTTCGGCCGCCGCCGTCGACCGGATGCATGACGGCGTGCGCACCCGGTTCAACAAGGAGCTGTTTGCTCAGGGCGTCGGCAACGGGCTCTGCGGCCTGCTTGGCGGATTGCCGATCACCGGCGTCATCGTCCGTTCCTCGGCCAACATTCAGGCCGGCGCACGCACGCGGGCCTCCGCCATCTTCCACGGGATCTGGATACTGGGCCTGGTAGCGCTGGCGCCAAGCCTCTTGACCCTGGTTCCCTTGTCGGCCCTCGCCGCGGTTCTGCTCGTCACCGGATGGCGGCTGATCAGCCTGCGTCATGTCAGACACCTGTTCGAGCATCATGGATTGGTCCCGGTCGGCATCTGGGCTGTGACCGTCGCCATGGTCGTCCTGCAGGACCTGCTGGTCGGCGTGGCGCTCGGCCTGGCGCTGTCGATCATCGAGATCGTACCCTATCTCAGGCGAAAACTCGCGATCAGGCACGCCGAGATAGACGAGGAAATCCATGTCCAGCTCGGCGGCGCAGCGACCTGCAAGGATGTACCCATACTGCTCAACACGCTCGAGCAGCTGCCCGAGGGCCGCAAGGTCAAGATTGTCAGCGAGGACCTCCATTACCTGGATCACACCAGCGCCGAAACCATCAGCGAATGGCTACGACGCGAGGCAAGGGCCGGTCGGGCCATTGAAATTCATCCGCCGCCGGCGGCGCGCCACCCTCGCCTGAAACCGCTGTTCCAGCGTTTTGCGACCGAAGTCGCCTGATAAAATCTGGGGAGGGCAACCGCCCTCCCCGGGCGCTTGCTATCCATGGCTTTTCAAACCGGCTGCGGCTGCCTTGGTGGCCTATTTCACCGGCCAGACGAAAAGCAGCGCGGGCACGCTGACCAGGATGATCAATGCCGACAGCGGCAGGCCGAGACGCGGGTAGTCGGAGAACTTGTAACCGCCCGGACCGAAGACGAGCGTATTGCATTGATGGCCGACGGGAGTCAGGAAGTCGCAGCCCGCGCCGATTGCGACCGCCATCAGGAAGGCTTCCGGCCTGAAGCCGAGACTGGTTGCAAAGCTGGCGGCGATCGGCGCCATGACGAGAACGGTGGCGGCGTTGTTGAGAAAGGGCGTAACAGCCATGGCGCTGACCAGGATCAGGCCGAGTGCCCCCCATGCCGGCAGGTTCATCGCCACCACACCCAGCCAGCCGGCGATCAAGTCGCTGCCGCCGGAGGTGCGCAAGGAATCCGAGACGGGAATAAGGGCGGCGAGCATAACCAGGATCGGGCCGTCGACCGCTTTATAGATATCGGTCAGTGGAATGGCCCGAAAAACGACCATGCCCAGCGCCGCTGCGAAGAAAGCCACCGGAACCGGCGCGAGGCCGACGGCGGTCGTTGCCATGGCGAGGGCGAGGATCAGCAGCGGAATGAAGGCACGGCGTCGGGTGCCGAGCATCACCTCGCGCTGGGCGAGCGGCAACAGGCCAAAATCCTGCAGAAGTGCGGCCAGGCTTGCCCGGCTGCCCTGCAGGAGGAGGACGTCGCCGACGCCGAGCGTCATGCTGCCCAACCGTTCCTTGAGGCGTTCGCCATGCCGGCTGATCGCCAGAATGTTGACCCCGCGCGTGTAGGAAAGCGCCAGCTCCTTGGCCGAAAGACCAGTGAGGGACGAGTCCTGGCTGACGATCGCCTCGAGCGAAATGATGTTCCTGTCCGGCAGGCCATCTTTCGTCAAGGGCTTGCCGGAAAGCTTCAATTTCCCTTGTGATACGATGCGGTCTATTGCTGCCGAAGGGCCTTCCAGTATCACAATATCGTCCGAGCGGAGCGTCAGATCAGGAAACGGCGCCCTCCTGGTGCCGCCGCGCAGGACGGCCGTGGCGATGACCTCGCCATCGCCAAGCTTCACCAGGTCGCTGAGCGCCCGCTCGAGCAGCGTCGACTGGTCGGTGATTGCGACTTCGCTCGTGTAATTCTTGATCTCGACGACATCTTCGATGGCGTGGTTCTGCTTGGTGCGGCTCGGCACCAGCCAGTGGAAGAACAGGAGAAAGGTGATGCCGACGACCGTCAGGATCGCGCCTGTCGGCGTGAAGTCGAACATGGTGAAGGATGTTCCCGTCATCTCCTGGCGAAGCCGCGATACGACGATGTTCGGCGACGTGCCGACCTGCGTCATCAGTCCGCCAAGCAGGGCGGCGAATGACATCGGCATCAGATATTTCGAGGGAGAAACGCCGGATTTCCGTGCGAACTGAAAGGCGACAGGCATCATGATGGCGAGCGCGCCGATATTCTTGATGAACGCCGAAAGCAGGGCCACGGCGATCATCAGGAGCGCGAGCTGGGTATGAAGCGTGTTCAGGTTCGGGAAAAGCCGCTTGATCGCGGCATCGACGATGCCCGACCGGGCGACGCCCGCACTGACGATCAGGGCGCTGCCAACAATGATGACAATGTCATCCGAAAAGCCGGAAAAGGCTTTTTCCGGCGGCACAATCCCCGTCGCGACCGCCAAAACGAGCGCGCAACAGGCAACGACATCATAGCGGAAGCGATCCCAGATGAAGATCGCCATCATGAGCCCGATGACAGAAAATGCGATGATCTGCTGTGTCGTCATACGGACCTGGAAAGAGGCTGGGATGTCGGCGACAACCGAGCGGACGAAGTTATCCAGGGAACGCCGTTACCTCCAGCCGGTTCCCTGCCTTCCTAATCTAGCGCCTGTGGGCCTCCTGACCAGCCTGTGCGCGAGCAGATATGCGGGCACGCCGGCGCGGCTCCAATAGCAAACATCGCGACATGTTGACGGATCGGGGTCGGACCGACATCCTGACGGCAGCGTGGCCCGCGCCTAACCTCCTGGACCCCGCCAGCATGGCCATCGTTTTCGGACGGGTTGCTGGGCAACTGCGTCCGGGACGTGAACGGCCGCTCAATTCAGCAGGTTGCATCGCGTCGGCATCGGAACCTGACCTCGGCCGCATCGGACTAAAGTCCATTTTGAGTTGTCCGCAACTAAGTTAGATTGCAACGCGATAGCCTGCCGTGCCATGCGTGTACATGGCTGTGCTCCCGCGGAGGATTGAGCTCTGCACAGTCTGTGATCCACGCGCGTGTGTAGGAGGCCCGATGCTAGACGAACCTCCTACATCTGAAACGCAACATTGTTCGACCGCATGAGAGAGCTGGAATATAAGGATCGGAGGGAGACTGGTCATTTAACCCGGCCGCTGGTTTCGGTCGTCATCCCGGCCTTCAATGCTTCCCGTTATATTGAACTCACACTTCGATCCGTCGTGTGCCAGACTTACCAAAACTTGGAGATCATAGTCGTCAATGACGGCTCTACCGATGATACGGCAAAGATGGTCGAGCAAGCGGCGCGGGCAGATTCGCGGATTCGCCTGCTCTCCACGTCAAACCGCGGTGTTGCCGCAGCAAGGAATACCGGTATCCGTGAATCAGCAGGTCGATACGTGGCATTTCTTGACGCGGACGACCTTTGGCATCAGACCAAAATCGAAAAGCAGGTAAATGCTCTCAGTCGCCTATCCCCAAAGTGGGCTGCGGTTTATGTACTGCATTATATCATTGATCATGATGATGAGATCATTCGCTCATGCACCCCCAACGCCGCGAGAGGATATCTCTACGCTCGGCATCTGACATTCAAATATGTCGGCAACGGAAGCTCTCTTCTTGTCCGTCGGGATGTCGCGCTCGAGGTTGGTGGGTTCGATAGCTCATATGCAGCGCAAGGAATTGGCGGCTGCGAAGACCTCGATTTCGAACTCAAGCTGGCCGCGCGCTATCTTATCGAAGTCATCCCCGAGCGGCTCGTTGGATACAGGCAATATCCCGGCAACATGTCGTCCAATCACCTGCAAATGGGCCAAAGCGCTCTGGAAGCTGTGCAGCGCTCACTGGCCGCAAACCCTCAGCTCCCCCGGTACGCAGCCCGAAGCGCGACCATCGCTACTCAGAAATATGCATATTGGGAGTTCCGAAAAGCCGGAAATACACATCTGTCACTTCTAACCCTTTGGTCGATATCGTGGCGCGAGCCAGGTTTCATGGTTCGGCTTGTGCTCGATATGTGCCTGCGCGTGATACGACGCTGTCATCGTCTTGTGTCGAGAACAGCAAATGGTGAAGATCCACGACTATTGAACAGGTCGAAGTTCGACCCGGAAACGGCCCCTTCGTCAGTCGAACGGCCGGATGAGACCGCTAAATTTCGACGTCACCTGATGCGGCTGACCGAGGCGGATGTCAAGCTGAGTTCAACCCTCGAACCCCTATCGAACAGCTTCGCCCCGGTGGCGAAATCACAAGCCATATCTTCGTAGTCGGATGTGAAAATAAGCTATTTGAGTTGGCATCCGAGTGCCGGTCATGTCATGCGATAAGACACGCCCCGAAGGCGCCGCGGGTCAAAATCACCAATATCAAACAAGCCTGAACATAAAGTGTTCAGTCGTTCCTAAGTGTCTCTCTGGACGTTTGCCAAACGCCTGCCATTTCATCGTCGATTGGCCGGCTCACAGACGCCAGATGTTTTCAATTCAATCCAGGAGATGGAGGGTACAGCGTGACAGGCATTACGATAGCGATCGTGGACGACCACCCTCTTTTTCGAGAAGGGGTGAGCCGCAGTCTGTCTGAAATCGAGGATTTCGTCGTTGTGGGCGAAGGGGCAAATGCCGCTGACGCGGCCACACTGGCGGCGCGCCATAGGCCCGACATCCTTCTGCTCGATGTGTCGATGCCCGGAGGGGGAATAGATGCAATTTCCGATATCGTGGTGCGAAGCCCACAGACAAAGGTGATGATGCTGACGGCCTCCGAGGAAATCGAAGCCCTTGTCGCTGCGTTACGGCGAAAGGCGGCGGGCTACGTTGTCAAGGGTGCTGGATCACGCGAACTTGCAGAGGCCATTCGAACGGTCATGGGAGGCGCAAGGTTCGTCTCGCCGACGATGCGCGCCTCGACAAGTCTGTTTGACAGAAGGGCTTCATTGACCCGCCGGGAGATCGAGGTGATGGAACTCGCAGCAGAAGGTCTTTCCAACAAACATATTGGGCGTCGGCTGAACCTGCAGGAGAAAACGATCAAGCATCACATGACCCAAATTCTCTCCAAGCTTGGCGCCAGAAACCGAACTGAGGCAGCGATCCGATGGCGCCAAGGAACCGAGCGAAGATAACGCGAAGGCGCTGAAGGCGCAGGGCAGATCGCCAAAGGTTCGACCTTATCGATCGGTGCCTTATGGTGGCTTCAATAGTTGTTATTTGGCCTCGCTTCCTGCGAGCAATGGCAAGGCTCCGCCCTCGTCCGGACCTCGCTGCCGATATTGGTCGACAGCTGACAAGTCATCAGGAGGTTCCGGCTGGA
Source organism: Rhizobium mulingense (assembly GCF_029194105.1). Lineage (NCBI taxonomy): Bacteria > Pseudomonadati > Pseudomonadota > Alphaproteobacteria > Hyphomicrobiales > Rhizobiaceae > Rhizobium > Rhizobium mulingense. Next base: position 5,285 of record NZ_JARFVE010000008.1, on the reverse strand, counting down.
GTCAGCAATATTGCTAGAACCTCCCTGATGGTCCTTCCAAGAAGAATGAGGAGAATCTAAGCGGCAAAGTGGCGGAGGAAGACGGACCTAAGTCGGGATGGCCAACGCAGGGTGCGCTGCTCATATACGTGTGTGAGGCAACATCAGGTCTGTTGAGGGGCGGAACAGGAGAAGAATATGAGCTTCGGCCCCACCAGTCATGAAGAGCGCTGCTCGGAAGGCCACAGTACGGCATCGACCATCGCGACGATATCGGCTGCCCTTTCCGCCGACCCGGAAATTGACAGCAGCGCGATCGAGATCAGGATGCTCGGCCCGGTCGTGCTGCTCGAAGGCTACATCACGAAAGCGTCAGATCGAGACAAAGCCATCGCGATTGCAGCCATGATCGTAGGCTGGGAGAACGTCCATGACCGGATGCTGAGCCACTTTCCCACGCAGTGAGATGACAACCGATCCCGGCTAAGACCAAGGGGCGGTCATGCCCCGGCATAAAGTCCTAACCACGGAACACTTCCTCCGTTCGGCGGTTCGTTTCCCAGCGGAGCCAACCGCATCGAAGGAGGAAAATCAATGAATATCAAAACAGTAGGAATTACCGCAGGCATGATACTGGCGTCGTCCGTTGCCTTTGCCCAATCGTCGACCGTTACAGGCGCAGCCGGTGGTGCTGCAGCGGGTGCAGTCGTGGGTGGCCCGGCCGGTGCTGCTGTGGGCGGCATTGTGGGTGGAGTTGCTGGAAGCGTCCTTGAACCGCCGCCGCAGAAAGTCGTGACCTATGTTCAGCAGGCTCCCGCTCCGACCAAACGCGTCGTGGTGAAGGAGAAGGTTGTCGTCGGAGAGCCGCTCCCGGAGACCGTGGTCGTAACACCGATTCCAGAAGATCCAAAATATGCCTACGCGATCGTCAACGATCAGCGGGTGATCGTCGAACCTTCCTCCCGGAAGGTCATACAGATCATCCAATGAGAACGGGCGGCTTTCGCCGCCCCTCTCCAACAACGAGCCAAGGTATGCACCGCATGAGAATGCGGTCGTCATCCTGCGCGCAGACCTCGGAGATTGACCATGAAAAGTACCCGTCTCACCATCTTCATCGCGGCACTGTCACTGAGCGTATCGCCGCTTGCATCATTATCAGCCACAGCTCAGCAGGACACCCAGAAGAGCGGCCAGACCCAATCCGGCTCCCAGTCGGACACGCAATCCGGCTCTAGCGCCACCGGCGCCGGCGCCGACTGCACGCCCGACGCATCGGGAGCCTGCCCACAAGGCAAAGGCCAGTCATCGCAGCAGAAGTCCGGTCAAGGTTCGGACACTCAGAAGAGCGCTCAGCAGCCGTCGAACGACAACCCGTCGAAGAGCGGCAGCACGTCCGGCAAGTCTTCGACAGAAACCCAGTCCGGTGGCACAGACGCCAGCGGCGGCGCCACCACCCAACAGAAATCCACCACCAAGTCCGGTGGCACCTATACCGGCGGCGCGGCCGCTTCAGGTTCGAAGAGCAGCACGCAAAATGCCAGACCTGCGGAGGGAACGGGCAGCGCCGGCACCACGCAAAGCGGCGATGCGTCTAAGCAATCGACCGATCAGAACTCATCGACGACGAACAAGAGTTCTTCCGAAACCAACGTCAACAGCAACACCACGACGAACAACCAGACCACTAACACCAAAACCAGCGTCAACATCACCGTCGAACAGCAGACGGAAATTCGCCAAGTGGTGAAGGAGGTCCATGTCGAGCCGGTCAAGGAAGTCGACTTCACGGTGTCCGTCGGGGTAAAAATCCCGAAGAAGGTCCGGCTGCAACCGCTGCCGCCGCGCATCGTGAAGATCGTTCCGCAATATGAAGGCTACCGCTTCTTCATCCTTGCGGACGGCAGGATCGTCATCGTCGATCCCGATGCTCTGACGATCGTTTACATCATCGAGGTGTAACAAGGTTTCCTCCGGCGGCGCCCGCGCGCCGCCGGAATCCCGGACGCAAGCGCCCTGCTCCGGTCGCTCGTTCTCGATGTCGCCGGCAAGGGAGCGAGGAGGCCATCACCCGACAATCCTCCAGAACGATCGAACGTATCGCCGGTGTCGAATGTCTGTGCGCGGCCATACCTGTCACGGCAGGCGCCGCGATATAGGCTTGCGTGATTTCATCTGCGCTGGCAGGGCGGCTGAACAGGTATCGTTGCAGCTCATCGCATCCCGAAAGCCTGACAACCGTAGACTGCTCCCGTGTCTCGAGAACGTCATGCACCGGCAGACAGGTGTTCTGCTCCTTCCACCCCCGCACCGTCACGTCCCCGCACCGCCCAGGAGGCAGTATCGTGATCGGGATGCTGGTTGTTGCTCACCTTGATCGCCGCGGCCCAGTCGGCGCCGTTGGTTTCGGTTGCTCCGGTATTTTCCAGGCCGGTGATCGTCTCGAACCACGTCACCATGTTCTCGGTGCAGGTATTGGCCAGCGGCGGGAAGGCGTTCGGATCGTCAAGCGAACCGATCATCAGGTTGGTGCGGCCGTTTTCGAGGTGGTGGAAAAACAAGGGCGTGCCGCAATTGGCGCAGAAACCACGCTCGACAAGCTCCGAGCTCCTCCAGACGCTCGGCTTGCCGCGCGTCCAGGTCAGCGCATCATCGGGCGCGGCGACGAGCGCGGCAAAGATGCTGCCCGAGGCTTTCTGGCACATACGGCAATGGCAGAGATGCGAGTTATCGAGCATCACGCTTGCATGATAGCGCACGGCGCCGCACTGGCAGCCGCCGCTCACTTCCCTTTCGATGCGTTTCATCTTTCTTCTCCTGAAAGAGGTGGATTTGGCCTCATCCCTTTTAGGTAGTGGTATATTCATCGTCCAGCGTTCATCGCCGCGTCGGATATATCCGCCCAAGGCCATCGAAGCCTTCCCCGTTCGCGTCTTCTGATAGTTGAGAGAGTTCCCGCAGCCGGCCGCGGTGCGGAACTCTTCGGTGTCGATAAACGGGAAGTACAGGTTGCCAATAGAATGTTCACGCAAATAATCACATGCATTGGTGATAACCATATGCATAAGCAAATTAACTCTATTGTATAGTTTACAGCGTTATATGTATTGTATGGCTTACTTTTCGTAAAAATATAATATACCTTCCAGATTGCATGTTTATCCCGCGATTGCGTCGGGACGGGTGGGGGCGCCCGGCTAACAATAACAATTGGGGGGCGAACACTTCCGTTCGTTCGCAGTATCACGGGGGGAATTTGTAATGGCGACTACCACAGTTTCAGGCACGACCGTCACGTTTTCGAATTCAGGTGCGGCAGCCAATCTCACACAATCCGGCACCGAGGACGGCAGCCTTCAGTTCACGTTCGACGTCCTGGGCGCAAGCGGCGGCGGCGTGAAGACGACGATCTATTCGGTGGATGACGGCGTCAAAAACGACGATGGAGGGGCAACCATCGTCGTCACCAACAAGGCGTTTGTCGATTACAACAAGGACCTGCTGATCCAGGACGGCGTGGGCATTAGCTTCAGCGAAACCAGCCAGATGGGAGCAACATTCTGGATCGGCAGTGACAACAAGATCCACTATGACGCAGCCGGTCTAAGCGCGCAGATCAACGCGCTCGACGCCGGAGAGACGTTCAAGGACACGATCCAGTACACGATCAAGATGTCGAACGGCACGCTCAGCGTCGGCACGCTGACGGTTGTGATCAATGGCATCAACGACGCACCGGTCCTCAGCGGCAATGCGGCTACGCTGGCAGGCAGCGAGGACACCCCCTACACGATCAGCGCCGCCGACCTGCTCGCCGGCTTCACCGATGTCGACGGCGACCAGCTGTCGGTCTCCGGCCTGACCGCCAACCATGGCGCCCTGGTCGACAACAACAACGGCACCTGGACCTTCACGCCGGATGCCAACTACAACGGCCCGGTCAGCCTCAGCTATACCGTCAGCGACGGCCATGGCGGCAGTGTGCCGGCAACGCAGAGCTTGACGCTGGCGGCGGTCAACGACGCACCGGTCCTCAGCGGCAGTGCGGCGACGCTTGCCGCAGGCAGCGAGGATACGCCCTACACGATCAGCGCCGCTGATCTGCTCGCCGGCTTCTCCGATGTCGACGGCGACCAGCTGTCGATCACCGGCCTCAGCGCCAACCACGGCGCCCTGGTCGACAACAATAACGGCACCTGGACTTTCACGCCGGATGCCAACTACAACGGCCCGGTCAGCCTCAGCTACGCCGTCACCGACGGAAACGGCGGCAGTGTCCCGGCCACGCAGAGCTTCACGCTTGATGCGGTCAACGATGCACCGGTCCTCAGCGGCAGTGCGGCGACACTTGCCGCCGGCAGCGAGGATACGCCCTACACGATCAGCGCCGCTGATCTGCTGGCCGGCTTCTCCGACGTCGACGGCGACCAGCTGTCGGTGTCGGGCCTGACCGCCAATCATGGCGCCCTGGTCGACAACAACAACGGCAGCTGGACCTTCACGCCGGATGCCAACTACAACGGCCCAGTCAGCCTCAGCTACGCCGTCACCGACGGAAACGGCGGCAGTGTGCCGGCAACGCAGAGCTTCACGCTTGGCGCGGTCAACGATGCACCGGTCCTCAGCGGCAATGCGGCGACGCTTGCCGCAGGCAGCGAGGATACGCCCTACACGATCAGCGCCGCTGATCTGCTCGCCGGCTTCTCCGATGTCGACGGCGACCAGCTGTCGGTCTCCGGCCTCACCGCCAATCATGGCGCCCTGGTCGACAACAACAACGGCAGCTGGACCTTCACGCCGGATGCCAACTACAACGGCCCAGTCAGCCTCAGCTACGCCGTCACCGACGGAAACGGCGGCAGTGTCCCAGCCACGCAGAGCTTCACGCTTGATGCGGTCAACGACGCCCCGGTCCTCAGCGGCAATGCGGCGACACTTTCGGCCGGCAGCGAGGACACCCCCTACACGATCAGCGCCGCCGACCTGCTGGCCGGCTTCACCGATGTCGACGGCGACCCGCTGTCCGTCACTGGCCTCACCGCCAATCATGGCGCCCTGGTCGACAACAACAACGGCACCTGGACCTTCACGCCGGATGCCAACTACAACGGCCCGGTCAGCCTGAGCTACACCGTCACCGACGGCCATGGCGGCAGTATCCCAGCCACGCAAAGCTTCACGCTTGATGCCGTCAACGACGCTCCCGTCCTCAGCGGCAGTGCGGCGACGCTTTCGGCCGGCAGCGAGGACACCCCCTACACGATCAGCGCCGCCGACCTGCTCGCCGGCTTCACCGATGTCGACGG
>NZ_JARFVE010000075.1:0-571 GCF_029194105.1 Rhizobium mulingense | reverse complement strand
GCGCAACGGGTTCTGTCAGCAGCTACACCGCATATGGTTCCGTTGCCTGAGGCGGCGAAATCAGAAAGGCCGGCGGATGGATTGGTTGGAACCGGAAATCCTGACGGCACCCTTCACGCTGCATGTCCCACATATCACTCGAACTGCTTAAATGAAGGCCAATTCTAGCGGGCTCCGCATGGCAAGCGGCAAGCTGGCGAGCCTCTCAAGCCATGTGCCGGCCTGATGGTCGAGTGCAGACGATTGTCGGCAAGCCGTCGCCATATGGTGTTCGGCCATGCCTTGGGGGCATGATTGGATCTGGCTTTAGCATGCTGGGCGGCGGTCGGCAGGCATTAGGATTGAGGTTCCAAATTTGATTTCCGGAGGATCGGCATCGATGTACCCAAGACGGAACCAGCCGCGCGATGACGATTCTCGCGAAGTAAGTGGGTGGATCGAAGACGTGACCGGAGCTTTCGATACGGACGCCTGGATCGACGACTACTATTCAGAGAGCCGAGACCTGGAACAGGATCCGAGCGACTTGCGCCTCGGTTCGCACGACAGTGACGCCGGCGATCGTGTGCCG
>NZ_JARFVE010000074.1:0-590 GCF_029194105.1 Rhizobium mulingense | reverse complement strand
GATGTGCTGACCTGGTGGGGCCACAAGGATCACGGTGCGGTCTCCGACGTCGTCGTCGAACGCGTCGCCAAGCGCGTCTGGGAGGGTATGGGCCTGCTGGTGCTGCATTCCGGCCATTTCTCGAAGATTTTCAAGCGGCTGATGGGCACGCCCTGTGCGCTGAAATGGCGCGAGGCGGGCGAGCGCGAGCGGCTGTGGACGATCAATCCGCGCCATCCGATCGCCGCCGGCATCGGCGAGCATTTCGAGCTGGAGAACGAGGAAATGTACGGCGAGCAGTTCTCGGTGCCGGAACCGCTGGAAACGGTGTTCATCTCCTGGTTCCAGGGCGGCGAAGTGTTCCGCTCGGGCCTGACATGGCGGCGCGGCGCCGGCAACATCTTCTATTTCCGCCCCGGCCACGAGACCTATCCGACCTATCACGACGCCACTGTCCAGAACGTGCTGATCAACGGCGTCAAGTGGGCCTACAACCCGCAAGCGGCGTTGACTGGCATTACCGATGCTCCAAATGTGCCGGTAGAAAAGGCGCTGGAGCCGATCGTCGAACGCGGCCCGAGACTGCACCAGGCCGGCGAAGCCGGTTACCG
>NZ_JARFVE010000073.1:0-624 GCF_029194105.1 Rhizobium mulingense | reverse complement strand
TGATGGGCACACCTTCGCCGACGAGCCCACGAATGACAGCGTTTGCCTCTTCACGTCGCAGATACCCCTCGTATTGCAGACGCTCGGCGCCGGTCAGAAGCTTAAGTTTTAAGGTTGCTGTGCCGACTGCCATGCGGACCTGCCGCATCGACGTGCGCACAGCGTCGAGAAAGGCGTGGCTAGCGTTCTCCATCAGATGCCAGCGGTCGGCAATTTGACCGGCATGTGGCAGGGCCTGCGTGGCGGCTTGCGCATATCCGCCACCGCGGTCTCGTGCGACGATCTCGATCTGGGGCTGCTGGACCAGCCAGGCCTTGGCAGTCGCCGGTTCTCGGTCGGGCAGCAAGGCGATCGTCTTTCGCCGCTCAAGGTCGCAGATGATCATGCCATATCGATCATTGCGACGCCACGCCCAGTCATCGATGCCGATAACGCTCGGCGGCGGTGGCGGTGGGCGATCATATCGGCGAACGGTTCGAAGCAGCGTGTCATTGCTACCCGGAAACCCGAGACGATCTGCGAACCGTGCTGCCGGGCGACCACCCAATGCCAAAGCGAGATGGTGAACCAAGGTGTCCAGGCGTGCTGTCCGGCGGGCCATGGGTCGGACTATGTCATCACCGA
>NZ_JARFVE010000072.1:0-633 GCF_029194105.1 Rhizobium mulingense | reverse complement strand
TCTACGGGTTGATCTGATGTAAGCGGGAAGCCTAAATGCAAGTACGAATGCGGCTAGGTAAAATCCAAAGATGTGGATCATACTCTTCCAGATGTTCACCTCTATCGGCGACTCGAAGCTCATTCGATAACGCGAATAATGCTCAGTTGGACCGATATACGCCGACGCCAAGCTGGCAGCTAATATAATGATGAACGCTGTCATCATTCCCTGGACGTGGTAGCTGTCGGATGCAAACAGTTGCTTTACAAGAAACACGACGACGGCAGGAAGCATGACCACGCTGGCAAGGGATCGCATTGCGATCAACAGGCATTGATCAGACTGCGAATAACGACTTGTTTTTAAAGCAGATAGTATCGCGGTATTTGGGGGCCAAAACCGCAGCATAACCTGGTTATTGACAAACTCGCAGGATATTGACGGGTGGGCTCGAAAAATGAGAAACGCAAAGAATATCACGGCACCATAGGCTGCGATGGTGGCGCAAATGATGCCTAACTGTCGGCTTGCAATATTTTGATCTGCCTTAATCTTCTTGGCTACGTGATCGAAAATATCTTCGTTGACCTCGTCCTTCATCCAATAACCACTTCCGAAGTAACACTCGAGGTTGAGTAACACCGCAAATGT
>NZ_JARFVE010000071.1:0-658 GCF_029194105.1 Rhizobium mulingense | reverse complement strand
ACTGCCAAACAAACCTAATGTCGCCGATCAGACAAAGCCGACAGACGGTGTCGTGATGGCATCACTTGCACCGCTAGAGCAAATCCTGCTCAATCTGGGTCATATCCAGCGGCCTTAAGGTAGTTTGCGCATTCTGCCGCAGTGAAGCGCGGTATCAAGGCCCCGACCGCATCCCATAGAGCATCGATCTTTCGCTCGGCTCGGCCTCGCAACATGGCTTTCAGCTTCGAGAATGCGTTCTCGATTGGATTGAAGTCCGGACTATAGGGCGGCAGGAACATGAGCTTGGCGCCGGCACGTTCGATGGCATCGCGGACACCGGCTATCTTGTGTGCAGGCAGGTTATCCATAATGACGACGTCGCCGATCTCCAGGGGCGGCACCAGCACCTGTTCGACATACGCAAGGAAGACGTTGCCGTTCATCGCGCCATCGTAGACGAATGGGGCGGTCATTCCGCTGAGGCGCAACGCACCGGTGAAAGTCGTTGTTTTCCAATGGCCGTGCGGCACGCCGGCACGGCAAACGCTCACCTCGCAATGCACGTCCGCGCAGACGTGACATCTTGGTCGAGAGGCCGGTTTCGTCGATGAAGATCAGTTTCTCCGGATCGAGGTCCAATTGACCATCGAACCAGGCGCGCCGGCGCTTCAGGACG
>NZ_JARFVE010000070.1:0-679 GCF_029194105.1 Rhizobium mulingense | reverse complement strand
TGAGCTAACCCCGTAACGTGAAGCTGCGTGAATGATGGAGGATGGCCCTCCGGGATCGGCTTTCAGGAGCGGGTCTCAAACCAGTCCGAGCTGCTGCGATAAAGAGCCGTGGTGGTGAGCGTCGGATGAAAAGTTCGGACGAGATCCGAGCAGGTGCGTGTCCGAAAGACGAACGAAAGTGAACCCTCCGAAGACGCGCCGTTATGAATCTAAGCGTCGTCGAAACCAGGACTGTTTCGTCATCCTGGGACAAGTCGGCCGGGTGCCTGATGATTGGGCGGGCGGCGACCGGCGTAGAGGGGGCGTGAGTTGGACACAGGCTTTCACGCGGAACTGCAGGAACCAGGCTCCTGATGCCAAGGGAGAAGCCCAAGCGGAGAAACCGTAAGGCGAGAGTACCGATGCAGGAGACTGGGGCGGACCGATCCGTATGAGCGTTGAGGGCCCTGTAATGGGGCCGGAGCAAAGGGATCGGATCAGGTGGTCGTATTGTTTGGAACAACCGGAAACAGGATGACTCGATAGGTACGACAGACAAGCCGTTTCGGATTGAGAAGCGGCAAGTGTACGAAGCTTACAAAGCGGTCAAAGCCAACCGTGGTGCAGCCGGGTGGACGGTGAGACCCTGGAGATGTTTGACAAAGACCTTGCGAGAAATCTCTACAAGATCTGGAATCGG